>CAMFLL010000134.1 GCA_945957405.1 uncultured Mycolicibacterium sp. | reverse complement strand
TAGCGCATCCGCTTTGGGAGCGGAAGGCCGCAGGTTCAAATCCTGTCACCCCGACAAGCAGCACCCACCCAGAGAAGACGTTCAACAACAGGAGTACCGCAGTGAAGAGCACCGTCGAGCAGCTGAGCCCCACCCGGGTGCGCCTCAATGTTGAGGTGCCCTTCGAGGAGCTCGAGCCCGATTTCGATCGCGCGTTCAAGCAGCTCGCCAAGCAGATCCGGCTACCCGGCTTCCGCCCGGGCAAGGCCCCCCGCAAACTGCTGGAAGCCCGCATCGGCCGCGGCGCCGTGCTCGAACAGGTCGTCAACGACGCCCTGCCCGCCCGCTACACCGAGGCCGTGACCAGCACCGAGGTCAAGCCGCTGGGCCAGCCCGACATCGAGATCACCAAGATCGAGGACGGCGAGCAACTCGTCTTCACCGCCGAGGTCGACATCCGCCCCGAGATCACGCTCCCTGATCTGTCGACGCTGAAGATCACCGTCGACCCGATCGAGATCAAGGACGAGGACGTCGACAACGAGCTGCAGTCGTTGCGCGCCCGGTTCGGCACCCTCACCGGTGTCGAACGCCCCGTTGCCGACGGCGACTTCGTGTCGATCGACCTGTCGGCCACCGTTGACGGCGAAGACGTCGAGGAGGCCAAGACCGAGGGCCTGTCCCACGAGGTCGGCTCCGGTCAGCTGATCGACGGCCTCGACGACGCGCTCATCGGCTTGTCGACGGGCGAGTCCAAGACGTTCACCGCGAACCTGGTGGCCGGGCCCCGCTCCGGCGAAGCCGCCGAGGTCACCGTCACGGTCGGCTCCGTCAAAGAGCGTGAGCTGCCCGAGGCCGACGATGAGTTCGCCCAGCTGGCCAGCGAGTTCGACACCATCGACGAGCTCAAGGAGAACCTCACCGACCAGGTGAAGAGGTTCAAGAGCATCCAGCAGGCCGAGAAGATCCGCGACGCCGCCCTGGAGGCGCTGCTGGAGCAGGTCGAGGTGCCGCTGCCGGAGAAGATCGTGCAGGCGCAGATCGACGAGACCCTGCACAACGCGATCCACGGCCTCGACCACGACGAGAAGCGCTTCGAGGACATGCTCAAGGAGCAGGGCAGCTCGCGCGAGGAATTCGACGCCGACACCAAGTCCAATGCCGAGAAGGCCATCAAGACGCAGCTCCTGATGGACGCCATCGCCGATGATCTGGATATCCAGGTCGGCCAGAACGACATCAGTGAGCGCCTGGTGCTGATGTCGCGTCAGTACGGCATCGAGCCCCAGCAGCTGATCCAGCTCCTGCAGCAGAACAACCAGCTGCCGGCCATGTTCGCCGACGTCCGTCGCGGCCTCACCGTCGCCGCCGTGGTCGAGGCGGCCACCGTCACCGACACCGACGGCAACGTCATCGACACCACCGAATTCTTCGGCGCCGGTGATGGCGACGGCGACGAGGCGGCCGACGACGAGGATGTGGCGATCGAACTGGACGCCGACGCCGATGACGTCGACGCTGATGACGCCGATGACGAGGACGACGACGAAGCCGCCTCTTCGGTCGAGCCTGACGGCGACACCAAGTAAGACCACGTAAGTAAGTCGCCGACCCGGGCCCGCGCAATGACGCCCACAGCGAAAGCGCGGGTCTGGGGGAGTGCACCCCGGCGTGGTTTCGTTAGGGTCGTTTGAGTACGAACACGAGAAAGCAGGTATCCCGAGGTGACTGACATGCGTTCCGGGTCCATGGGCCTGAACCTCACGGACTCGGTCTACGAGCGGCTGCTGGCCGAGCGGATCATCTTCCTGGGGACTCAGGTCGACGATGACATCGCCAACAAGCTGTGCGCGCAGATTCTGCTGCTGGCCGCGGAAGATCCGACCAAGGACATCAACCTCTACATCAACTCACCGGGTGGCTCGGTCACCGCGGGCATGGCCATCTACGACACGATGGTGCTCGCCCCGTGCGACGTCGCGACCTACGCGATGGGGCTGGCCGCGTCGATGGGTGAATTCCTGTTGGCGGCGGGCACCAAGGGCAAGCGGTTCGCCCTTCCCCACGCGCGCATCATGATGCACCAGCCGTCGGCCGGCATCGGTGGTAGCGCCGCGGACATCGCCATCCAGGCCGAGCAGTTCGCTTTGACCAAGAAAGAGATGAACCGGCTCAACGCCGAGTTCACCGGCCAGCCGCTCGAGCGCATCGAGGCCGACGCCGACCGTGACCGGTGGTTCACGTCGCAGGAAGCCCTCGAGTACGGCTTCGTCGACCACATCATCACCCGCGCCCACCTGAACGGGAGTGCCTCATGAGCCAGTCCGAATACGGCACCGCCACGCCGGCGCCGCAATCGCGCTACATCCTGCCGTCGTTCATCGAGCACTCGAGCTTCGGCGTCAAGGAATCCAACCCGTACAACAAGCTGTTCGAGGAGCGCATCATCTTCCTCGGCGTGCAGGTGGATGATGCGTCGGCCAACGACATCATGGCCCAGCTGCTGGTGCTGGAGTCGCTGGATCCCGACCGCGACATCACGATGTACATCAACTCGCCGGGTGGCTCCTTCACCTCGCTGATGGCGATCTACGACACCATGCAGTACGTGCGCGCCGACATCCAGACCGTATGCCTGGGCCAGGCTGCCTCGGCGGCCGCCGTGCTGCTGGCGGCCGGCACCCCCGGCAAGCGCCTGGCGTTGCCGAACGCCCGCGTGCTGATCCATCAGCCCGCCGTCGGCGGAGCCATCCAGGGTCAGGTCTCCGATCTGGAGATCCAGGCGGCCGAGATCGAGCGCATGCGCACGCTGATGGACACCACGCTGGCGCGGCATACCGGCCGCTCGCCCGAGCAGGTTCGCAAGGACACCGATCGCGACAAGATCCTGACGGCCGCCGAGGCCAAGGATTACGGCATCATCGACACCGTGTTGGAGTACCGGAAGCTGTCGGCTCAGCCTGCCTGACAACGCGGGCTCAGTCGCGTTCCGGTAACCGCGGCGACACGCCAGGGACACAGCAGCGCGTTGCACACGTGACATGCACTCGCACGGGATATGTTTCTGGCCACAGACGAATACCACCGACGCTATTCGCTTTATCGGTCGCCCCTTTTCCGAATAAGCGGGTAGCGTCGGAACCGCACCGGAGACTTCGGCGAAGAGGAAGTAGGACACCTGCACCATGGCGCGCATTGGAGACGGCGGTGACCTGCTGAAGTGCTCTTTCTGTGGGAAGAGCCAAAAGCAGGTCAAGAAGCTCATCGCGGGTCCCGGCGTATACATCTGCGATGAATGCATCGACCTTTGCAACGAGATCATCGAAGAGGAACTCGCCGACGCCGATGACGTCAAACTCGACGAGCTGCCCAAGCCGGCCGAGATCCGGGATTTCCTCGAGGGTTATGTGATCGGTCAGGACACCGCCAAGCGCACTCTCGCGGTGGCCGTCTACAACCATTACAAGCGCATCCAGGCGGGCGAGAAGGGCGGCCGTGACTCGCGGTCGGCGGAGCCCGTCGAACTGGCCAAGTCCAACATTCTGATGCTCGGGCCCACCGGTTGCGGTAAGACCTACCTCGCCCAGACGCTCGCCAAGATGCTCAACGTCCCGTTCGCGATCGCCGATGCGACAGCGCTGACGGAAGCCGGCTATGTCGGCGAAGACGTCGAGAACATTCTGCTCAAGCTGATCCAGGCCGCCGACTATGACGTCAAGCGGGCCGAGACCGGCATCATCTACATCGACGAGGTCGACAAGATCGCCCGCAAGAGCGAGAACCCGTCGATCACGCGCGACGTCTCCGGCGAGGGTGTGCAGCAGGCGCTCCTGAAGATCCTGGAAGGGACGCAGGCTTCGGTTCCGCCGCAGGGCGGCCGCAAGCATCCGCATCAGGAGTTCATCCAGATCGACACCACGAATGTGTTGTTCATCGTGGCGGGAGCCTTCGCCGGTCTGGAGAAGATCGTGCAGGATCGCGTGGGTAAGCGCGGTCTCGGCTTCGGCGCCGAGGTGCACTCGAAGGCCGAGATCGACACCCAGGACCACTTCTCCGAGGTCATGCCCGAGGACCTGATCAAGTTCGGGCTCATCCCCGAATTCATCGGTCGTCTGCCCGTCGTGGCTTCGGTGACCAACCTGGACAAGGAATCGCTCGTGCAGATTCTGTCCAAGCCCAAGAACGCCTTGGTCAAGCAGTACACCAGGCTTTTCGAGATGGACGGCGTCGAATTGGAGTTCACCGACGACGCGCTCGAGGCCATCGCCGATCAGGCCATCCACCGTGGCACCGGGGCCCGTGGCCTGCGCGCCATCATGGAGGAAGTCCTGCTGCCGGTGATGTACGACATCCCCAGCCGTGACGATGTCGCCAAGGTCGTCGTCACCAAGGAGACCGTGCAGGACAACGTGCTGCCGACCATCGTGCCGCGCAAGCCATCGCGTTCGGAGCGTCGCGACAAGAGCGCGTAGCCCGCTGAAATCGCATCGAGCGCCCGCCCGCATCGTCGGTCGGGCGCTTCGGTGCATTTTCGGCAATCAGACGGCCGGCCCGACGAGCGGAGCGCGCTCGGCGATCACTTCGTCGACCAGTGCCGCGATTTCGGCGACACCGTCGCGCTGGGCGTAGGCGACCTCCAGTTCGCGGGCACGCGTGCGGTAACCCGGGTTCTCCAACACCTCGCGTACGGCGCGCCGGATCTGGCCCGCATCCGGGGTACCGGTGCGCATGTTGACACCGGCTCCTGCCCATGCGACCCGAGCGGCGACCTCGGGCTTGTCCTCGGTGTTGCCTGCGACGACCAGCGGGACGCCCGTGGCCAGTGCCCGCTGGACCGCGCCGAACCCGCCGTTGGTCACCATCACGTCCACCTTCGGCAGCAGCCAGTCGTGCGGGATGTATTCCGCCACATGGGTATTCAACGGCATTGCCGTCGTGATGTGGTCGACCGGACGACCGCCGGTGGTGGCCACCAACACCACGTCTTCACCGGCCAGCGCCTCGATCGTGGGCTCGACGAGTCGCGAGAGGTCGGCGTTGTCGACCGTGCCCTGCGTGACGTGGACGACGGGTCGGTCGCCGTCGAGTTCGGGCCACCACGCGGGCGGCCGGTAGGCTTCGGCGGGCCGAGGGTGGATGGCCCCCACGAAGCGGACGTTGGCCGGAAGATCGCTGCGGGGGTAGTCGAACTGCGGCACGGTGGGAGCGATGCAGCGATCGGCCAGCACGCCGGTGTCCAGCACGAACATCGGCAGTTTGGGTGTGTTCAGCTGATCGAGCAGATAGTTCGCCGCACCGTGGGCTTGGCGCAGTAACACTTTGTGGGACAACAGGTTCAACGTCCGGTTGCGCAGCCTGCCCAGCGTGGTGGCCGACGGCGGCAGGCCCAGACCCGGTGGCGCGGTATCGCGGCTGCTGAGCCACAGCGGTGTCGTCGAATAGGTGAGCACCGGGGGTCGGGCGGCCGGGTCGCCCAGCAGGAAGGGCAGCACACCGAAGAATCCGGCGTCGGCGATGATGGCGTCGAACTTGGTTCGGCTGGTCAATTCGGCGAGTGCCGCGGTCTGGTGGGGCATGGGTGCCAGGAACAGCCGGATGATGTCGAAGTTGACCCGCTTGATGCCGGAAGTCTCTGTGCGGCCAGGGAAGTCGATGTCGATCCGGGATTCGTCGAACTCGGCTTCGGGCGGCAACGCGGCGGGTTGCGCGCCGATGGCCCTGATCCGCTCCTCGTGCCGGCCCGCGGTCAGGAAGATGACGCGGTCGCCGCGGTTCACCAGACCTTCCGCAACTGAAAGCAGTGGGCCCACATGCCCGATCGGCTGCATCGCCGCGATCAGGATCTCCGCCATTGTCTTGTCTCCCATCGGTGTTTGCCGTTGGGATTCGATGCTTCGCGAGCGGTGGAACGCGTACTTGGAGGTTACGTGGAGATCATGTGGAGATCGCAGGTAGAGGCAGGATCTAGCTGGCCCAGTTGCGGTTGAGCGCATCGATCTGGTCGACGTGGTCCTCCGCCCAGGTGCACATCAGGTGGAGCGGTTGCGCCGCGCTGGCCCCCAGATCGGTGAGATCGTATTCCACCCGCGGCGGCACTTCTGGGTAGATGGTGCGGGTGACCAACTGCGCCGACTCGAGCCGGCGCAACGTCCGGGTGAGCATCTTCGGGCTCACCCCGGGCATGTTGGTCTGCAGCGTCGAGAAGCGCATGGGTCCCTGCCGCAGTAGTCCGATCACCAGGGCGGACCACTTGTTGGCAAGGAGGTCCAGGAGCACCCTGCTGGGGCAAGCCTCGGAATAGACATTGCGGCCGCTGCCGCTCTTGGTCGAAGGTGCGTGTGCCACGATGCTCGCCTTCTCGGATCAACCAGTAATAGTATAAAAAAGATAGTAAGCGTTCTTGAAGGTTACTGCGGTTGCTGAGTTACTCTCAGCCCGAACAGGCGTACCAGAACAGTAACCCAACCAGGGAGCATCATGACAGCACGTGTTTCGGCCCGTCGACTGATTGCGACGGCCGCTCTGAGCATCGGCCTCGTCGGCTTCATGGCCGCATGCGGTAGCAACAAGGAAGAGGCGCCCACCACGACGCCGACCACCACGACCACGACGACTGTGTCACCGACGCCCACGGAGAAGGGCATCGACCCGACCGGCGGAAACAAGTTCACGCCCTCGGTGAAGGCCCCGACGCCGGCCACCGCGATCCCCGGCGACAACTGACGTACGTCAGGCCTTGATCCGGTCGGGCCTGCTGTAGATGTTCATCGACTCGCCGCGCAGGAAAGCGACCAGCGTGATGCCGGACTGCGCGGCGAGGTCGACGGCCAGTGACGAGGGTGCCGACACGGCAGCCATCACGGGGATGCCTGCCATCACGGCCTTCTGCACCAGTTCGAACGATGCCCGGCCGCTGACCAGAAGGACATTGCCGGACAACGGGATCCGGTTCTGCTCCACCGCCCAGCCGATGATCTTGTCGACGGCGTTGTGGCGGCCGATGTCCTCCCGAACCGCCAGCACCGAACCTTCGGCGGTGAACAGGCCGGCGCCGTGTAACCCGCCGGTGCTGGCGAAAACCTTCTGCGCGGCCCGCAACTTGTCGGGCATGGCGGTCAGCGTCTCCGCGGCCACTGCGGTCGGGTCGTCACCGGGAGCGTGTCTGCTGATGGTGGCGACAGCGTCCAGTGAGGCCTTCCCGCAGATACCGCACGACGACGTGGTGTAGAAATTGCGGCGCACATCCACGTCGGGCATCGGGACGTCCGGTGCCAACGTGACGTCGAGAACGTTGTAGGTGTTGGCGCCGTCCTCGCCCGCGCCCCGGCAGTAGCGGACGGTGTGGACATCGTCGCGGCTGCCAATGACGCCTTCGGTGAGCAGGAAACCCTGGGCCAGCTCGACGTCGGAACCGGGTGTGCGCATGGTGACCGTCAGGGGAGTGCCGTTGAGGCGGATCTCCAGTGGTTCCTCGACCGCTAGTGTCTCCGGACGCAGTGTGACGTTCGACGCGGTCAGGTGCGATGCCCGCCGCCGTGCTGTCACCCGTCCCATGCCACAAGCTTAGAGTCGGGGGTGGCCTCGCACGTTAACGTCGGGGATGTCGGCGGCGATATAAGCCCGAGAAGGCACCGAGACGAATTTTGCGACGGAAAGGATTAATTGACGACTCCGCCAGCAAAATGCAGGTGGAGAGCCATTTTCCGATGGGTAGAGCGCTGGGATACCAACTGATAACGATTAGCTGGACAAAACCTCGGTGCACCTGCCCGAACCAGACTTAGGCAAGCTAAGATCATCATATGAAACGAGCGATGTTGGCCGCCATTGCGGCTACGGCGTTCGCGGTCGGCATCCCCGCCACCGCCCACGCGGATCCGGACACCGACTTCGCCAACAGGTTGCACACCTTCGGCATCTACGGGCAGAAGGACTACAACGCCTGGATCGGCAAGATCGCGTGTAAGCGGCTCTACCGCGGGGTCGACGCCGACGCCTACCAGTCGGCGAAGTTCATCTCCGACCAGTTGAGCAAGGACAGCACCACCGACCAGGCATGGCAGTTCCTGGGCGCGGCCATCCCGGTCTACTGCCCCGAGAAGATGTCGGTGCTGCAGCAGGCCGCCGGTCAACCTGAAGCGCCGCCGGCCGCGCCGGACGGCCCGGTCCTCCCCGCCGAACAGGGCGCCTGACCCGCCAAGCCACGAATACGTCTGGAGAACACGATGGCAAAACACAAGCTCCTCCGCGCGGGAGTCGCTGCGTTGGCGGTCGGCGCCAGCCTGGCCACGGCGCCCGGCATCGCGTCCGCCGACGCCACCGACGACTACCCGATCCCGAACCGGATCCTGAAGACCACCTGCACCGTCGACCAGTACATGGCGGCGGTCCGGGACACCGATCCGGTCTACTACGAGCGCTACATGATCGACTACAACAACCGGCCGCTGGACGTCCAGCAGGCGGCCCGCGACCGCATCTACTGGTTCTTCTCGCTGAACTACGCCGGCCGCCGGCAGTACTCCGAGGACACCGCCACCAACGTGTACTACGAGCAGATGGCGACCCGCTGGGGTAACTGGGCCAAGCTGTTCTTCAACAACAAGGGTGTCGCGGCCCATGGCACCGATGTCTGCAACCAGTATCCCGTGTCAGATCCGGCCGTCTGGGACTGGATGAAGTAGGCACTCGCCACCGTCGATGAATCGAGGCCCCTCCCGACTGGGAGGGGCCTCGGTTTTGTTGTGTCCGTGGGGTTGTGGCCGGACCCGGACCCGGTCACACGGTGCTGGGCTCCTTGGGGGCAGGCGGCGTCGGCCACGGCGCCGGAATGGGCCGTGCCCTGACCCGTTGCGGCCACCAGAACCATTTGCCCATCAGGGCGGCGATGGCAGGTGTCATGAACGAGCGGACCACCAGGGTGTCGAACAGCAGACCGAGGCCGATGGTGGTGCCCACCTGGCCGATGACGGTCAACTCGCTGACGGCCATGGACATCATGGTGAAGGCGAACACCAGGCCTGCGGAGGTCACCACCGACCCGCTGCCGCCCATGGCGCGGATGATGCCGGTGTTGATACCCGCGTGTATTTCTTCCTTCAACCGGGACACCAGGAGCAGGTTGTAGTCCGCGCCCACGGCCAGCAGGATGATCACCGACATCGCCAATACCATCCAGTGCAGTTCGATGCCGATGATGTGCTGCCAGATCAGCACCGAGAGCCCGAATGACGCACCCAGGGACAGCACCACGGTGCCGACGATCACCGCCGCGGCGACCACGCTTCTGGTGATGATCAACATGATGATGAAAATCAGTCCGAGAGAAGCGATCCCGGCGATGATCAGATCGTAGGTCGAACCGTCGGACATGTCCTTGAACGTGGCGGCAGTACCGCCGAGGTAGATCTTCGAACCTTCCAGCGGGGTGCCCTTGATGGCCTCCTTGGCGGCCAGCTTGATGGCATCGATGTGCGAAATGCCTTCCGGCGTCATCGGATCGCCCTCGTGGCTGATGATGAAGCGCACCGCATGACCGTCGGGAGAGAGGAACTGCTTCATCCCGCGCTCGAAGTCAGGGTTGGTGAACGCCTCCGGCGGCAGATAGAACGAATCGTCGTTCTTGGCCTTATCGAACGCCTCGCCCATGGCGCTCGAGTTGTCCTGCATGGCCTTCATCTGCTCTTGCATACCGTTCTGCGTCTGGTACATCGTCAGCATCATCGACTTCATCGACTTCATCGTGTCGATCATCGGTGGCATCAGCGCCACCATCTGCGGCATCAGAGTGTCGAGGCGTTCCATGTCCGGCATCAGGTTCTGGATGTCGTCGGTCATGGTGTCGATACCGTCGAGGGTGTCGAAGATCGACCGGATCGCCCAGCAGATCGGGATGTCGTAGCAGTGCGGTTCCCAGTAGAAATAGTTGCGCAACGGGCGGAAGAAATCGTCGAAATTGGCGATGTTGTCGCGCAGCTCGGCGATGTCGACAACCATCCCCTTCATCTTCGTCACCATGCTGTGCGTGGTGGCAGCCATCTGCACGGTGATGGAGTTCATCTTCTCCATCGTCTCGATGGTCTTCTGCATGTCGTCGGCCTGCTTGAGCATGTCGCCCATGCGGTCGGTGTTGTACTTCTGGTTGAGCTGCTGGGTGGTGCCCTGCTGACTGATTAGGAACGGGATCGACGTGTGCTCGATCGGAGTGCCCAGGGGGCGGGTGATCGCCTGCACGCGGCCGATTCCCGGCACGTCGAATATCTGCTTGGCCACCTTTTCGATGACCAGGAAATCGGCCGGATTCCTCAGGTCGTGATCGCTTTCGATCATCAACAGTTCGGGGTTCATCCGGGCCTGGGAGAAGTGCCGGTCGGCCGCGGCATACCCGGTGTTGGCCGGAATGTCCGCCGGGAGATAGTTGCGGTCGTTGTAGTTGGTCCGGTAGCCGGGCAGGGTCAGCAGGCCGACCAGCGACAGCGCCACGGCCCCGACGAGGATCGGCCCGGGCCAGCGGACGACGGCGGCACCGATCTTGCGCCAACCCCGGACGCGCATCGCGCGTTTGGGTTCGAGCACCTTGCCGAACCGGGTGACGACGGTGATGACGGCGGGCCCGAGGGTGAGCGCGCACAGCACCACGATCACCATGCCGATCGCGAGCGGGATGGCCAGCGACTGGAAGTACGGCAGATTGGTGAAATGGAGGCAGAACGTCGCGCCGGCGATGGTCAGGCCGGAGCCCAGCACCACATGCGCGGTGCCGTGGAACATGGTGTAGTACGCCTGTTCCCGGTCCTCGCCCATGGTGCGGGCTTCCTGGTACCGGCCGATCAGGAAGATCGCGTAATCGGTCGCCGCGGCGATCGCCAGGGTGACCAGGAGGTTGGTGGCGAACGTCGAGAGCCCGATGATGTTGTGGAAGCCCAGGAACGCCACCAGGCCGCGGGCCGCGGACAGTTCGAGGACCACCATCAGCAGCACCAGCAGCACGGTGACGATCGACCGGTAGACCAGTAGCAGCATGATGATGATGACCGTGAAGGTCACCGCCTCGATCATCTGCATGCTGCGGTCACCCGCGATGTGCTGATCAGCGGCCAGGGCGGCCGGACCCGTCACATAGGCCTTCACACCGTCGGGCGCCTTGATGCTGTCGACGATGTTCTGGACTGCTTCCACCGATTCGTTGGCCAGTGCCTCGCCCTGGTTGCCGGCGGTGTAGGCCTGCACGTAGGCGGCTTTGCCGTCGGGGCTCTGCGCGCCCGCGGCGGTCAAGGAGTCGCCCCAGAAATCCTGGACGTGTTCGACGTGTTTGGTGTCGGCCTCGAGCTTCTTGACCATCTCGTCGTAGAAGCGGTGCGCGTCGTCGCCGAGCGGTTTGTCGCCTTCCAGCACGATCATGACCGAGCTGTTGGACTTGAACTCCTGGAACACCTCGCCGACGCGTTTCATCGCGATCATCGACGGCGCGGCGTCGGGGGTCATCGACACCGCGCGCATCTGCCCGACGGTTTCCAGCTGCGGCACCACGACGTTGGCCACGGCGATGATCGCGATCCAGGCCAGGATGATCGGCACCGCCAGCGTGCGGATCAGTTTTGGCAGGCCACCGTGGTCGGCGTACCTGGGTGTGGGCTGTCGTTCGGTGGGAGTGTCGGCGTCGAGGGGCGAACTCATGCGTTCTTCACCAAACAGAAGGTCTGGGCGTTGAGGCCATCGGTGGTCTTCTCGGCCTTGACCTCGTCATCGACGGTGATGCGGCACGAGATCGAGCTGCCGTCGCCCTGGGCGACGATGTTCGGAAACGCCGACGGGTTGGTGGTCGTCAAGGTCAACGACCAAGGCAACATCGCGCCGTCGACCCGCTGCGGCTTGGCGTCCAGATCCAGATAGTTGATGTCGGCATAGGCGCCCGGGTCACCGAAGATCTCGTACTTCACCACTTTGGGGTTGAACGGTTCGGTGTCCTCGGCAGGCTGGTTCGACATGTAGGTGGGATCGGGTGCACCGAAGAACGTGCGGACCCGCATCACGGTGAATCCGGAAACCAACACCACCGCGACGATGACGAGCGGAATCCACATCCGCCTCATGATCTTCAGCACTGAATTCCCCGAACCGCCGATCGTGTATTTCCGAAGTCCTGCACAGGCTGGCCGCTCGGGCCGGGCATGGTCTCGCCACAACCGCTGCAGGCGTAGCGGTGCTGTGCCATGTGCAACCCTATCTTTCGTCGCCGCAGGTTAGCCGGTTTGACGGACAGATTAGACCATATAACAGAGTTGCGAGGGTGCCCGGTGTCTCGACATGGCGACGGGATGGCGACGGTGACGGTGGCGATGTGACCCGGGGTGGTCCGGACCCGGGCGCGCTGTCACAACGTGGTCAGTCACCTCGGGGGCGTGCATCACACCCTCGGAACGAGTGTGATCTGTATCACGTCACCGCCGGGTCGTCGTGCATCCGCTATCTGCTCAGAAATTTGCTGGTCTCGAGTGGGTGGTTGAACTCGAGTGACGGAAGTGGCCATGCGCAGGGGCGACATGCCCGCGGTGGCGAATTGTGGCGTTGACGCCGACGTAACACGTTTGCCATCGACGCTTCCTACTGTGGGCCGGTCAGCAGTCCGTACAGAAAAGACGCGGACACGCGAATGTAAGGAACTCCATTGAGCGGAAATGCAGTGCGCCTGCAGGCGATCAACAGCGTCGAGGCGTACGCGCCCCCGGCCATCAGCTTCGATCCGGCCGAGGCGCCCGGTGAGGTCTTCGGGTCGAATGTCTTCACCAAGGCCGAGATGCAGCTGCGTCTGCCCAAGTCGGTGTACAAGTCCGTCGTCGCCACCATCGAGAAGGGCGCCAAGCTGGATCCCGCGGTCGCGGACTCCGTGGCGTCGGCGATGAAGGACTGGGCGCTGTCCAAGGGTGCCACGCATTACGCGCACGTCTTCTATCCCATGACCGGCCTCACCGCGGAGAAGCACGACAGTTTCCTGGAGCCGGTGTCGGATGGCCAGACGCTCGCCGAGTTCGCGGGCAAGACGCTGATCCAGGGGGAACCCGACGCGTCGAGCTTCCCGTCGGGCGGCCTGCGCAGCACTTTCGAGGCCCGCGGCTACACCGGATGGGACGTCACCAGCCCGGCCTACATCCTGGAGAACCCGAACGGCAACACGCTGTGCATCCCGACGGTCTTCGTGTCGATGACCGGTGAGGCGCTGGATTACAAGACGCCACTGCTGCGCAGCCAGCAGGCCATGGGCGCTCAGGCTGAACGCATCTTGAAGCTGTTCGGGCACAAGGACTTCGACAACATCGTGTCCTTCTGTGGTCCCGAGCAGGAGTATTTCCTGGTCGACCGGCACTTCTTCCTGGCCCGGCCCGATCTGATCAATGCGGGGCGCACGCTGTTCGGCGCCAAGCCGCCCAAGGGGCAGGAGTTCGACGACCACTATTTCGGGTCGGTCCCCGAACGTGTGCTGGGCTTCATGATGGATACCGAGCGTGAGCTGTTCAAGCTCGGCATCCCTGCCAAGACGCGACACAACGAGGTCGCACCGGGGCAGTTCGAGATAGCGCCGATGTTCGAGCGTGCCAACATCGCCGCCGACCATCAGCAGCTGCTGATGACGATCTTCCGGAACGTCGCCAAGAAACACGGCATGGAATGCCTGTTTCACGAGAAGCCGTTCGCGGGTGTCAACGGCTCGGGCAAGCACGTCAATTTCTCGATGGGCAACGCACAGTTCGGCAGCCTGTTGGTGCCGGGGGACACCCCGCACGAGAACGCGCAATTCCTGGTGTTCTGTGCCGCGGTGATCCGCGCCGTGCACAAGTACGCCGGGCTGCTGCGGGTCTCGGTGGCCTCGGCCACCAACGACCACCGGCTCGGTGCCAACGAGGCACCGCCGGCGATCATCTCGATCTTCCTGGGTGATCAACTGGCCGATGTCTTCGAGCAGATCGCCAAGGGCGCCGCCACCTCGTCGAAGGGCAAGGGGTCGATGCTGATCGGTGTCGACACCCTCCCGGTGCTGCCGACCGACCCGGGCGACCGCAACCGCACCAGCCCGTTCGCCTTCACCGGCAACCGCTTCGAATTCCGCGCGCCGGGCTCGGGCCAGACGATCAACGTGCCGATGATCATCCTGAACACCATCATGGCGGACTCGTTGGACTACATGGCCACGGAATTGGAGAAGGCCGTCGGGGAGGGCCAGGACTTCGACGCGGCGGTGCAGAAGCTGCTGACGGATATCATCACCGAGCACGGTGCCGTCGTGTTCAACGGCGACGGGTACTCGGATAACTGGCAGATCGAGGCCGCCGAGCGTGGCCTGCCGAACCTCAAGACCACGCTGGATGCCATCCCCGAGCTGATCAAACCGGACGCGGTCGAGGTGTTCGAGAAATACGGCGTATTCAACGAGCGCGAACTGCACAGCCGGTACGAGGTCCGCCTCGAGCAGTACGCGCTCACCATCGCGGTGGAGGCCAAGCTCGCGCTGGAGATCGGCACCACCGTCATCCTGCCGGCGGCCGTGCGCTACCAGACTGAACTGGCGCAGAACGTCGCGACGCTCAAGGCTGCCGGCGTAGAGCCGAGTTTGGCACTGCTGGAAGCGGTTTCGACGCCCGTCGCCGACCTGTCGGAGGCGCTCATCACGCTCAAGGCGGCGTTGGAGGACCATTCCGCCGACTCGGCGCTCGATGAAGCCAGGCACGCCAAGGACGCGCTGCTGCCCGCCATGTCGGCGGTGCGTGCGGCCGCCGACGCACTCGAGGGTGTGGTGGCAGACGACCTCTGGCCGCTACCCACCTACCAGGAAATGCTCTACATCCTCTGAGCGTGACCTTCGCCCGCGGGCTGGGTTCTCCTCCCGGCCCGCGGGTCATGTGATGGGCACTGCACGTTCGATCGGTTAGTCTTAATGTCAGTACAAACTCTTGACATTGCGCTGAGATGCGGATTTCATCGTCATGTGAAGATTGGCTTGATCACCGATTCGCTGGGCCGGCTGTCATTTGACGAGGCGCTCGATGTCGCGCAGCGGTTCGGGCTGTCCTCTGTCGAGATCGCGACAGGCAACTGGTCGGAAGCGCCGCACGTCGACCTGGCCGCTCTGGTGGCGTCCGGGGATGCCAGAGCTCATTTCGTCGAGAAGGTCGCCGCTCGTGGACTGACGATCAGTGCCTTCTGCGCAAACGGGAATCAACTCCACCCCGTCAGTGGGGCCGTGCAGGATCAGGTGGTACGCGACACCATCACCCTGGCGAGCGACGTCGGCGTACCCACGGTGGTCTTGATGTCGGGTCTTCCCGCCGCCGGTCCCGGCGACAGGGTGCCCAACTGGGTGACGACGGCCTGGCCGCCCGAGAATCTGGCGGCCCTGGAGTACCAGTGGTCTGACGTCGCGCTGCCGTACTGGACGGAACTCGCTGCCTTCGCGCGCGACCGCAATGTCAAGCTTGCAGTGGAGGCCTGTGGGGGTCAGCTGGTGTACAACACCGACACCCTGCACCGGTTGATCGACGCCGCCGGTGCCGATGTGGTGGGTGCCAACCTCGACCCGTCCCACCTGATGTGGATGGGCGCCGATATACCGAGTGTGATTCGGGCACTGGGGGATTCGATCTTCCACGTACACGCAAAGGACGTCCGGATCAACGGATGGGTCTCTGCTCGTAACGGGATCCTCGATACCGTCGCGCACACCCTGCCGGGCTCGAGGGCGTGGAACTACGTCACCCTGGGTTTGGGCCATCCGGACGGCGCCGCGTTCTGGGCGGAATTCGTCTACACCCTACGTTCGGTCGGCTACGACGGAACGCTGAACATCGAGCACGAGGACTCGTTGGTCAATTCCGTTGAAGGGGTGGGCAAAGCGGCCGATCTGCTCAAGCAGGTGATCCTCACCGACGCGCCCGACTGGGTCCCGGCCAGCGTCTGAGCTCCGCCCGTGACCGCTGTCCGCTCTCAGGGATACGCGATCTCTTCCAGGCGTCCGCTCCGCAGTGACCTGGTGGCGGCCTCGGCGATCGCCTGTGCCTTCAACGCCTCGGTCAGGTCGGGCCCGACGGGGTGTTGCCCGCGCAGCGCATCGACGAAGTGGTCGAGCGCATTTCGGTAGCTCGCCGAAATGCGCTCGAACCATCCGGCGTGCAGGCCGTCGTCGATCACCTGACCGCGGCCGTACCGCGACACGGCGCCGGTCCGCTGCCGCCTGGCTTCCACCATGCCTGTCGATCCGAGCACCTCGATGCGCTCGTCGTAGCCGTATCCGATCTGGCGCGCGCTGTCGATCTGAACCAGGGCGCCGTTCGGCAGGCGCAGGGTGACTGCGGAGGTGTCTACATCGCCGTAGTCCGCCAATCGGCTGTCGATCAGTGTGGAACCGGTGGCGAACACCGCCTCCGGATCCATCCCGCAGATCCACCGCGCCAGGTCGAAGAAGTGCACGGTCTGATCGCGCATCTGCCCGCCCGACACCGCGATGTAGGTCAGCGGCGGCAGGGCAGGCCCGCGGCTGGTCATCTGGATCAGATGGACGTCGCCGACCTCGCCGGCGGCGACAGTGCGCTGTAACTCGGCGTAATCGCGGTCGAATCGCCGGTTGAAGTCGACCATGGCCGTGATGGCGTGGTTTTCGGCGAACCGCACGGCCTCCACCGCCCGATCGAGGTCCAGGTCGATGGGCTTCTCGCACAGTGCGGCGACGCCGCGCGTCGCGGCGCGACGCAGATGCTCGGCGTGCGTGTCTGTCGACGACGCGATGAGCACGGCGTCGATGTTGCCGTTCTCGAACACCTCCGCGGCATCGGTGGTGGCACGGCTGCCGTGCCGGCTCGCCACCGACTCGGCGCGTTGCCCATCGGTGTCATAGACAAGTGCGAAGTCGATATCGGGATGCGCGGCGAGGTTGGCGGCATGCACCCCGCCGATGAAACCGGCTCCCAGTAGGGCGAAACGGGACGGCTGGCTCATGTGCTTGCTCCTTGTCGGTGCGCGTGCAAAGATGGGACAGAACTGGGACCGGTCCCAGTTGCAGTGAGTCAGATTAGTGCCTGGCAAGCGAAGGGGCAATACATCCGTGACGTCGGAACAGGGCGGGGTGCGGCGATCGGCCACCATCCGCGATGTCGCCGCGCATGCCGGCGTCTCGAAATCATTGGTGTCCCGTGTCATTCGCGGCGAAGCCAACGTCAGCAACGCCCGTCGGGCAGCGGTTCACGCCGCAATGGACGACCTCGGCTACCGCCCCAACCAGGTCGCAAGGGGACTGTCGCAGTCACGTACCGGCACGGTCGGAGTGCTGCTCAACGACATGCGCAACCCGTGGTTCGTCTCGCTGCTCGAAGGTCTCACCACCGCTCTCGATGCGGTGGGGATAGCGCCCTTGCTCGCCGACAGTCATATGGACCAACGCGTTGGCCGCGACACCGTCGAACGGTTGCTGTCCCAACGCGTCGACGGTCTGGTGGTGGTCGGCACCACTGACGCCGGGGCGGCGATCGAACGCGCGTCGCGTGAGGTCCCGGTTGTGCTGGCGGGGACTCACGAGCCGAACCTGCCGAACGTCGATGTCGCGGCCGACGACGATATCGTCGGGGCGCGATTGGCCACCAGGCATCTCATCGATCTCGGGCACCGCCGGATCGGGCATATGGTCGGCCCGGGCATCGTGGGCGCGCTCCGCATCGAGGGATTCGAAGCGGAGATGACAGCGGCGGGGCTCGGCACATATGCCAGCACCGCGGTCTCGGGCATGACGGAGGAGGGTGGCTACGCCGCGGCGGTCCGCCTGATGTCCCAACCCGATCGACCCAGCGCGATCCTGGCCTTCAACGACGTGACATGCGTGGGCGCGCTGTCCGCCGCCGATGATCGGAATCTGGTTGTTCCGCAGGACCTTTCCCTGATCGGTTATGACGATACGTACCTGGCCCGGATCCGGCACCTGTCGCTGACGTCGGTGGACAACGGCAGCTTCGCGGTGGGCACGCAGGCCGCCAAGCACCTGTTGCAACGACTCGATGACCCGTCGTCACCGCGACGGATATTTCTCCACCAGCCGACACTGTCCATCCGCCGGTCGACGGCAACGCCGCCGTGACCGGTGACACCCTCAGCACCTCGAAACCTCGACAGTCAGAAGGACCTCCACCATGACCACCGAAACATCGATTGTCAGCGCGGCGCCCGACGCAGCGACCGGGCCCACCTTGCCGGTCGGCATCATCGGCTTCGGCTGGATGGGCCGCGTGCACGCACAAGCGTATTCGCGCGTGCGTCATCACTATCCGGCCGTGGCGCGTTATCCCGAACTGGTGGTGATCGCCGACGACGTGCCAGGGCGCGCCGACGACGCCGCCCGGCAGTTCGGCGCCACCGACGGGGTCACCGATTGGCGCGCAGTGATCGACGACCCGGCGATCGGTGCGGTCAGCGTCACCGCACCGAACTTCCTGCACCGCGAGATCGGTACCGCGGTCGTGAGCGCCGGCAAGCATCTCTGGATCGAAAAGCCGGTCGGACTTGACG
>CAMFLL010000133.1 GCA_945957405.1 uncultured Mycolicibacterium sp. | reverse complement strand
ATGAAGAGGAGCGTCACGGCATCCTCGGAACGGAGCACCCACGTTGCGAGGTACTGCGCCCCCGCGAGCATGAGTCCCGTCGCAAGGGCCTGCAGGACGAACGTCAGCAGCAGCGCACGAAAAGGCTGGCTGCGACGGAGCGTGTCGAACGCGGCGCGGAAGTTGTCGCGGATGCCGCCACCGGGTGTCGAGGCGTCCGCGCCGACGCGATGGGCGGGGGCGGCGCCCGTGGCATCGGCGACGAGCTCCGCCTCCTCCGCGGTGCTCGTGCCGACCGCGGCCATCGCCGATCGCGTCCGGAGCCCGTGTCGCGCGACGGACGCGGAGATGAGCATGCCGACACCGATCGTGACGCCCGCGACGACACCCATGAGGAGGTAGCCGGTCGTCGGGTCGCCCGTGGCCTTGCGCAGCAGCGGTCCGCCCGCGCCGAACAGCAGGATCGCGAAGGTCAGCACGACGACGCGCCAGGTGAGCAGCCGCGTGCGCTCGTCGTAGCGGTCGGTGAGCTCGGCGGGCAGGGCGATGTAGGGCACCTGGAAGAGGCTGAATGCGGTGGCGGTGAGCAGGAACGCCACGAGCACCCAGGCTGCGCCGATCGCGGGTGCGAGCCCCGGCGGCACGGCGAAGGTGAGGGCGAACAGCACCGGCAGGCTGACCCCGCCGATCACCATGAGGCGGCGGCGTGATCCGTGCCGGCGCAGGTCATCGTCGGTGAGCGCGCCGACGACGGGATCGATGACGACGTCCCACACTTTCGCGGCGGTCACGATGACGCCGGCGAGAAGCGCGGCGACGCCGAGACTGTCGGTCAGGTAGTACGTCAGGACGAGCCCCGGGAGCGTCGCGAAGCCGCCCGTGCCGATCGAGCCGGCGGCGTAGGTCACGATCGTGCGCCGGCGCAGCCGAGCGCCGGCCTGCCGGGGTGCATCATTGCGCATGCCGCTCACCCTAACGGGCGGGCGGCAATGCGGCGGATCAGATCAGCGCGAGCTCGCGCAGCTTCGCCGCGACGTCGTCGTTCGAAGGCTCGACGTGGTGCGTCGCGTCGGGGTAGACGACGACGGGGATGTTCGTGCGGCCCGAGATCTCGCGCGCCACCTCGGCGGCGGCGGGGTCGGCTTCGAGGTCGACGTAGGTGTACTCGACACCGAGGTCGTCGAGCTGCGCCTTGGTGCGGCGGCAGTCGCGGCACCATTCGGCGCCGAACATCGTGATCGTCGAGGCGGGGGAGTCGGAGGTCATGATTCCAGGGTACGACCGCTGGCCTGGGGGATGGCCGGTTTCGCGACCACCTGCGGAGCCCGTCTCTTCGGCGCGTAGACGAACAGGGCGTGGTAGACGAAGCGCACGACGAAGGCGGCGGCGAGGGTGATCGCCGCGGCGAGCACGCTCGGGATGTGCGCGCTCTGGACGAGAAGAGCCAGGACCGGGATGCGCACGATGGCTTCCGCGCTGTTGAACGCGAAGGACTTGATGAACCGCACCCACATCTGCCCGGACTCGGCGCGCATGTCGGCGAAGACGAGGTACTCGAGCAGCAGGAAGTTGCCGATGATCGTGACTTCGCTCGCGATGATCGCGGCAGGCAGGTAGTCCATGCCGAGGCGGATGAGCCCCCACATGATGACGAGGTTCGCGATCGCGCCGACGCCGCCGACGAGCGCGAACGCCGACATGCGGCCGAAGCGGAGCATCGCGAGCTGCGTGAGGAAGCGCATGCCCTGCGCGAAGCTGGCCTTCGACTCGCCTGCGTAGCGCGACGCGAACGCGAACGGCACCTCGCCGATGCGCAGCTGCCGGCGCGCGAGGATCTCGAGCAGGATCTTGAAGCCCCGGGGGCGGAGGTCGCTGAGCTCGACCGCGTCGCGGTCGACGAGGAAGAAGCCCGTCATCGGGTCGGTCGTGCCGTGGAGCTTGCGCGGGAACATCGACTTGGTGAGGAGCGTCGACGCGCGCGAGACGGCGGTGCGGGTCGCGTTGGCGAGGCCGCCTGCGGTGCCGCCGGCGACGTACCGGGATGCCACGACGATGTCGACATCGCCGACGGCGGCGCGGTCGAGCATGCGGGGGATGTCCTCCGGCGGGTGCTGCAGGTCGCCGTCCATCACAAGGCACCAGCGGGAGTCCGCGGCGTGGAAACCGTCGACGACGGCGCCGCCGAGTCCCGCCGTCGGGTTGTCGCGGTGGATGAGGCGCACGGGAAAGTCCGCGGCATCCGCCGCCTGCCGAATGAGATCGGGGGTGTTGTCGGTCGAATCGTCGACGAAGAGGATCTCGAACGAACGGCCGCGCAGGGATGCGCCGACGCGGCGGACGAGCTCTGCCACATTGGGACCTTCGTTGAAGGTCGGAACGATGACGGTGAGATCCATGGGGGCTGCTCGCGTTTCGACGGCGGAGTGGGACTCCTCAGCGTAGCGAGGGGCACCTGCGCCTGTCCCGAGTGTGGTCTGTCAGTTCCCTATGTGCTAGCGATGCGTCATGACACGGTCACCGCACGTTCATCGCGTCGTCAGCCGATGAGTCTCTTCACGTCGGGCACGGCCATGCCGTAGTTGATGCGGATGCACGGGAGCGTCATCTTGTCGGAGCCGATCTCGACGTAGCCCTGCTCGATCGTGCGGGCCATGTCGAAGCCTGCCATCCGGAGGCCCTCGTGCGAGCGCTCGTCGTTGTGGCCGTAGGGGTAGGCCATGATCTCGTGCGAAGCGGGTGCGCTCACACCGATCGTCTGGAGGGCGGCGGCGGAGGCCTCCATGTCTGCCGCGATCTCTTCGGGAGAGAGGTTCACCATCTGCCCCTTGCCGTTGGCGCCGGCGGTGTGCATGTTGTTCGTGTGCGAGCGGGGCAGCACGAATCTGTTCTGCTGCGCGACGCCGTCGCCGGTGATGTCGAAGGATGTCACCATGAGCTGCAGTTGCTCGTTGATCGGCGAGGCCATCGTGAGCCACGTCGGGTCGGCGTCGTCGTCGGTGATGATGACGGAGTGGTCGGGCAGGTACAGTGCGCCGTCGATGAACGCGCTGAGCTCGTCCCACGTCGGCAGGTAGAACGCCGAGTCCTTGATGTACTGCATCGTGGCGCGGTAGTCCTCGATGTAGGAGTAGTTGCCGCGCAGCCAGCCGTCTTCGCCGCCGGGCTTGTCGGTGAACTGGTGGTACATCATGATCGGGATCCGTGCCCCGACCGCTGCCGCGGCGGCCGCCGTCGTCCACGCGCCGTAGAGCGTCTTCTGCTGATCGGTGCACGAGACGAGGTCGGAGCCGTTGACCCGGACGGCGGGGTTGGATGCGCCGGTGGTCGGGTCGGCGGATGCCGCGGCGGCCGCGGCCGCGTCGGCGTACCAGCCCGCGAAGGCGCGTCCGTCGGCGCGGGGGATCGGCAGCCGGTCGTAGAGACGATCCTGGATCTGCAGCTGCGGGTCGATCGTCGTCCCGTCGAGCACGAACGACACCGCGCACGCGCCGGGTGTGGCGGCGTTGTCCTGCAGGAGCTTCTCGGCCGCGGTCAGCGGTGTGGGCGTCGGCGTCGGGGTCTGCGCCTCGGACGGGGTCTGCGTCGAGGCATCCGTCCTCGTCCCTGCCGTGCCGCAGGCCGACAGCGTCGTTGCGGCGACGACGACGAGCGCCGCCCACGCGGTGCGCCTCCACGGCGTGAGGTGTCCGCGACGTGTGCCCATGTTCTTCCCCGGTTCGCGGCGCAAGCGGGCGCCGCGAACATCATAGGGGGCGGAGGCGACGAATGACCGTCAGGCCGGGGGTTCTCCGCGGTTCGTTGATCCAGGATGCCTCGTCGGGAGCGCCCGTGTCCCGCCGCGCCGATCAGGGGCCGCGCCGGTCAGGGGACGAGGACGATCTTTCCGGGGTGGGTCGCGGCGCACAGGGCGTCGACCGCCTGCGCCGCCTCCGCGAACGTGTACGTCGCGGAGCGGGTGGAGCGGAGGGTGCCGCCCCCGAGAGCATCGGCGAGGGTGGCGATGTCGTCGCCGTTGGTCGTCGCTACGAGCGTGGTCGCCTTCAGCCCCCTCGTGAACGGGGCCTGCAGGGAGCGTGCCAGGGGGCCGAGCACGGGGCCGCCGTTCTCGGCGCCGCCGAGGACGAGCCGTCCGCCCGGGGTGATGGCCCGCCGCCAGCGAGTGAGGGGGAGGCCTCCGGCGAAGTCGAGGACGGCGTCGAAGCGCCGTGGAGTGCGGCCAGGATCGGTGGGGTCGGTCGTCGCGTAGTCGACGACCTCGTGGGCGCCGAGGTCGCGCACGAATGCCGCCTTCGCGGCGCTGCAGACGGCGGTGACGTGCGCACCGCGCGCTGCCGCGAGCTGCACGGCGTACGAACCGACGCCGCCACCCGCGCCCGTGATGGCGACCGATCTCCCCTCGACGTCACCCGCCGCGCGGAGGGCCTGGAGGGCCGTGTAGCCCGACATCGGCACCGCCGCCGCCTGCTCGAAGCTCGTCGCCGGCGGGAGAGGTCGCAGGAGGTCGGCGTTCGCGGCGGCGCGCTCGGCCCACGATCCCTTCGCCGAGCCGAAGACCGCGTCGCCGACGGCGAACCGTGTGACGCCTTCGCCGACGGCGCTCACGACGCCCGCGACATCCTGCCCCAGCACCGGGCGTTTCGGGCGGCGGATGCCGAGGGCCAGGCGTGCGACGCTCGGCCGCCCCGCCATGAGGTGCCACTCGGCCATGTTCACACCGGCCGCGGCGACATCGATGATGACGTGGCCCGGCTCGAGGGCGGGTTCGGGGACGTCTTCGACGTGGAGGACGGAGGTGTCGCCGTACTCCCGGCGGACGACTGCTCTCATTTCGGGGTCTCCTGATCGTGGGGGTTCGGGCCGTAGTGGAAGACGTCGTCGAGGCCCACGCCGAAGACCTGGGCGATCTGGAACGCCACCTCGAGCGAAGGCGAGTACTTGCCCTGCTCGATCGCGTTGACGGTCTGTCGGGTGACGCCGATGCGGTCGGCGAGGTCGGCCTGCGTCATCTCTCCCGATGCGGTGCGGAGGGCGCGGATGCGATTGCTCACCCGGGTCGGTTTGACCACGTCAGAACCCCCTGCGGTAGATGACGATCTTCGTGGTCGTCTCGAGGATCGCGGCGAGCACGAAGCCGAGGTAGAGCGTGTTGGCGATCAGGACGTGCGGCGCATCGACGAAGCACAGGATGAGCGCGCCGATGCCGCCGATGACGATGAACGAGTTGCCGACGCGCGAAGCGGCCCAGCCGATCTCGCGGTCGCGCCGGTCGATCATCGTGGCCCCGCGTCGCATCGAGCCGCCGCTCGCCATGCCGATCAGGATGCCAGCGACGATGCCCGCCACGATTCCGCCGCCGATCGCCCACACCATCGGCCAGATATACGTGTCCGGGTCGAGGGGACCGTCGCCGACGAGGAATGCCATGACGAGGTACGCCGCGTAGCCGAGCACGGCGATGATGCCGAGCGACCATGTGTTCTTCTCTTCGTACGACATGAGCCCTCCTCTGTGTGTCAAGTTTTCTTGACATGGTCACAGTAGGGCAGACGACTGTGGCGTGTCAAGAATGTTTGACAAACGTGGTTGCCACCCCGTCGCGACCGCGGCTTCTCGTGCCACGATCGGTGCATGGCCTTCACGATCCGAGCTCCCCGCGCGGCGGACGCGCCGGTCATCGCCGACCTTCACGTCGCGACGTGGAAGGAGGCCTACGCGCATCTGCTCCCCGCGGACTACTTCTCGGAGGAGTACGTCGCGCGTCGGCATCGCATGTGGCAGTACGTGCTGGCCGACCTGCGAAAGGACATGACGATCCGGGTGGCGGAGGTCGACGGTGCCATCGTCGGGTTCGCGTGGGTGGGGCCCGGCGAGGGACGCGAGGGCGAGGTGCCCCCACGCGATCGCCTGCTGTACGCGATCTACGTTCTCGCTGCGCAGCACGGGTCGGGTGTCGGTCAGGCGCTGCTCGACGAGGTGCTCGGCACGGAACCCGCGATGCTGTGGGTCGCGAAAGAGAACCCCCGCGCGACGGCGTTCTATTTGCGCAACGGATTCCGGTTCGACGGGGTAGAGCAGATCGATCCGCAGGCGCCGCTGATCACCGACGCACGGATGGTGCGGTAGCGCGCCGGTCGGCGTGCCGACGGCTGGGCGGTCCGACTCGAGGATCAATGGTTTTGGTTCTCCACCCTCGAGCCGGCATCCATCTTCGGGCGGGCGGCGAGGAAATCGATCCAGGTTAGGAACTGGGATCTGGTCCGAGCGGCCACAGAAGCCCGATTCGAGCCTGAACTCGATCGCGATGTCTTCACTCTTTATGTCCTGGACGACCGCAGTGCCGCTCGCAGAGCCTTCGAGGACCGCGAAATGCTGAGGCGCGAGAGAGAAGAGCCCGACATCAGGAGCTCACACTGGAACCCTTGAAATGCCCTCGGTGAGAGTCAATTCTGATCGACGTTGTTCAATAGTTCATCCCAGTCCCGTCCAGATGAGGAGGTCACTATGGAGACCGCGATGGATGTGGTGCGACGTGCTCAGAGGGGCGAGATCGATCACGACGAACTTGTCCGTGTGCTCATGAGTTGGCCATTTGAGCCCCAGTACAGGACGACAGGGCTCGCTGACGACTGGGAGATCGTCGACAACAGCTTCGACGCGGTCGAACACGCGTACATCTCCCTGGATCTCCTGACCGAGGAGGACTACGCCGCCATCGTCGCGGCCGCGCCGGCTGGAACGGATCGCTCGCAATACAAGCGGTCTAAGTAGACAAGCCCTTCGCCGCTGGCGTGGGATTGCGACGCTGGTGGGGGTCGCTCCGGGGTAGTAGCGCCCGTGGTCGTCTGCGATCGAGGTGTGGCTGTGCGGGCTGTAGTTGGCGGCGGCGATGGCCTCGCGGTCGCGGAGACCGGTGCGGGTAGCCGCAACATCGAACACCTCCAGAACCTGAGTGCCGAGGCTGCCAGCGAAGCGGGCGTTGCCGCCGATCGCGTTCTCATCTGCGACCCGTCCCTCATAGTGAGCGAGTCTGCATGAGGCCGGGTCACGAGCCAAGCGATTGCTTTTGATACGGTAGGGGGGTAGGGTATTCAGCATGAATGGTTACACGGCGAGCAAGGATGACCTGCTGAAGCGGCTGCGTCGCGCGGAGGGTCAGGTCCGTGGGATCGCGCGGATGGTCGAGGAGGACAAGTACTGCATCGACATCCTCACGCAGGTCTCGGCGGCCACGAAGGCCCTTGAGTCTGTCGCACTGTCACTGCTGGGCGACCATCTCTCACACTGCGTTGCCGAAGCCAGCGCCGAGGGTGGCGCCGTTGCGGAAGAGAAGATCCGCGAAGCCAACGACGCGATCGCCCGTCTGGTCCGTTCCTGACCCACCCGCCCACTCACGACGAGGAGACGATGATGAACACCGAGAACCGCAACGACCTGGGCTTGAAGGACACCGGCGCTGGTTGCGCCTGCTGCGCGACCGCATCAACCCCCGAGACCGCGGATGCGGCCACGGCGGCCGTGACGGCTGACGTGCTGGTGACGGGGATGACCTGCTCGCACTGCGTGTCGAGCGTCACCGAGGAGGTGTCCGCAATCGACGGGGTCGAGGGTGTGTCGGTAGAACTGAACGCGGGCGGCGCGTCGCGGGTGACGATCCGCAGCTCGTCGCCAATCCCCGCTGCTGCCGTAGAGGCGGCGGTGGAGGAGGCTGGCTACGCCGTGGCCAGCAGCCCGTCATGAGCGCGGTCGATGTCGAACTCGACATCACCGGGATGACCTGCGCGTCGTGCGCGACGCGGATCGAGCGGAAGCTCAACAAGCTGCCCGGTGTGGAAGCGACCGTCAACTATGCCACCGAGAAGGCCCGCGTGCGCGGCGAGGACGTCGACTCGGCCACACTGATCGCTGCGATCGAATCCGCCGGCTACCAAGCGGCGCTCCCTGCACCCCCCGTCGTCGAGGCTGCTGGGGAACCTGGTACGCCGGTGGACCATGATCTGGTTTCGCTGCGGCAGCGTCTGCTGATCAGCGCGGCCCTGTCGGTACCGGTCGCGGTGCTGTCGATGGTTCCGGTGCTGCAGTTCGAATACTGGCAGTGGCTGGCCCTCACCCTCACCGCCCCGGTGGCAGTGTGGGGCGCCTGGCCGTTCCACCGTGCTGCGGCGGTTAACGCCCGTCACGGTGCCGCCACGATGGACACGCTCATCAGCGTCGGGGTGATCGCCGCGTTCGGCTGGTCGCTGTATGCCCTGTTGTTTGGTGGCGCCGGCATGGCGGGGATGACGATGACGTTTACTCTCATCGGTACCCCGCGGGCGGGCGGGCATGAGATCTACCTTGAGGTCGCCGCGTTGGTGACGGTGTTCATCCTCGCTGGCCGGTACGCCGAGGCCCGCGCCCGCAAGTCGTCCTCCGAAGCGCTACGCGCTTTGCTGGAGCTGGGAGCGAAAGACGCCGTCAAGCTCGTCGACGGTGTGGAACAGCGAGTCCCGGTCAGCCAGCTGATTGTGGGGGATGCCGTTCTGGTCCGGCCGGGGGAGAAGATCCCCTCCGATGGACTCGTCATCGACGGGTCCTCGGCGATCGATGCGAGCATGCTCACGGGCGAATCCGCCCCGGTTGAGGTCGGTGTGGGTTCCCGTGTGGTGGGTGCAACGGTCAACGTCGGTGGCCGGCTCACGGTGGAGATTACCCGCGTGGGCGCGGACACCGAACTGTCGCGGATGCGGCGGCTGATGGAGGAGGCGCAGACCGGGAAAGCCCGGGTGCAGCGTCTCGCCGACCGGGTGTCAGGGATCTTTGTGCCCATCGTGATCTTGCTGGCGATTGCCGCGTTCGCGGGGTGGCTGCTGGTCGGCGGGTCCGTGGAACTGGCGTTCACCGCCGCTGTCGCGACGCTCATCATCGCGTGCCCGTGCGCGCTCGGGCTGGCCACGCCGACCGCACTGTTGGTAGGCACCGGTCGCGGCTCTCAGATGGGGATCCTCATCCGGGGACCCCAGGTGCTGGAACAGACCCGCAAGGTCGACACGATCGTGCTGGACAAGACCGGCACCGTCACCACGGGCACCATGGCCGTCACCGCCGTCCACCCCGCCCCCGGAATCACCCGGGAAGAGCTGCTGGCCGTGGCTGCGGCGGTGGAGTCCGGGTCGGAGCATCCGGTCGCCCGCGCGATCGTCGCCGAAAGCATCCCTGTCCCGCCGGCGGAGACGTTCGACTCTCACGCCGGGTTCGGGGTGCAGGGCATCGTCGGAGGTTCTCTCGTCGTCGCTGGCCGTCCGTCCTGGCTGCAGGAGCAGTGGGGCATCCACCCCACCGCGCAGTTGCAGCACGACGCCGACGCGCTGCAAACCGGGGGAGCGACCGTCGTCGCCATCGGCCGTGACGGGACCCACCTAGGGATTGTCGCGGTCGCCGACACAGTCAAACCCACCAGCGCGGAGGCGGTCGCCCGGTTCCGGGCATTGGGCATGACGCCCGTGTTGCTCACTGGCGACAACGATGGTGCTGCTCGCGAGATCGCTCGACAGGTCGGCATAGACCAGGTGCACGCCGACGTCACCCCGGCTGGGAAGCTCGACGTGGTACGTCAGCTGCAGAGCGACGGGCGGGTGGTGGCGATGGTCGGTGACGGGGTCAACGACGCCGCCGCTCTCGCTGCCGCCGACCTCGGTCTGGCGATGGGCGGGGGCACGGATGCCGCAATCGCTGCGAGCGATATCACCGTCGTCTCGGGTGACCTGCTGGTCGTCGCTGACGCGATCCGGCTGGCACGCCGCACCCTGGGCACCATCAAGGGCAACCTGTTCTGGGCGTTCGCGTACAACGTCGCCGCGATCCCGCTCGCGATGGCCGGGTTGCTGAACCCGCTGGTCGCCGCGGCCGCGATGGCACTGTCTTCGGTGTTCGTTGTCACGAACAGTCTGCGCCTGCGCGGGTTCCGCACCCTCCCGGCGAGCTCGAGGCCCGCTACCCCCGAACCGGCCCGCGTTTCCGCCCGGGTCTGACCTGCATCTGTCCGATGCGAACAGTGGAAGGACGCTCATCATGAGCCAGCACGACCACCACGCACACCACCACCCCGCGGCGACCGGTGGGGGTGGGGATGACACCGCGCAGGGACTGCGCGAGACCGTTATCGAGCCTGACGCCGTCGATGACCCGCACGCCCACCACGCATCAGCGCAAGACAGCACCCATCACGAACACGGCGGCGGTAACGAGGGGATGCAGCAAGGTGGCCATGGTGGGCACGCCGGGCACGGCGCGGACCATGTCGCACGGTTCCGTCGATTGTTCTGGATCAACCTGATTCTCGCCGTCCCGGTGGTGGCGTTCTCGGGCATGTTCTCGATGCTGCTCGGCTACCCGCTGCCCGACACGGCCTGGGTGGGTTGGATCTCCCCGGTTCTCGGCACCGTCATGTTCGTGTGGGGTGGTGCCCCGTTCCTGACCGGCGCGGTTAGCGAACTGCGTGCCCGTAAGCCGGGCATGATGCTGCTGATCGGGTTGGCGATCACCGTCGCGTTCGTCGTGTCGTGGGGGGCGAGTCTCGGGCTGCTGGATCACGAGCTGGACTTCTGGTGGGAGCTGGCGCTGCTGATCGTCATCATGCTCCTTGGGCACTGGATCGAGATGCGGTCGCTCGCGCAGACCACCTCCGCACTGGACTCCCTCGCCGCGCTCCTCCCAGACGAGGCGGAGAAGGTGGACGGGGACACCACTGTTACTGTCGCGCCCGCTGACCTGCAGGTCGGTGACGTTGTCGTGGTCCGCCCTGGGGGACGGGTTCCGGCGGACGGTCGGGTGGTGCAGGGTTCGGCGAGCATGGACGAGTCGATGATCACCGGCGAATCGAAGCCTGTGCGCCGTAGTGACGGGGACGCGGTCGTGGCCGGCACCGTCGCCACCGACTCCGGAATCCGTGTCGAGATCAGTGCGGTCGGAGAGGACACTGCCCTCGCCGGCATTCAACGCCTGGTCACCGAGGCGCAGAACTCGTCCTCGAAAGCGCAGCGCCTCGCCGACCGTGCCGCCGGGTGGCTGTTCTGGTTCGCGCTGATCGCTGCGGCGATCACCGCCGTGGTGTGGACCATTGTCGGGCTCCCCGATGACGCGGTGATTCGCACCATCACGGTTCTGGTCATCGCCTGCCCGCACGCCCTGGGCCTGGCAATTCCGCTGGTGGTGTCCATCGCCACCGAGCGCGCTGCCCGCGGCGGGGTGCTGATCAAGGACCGTCTGGCTCTGGAGAGCATGCGCACCGTGAACACGGTGTTGTTCGACAAGACCGGCACTCTCACCAAGGGCGCTCCCGCCGTCACCGCGGTGGAACCGGTCGACGGGATCGACGCAGACCGGCTGATGGCCCTCGCGGCCGCCGCGGAGGCCGACTCCGAGCATCCGCTGGCCCGTGCCATCGTCACCGCCGCACGGGACAATAACCTTTCCGTACCCAGGTCGACGGATTTCGAGTCCTCGCCCGCGGTCGGGGTCCGCGCGAACGTCGACGGCCAGGTGGTGCAGGTCGGCGGCCCGTACCTCCTCGAGCAGACTGGCGGACATGAGCTGCCGATCGCTGACACGTGGCGTGAGGAGGGTGCGATCATCCTGCACGTCCTCATTGACGGGAAGGTCGCCGGTGCGCTCCGGCTGGCCGATGAGATCCGTCCCGAGTCCCGGCAGGCGATCGATGCGCTGCACGCCCGCAACGTCCAGGTCGTGATGATCACCGGCGACGCCGAAGCCGTCGCCGCTTCCGTGGCCGCTGAACTGGGCATCGACCGGTTCTTCGCCGGTGTGCGACCGGAGGACAAGGCCTCCAAGGTGAAGCAGCTGCAGGACGAGGGGCGCAAGGTCGCGATGGTCGGCGACGGTGTGAACGACGCACCCGCGCTCGCCCAGGCGGATGTCGGTATCGCCATCGGCGCGGGCACGGACGTCGCGATCGCGTCGGCCGGCGTCATCTTGGCCAGCGACGACCCCCGCTCGGTGCTGTCGGTCATCGAGCTGTCCCGCGCGAGCTACCGGAAGATGAAGCAGAACCTGTGGTGGGCTGCCGGGTACAACCTGATCTCGGTGCCCCTAGCCGCGGGCATCCTCGCCCCGATCGGTTTCGTGCTGCCGATGTCGGTCGGCGCGATCCTCATGTCCCTGTCCACGATCGTTGTTGCTCTCAACGCTCAGCTGCTGCGCCGGCTGGATCTCAGCCCCGACGCCGTTATCGATCGCTGACCGGTGTGACGTACCGTGGAAGGGAGGGAGGTGACATGTCGCTGATCGCACTCACGGACCGGGTCCACACCGGCCGGTCGATGGCGCGCACGCTGCTGCTGCTCATCGTGATCACCGGCGCGATCATCGTGGGCCTGCTGGCCATGCACTCCCTAAACGGCCACACCGCCACCGACAGCAGTCATCAGACCGCCGTCACCGCTTCTGCCACGACAGGTACCGGTGACCACCACGCCGGCACCACCGCAACCGATGAGCCGTGCGCGGATTGCGGCAGCGGACACTCCACCATGCTCGCGATGGCGTGCGTGCTGGCACTGCTGGCGACCGTGCTGTTGCTGATGCGGCCCGGTACGGTCATGCGATGGTTGTCGATCCTCCCGCGACCGAGACCCTCGGTCGCGGCGGCGCTGTTTACCGGGCCGGCCCTGCGCCCGCCTTCACTCACCGTTCTCTGCATCAGCCGTACGTGATGCGTTCGGGCCGGACCTGTGTGTCCGGCTCCCGCACCCGCACGCCTGTCACCGTGACCGGCGCTGCTTTCACATACCCCCTGTATTGGAGAACCCTGATGAAGATCCGTACCGCGGCAACCGCCGCACTCACCCTCGCCGCTGCGCTCACCCTCGCCGGCTGCGCCGACGGCTCCGGCTCAGAGTCCATGCCCGGCATGGACCACGGCAGCAGCTCGGCTCCCTCCTCCTCCTCGTCTGCGACGGCGGACTTCAATGACGCGGATGTGATGTTCGCGCAGATGATGATCCCGCACCACGAACAAGCCGTCGAGATGTCGGACATGGTCTTGGACAAGGAAGGCATCGACCCGGGTGTCCTCACCCTGGCTTCCGACATCAAGGCCGCCCAGCAGCCCGAGATCGACCAGCTGCAGTCATGGCTGGACGCGTGGGGTGCCGACAGCGACACGGGCTCCATGGAGGGCATGGACCACGGCGGCGGCATGATGAGCGAAGACGACATGGCGGCGCTGGAAGCGGCTACCGGCGTGGAAGCGTCGCGGCTGTTCCTCGAACAGATGACGATGCACCACGAAGGCGCCATCACCATGGCGCAGGACGAAGTCGACAACGGGCAGAACCCGGACGCGATCGCGATGGCGCAGACCATCATCGACACGCAGACCGCGGAGATCGCCACCATGCAGGAGCTGCTCGCGCAGCTGTGACCACACCCGGTGAGGACGCCTCACCCGAGGGGCGTCCTCACCCTGACCTCGAAAGGGTGCGTATGCGCATGCCCCTGCGCGTGACAGTCAGTCTTGTCGCGCTTTCTGCTCTCACTCTCACCGGCTGTGCAACTGCTGCACCGCCCTCCACCGGCGCCGAACACGTCGAGGTTGTCGCCCACGTGCACGCCATCGTCCCCGATCCCGATGGGGATGGGTTCCTGATCGGCACACACGAAGGGATCTACGCTGTCACCGCGGACGGCGAGCTCGGCCCTCGCATCGGAGGGAACGACTTCGACGCGATGGGGCTCACCGCGCTGGATGGGGATCTGATCGCTTCCGGCCACCCCGGCCGCAACACACCTACCGAACTGGGAGAGAGGAACCTCGGCATCATCCGCAGCCAAGACGGTGGAGAGACCTGGGATTCGGTCGTGTTCACCGGAGAGAAGGACTTCCACGCCCTCACTGCCGGCCCCGACGGCGCCCTGTATGGGCAAGACGCCGGAGACGGCGCTGTGCTGATCAGCACCGACCGCGGCGTCTCGTGGTCACCGACCGGGAGCACCCTGCTCGTCTTCGGTCTCGAGGTGGATGCCGCCGGCCGGATCATCGCGGTCACCCCCGACGGCCCGCAGGTCAGCACGGACCGCGGTGAGAGCTTCGCGGCTCTCACGGACGCACCCACCCTGTTCCTCATTGCCGCTTCCCCGGACCGCCAGCGGCTAGTTGGCGTTGATAACAACGACACGATCTGGACCGCCACGGGGACCGGGTCATGGGAGGACGTCGGCACTGTGCACGGCACTGCCCAAGCCATCGCGATCACCGACGAGGGCGACGTGCTCGTCGTCGACGACAGCGGGCTGAGTCTGCTGCCCACGCCCCGCCCGTAGCGAGCGCGAGACGCAGTTGTCTTTCGCGGTGTCGACCTCACAACCGGCCCGGGACCGGCCCGGGCTGAGGCCGAGTGGTCGGCCACCGAGGTTGACACGGCGCGTCGAGCGCGCTCATTCCACACGAGCCAAGCTCAGAAATATCCGCTGAACAGGGAAAAGAAGAACCCCCTCGGTGTAGAAGCCACCTCGGGGGTTCAGTGGCTCCGACGGGCGTCGATCCCGTGACCTCACGATTTTCAGTCAGTTCCGGTGGGCTTATGAGTGCTCGTTGGTCCTCATTGGTCGCAGGATTCCGCGGGTCGAGTGCTCGTTAGTCCTCGTTGGTCCTCGCCGTATTCAGCGGGGTTCCCGGCACATTCCCGGCACGGATCGGCGTACAGATCTTCGAGCGAGAGAATTCGAGGGCATGCGGGGCGCGACTCATGGTCGCACCAATCTATGCCGCGTGCCGCGGTCCGTTAAGGGTACGGTCTCCAGTCACAGAACCGGACGGGCTATACGTGCGTCCACGCGTCCGGCGGGTGCGCGCTCGTGAAGACAAAAGGAACCCCGCGGTCGAGGACCGGCATTCGGGCGGGCGGTCGACCGGCCTGCGGTCACTCGAGAACCGGGCTGTGCAATGCGGCGAACGACCAGGACGACTAGACGATGAGCGGTTGGCTCTCGAATCGGCGCATTCTGCGAAGCACCGTCGGCTCGAGCAGGCTGGCGTAGCCGGGCGCCGCACCCCAATGTCGGACCCCCTCCGTAGACTCGAAAGACCAGCCCCACCAAGAGCGGAGTACGCCAGTTGGCTCACCTGAAGCAGCAGTTCAAGGATGCGTTGAGCGCCATCGAGCCCGGCGACGACAAAGCCAACGCACCCGAGGCGCATCGCCTGGTCCGCGATGCCCTCACGGCTGATGCGAAGCTCGCCGAGTACGGGGTGGACCCGGTGCTGATCGGTTCCTACAAGCGGAGTGTGTCGATCAGGCGGGTGAAGGACGTTGACGTGTTCGTCCGACTCCCCAACATGCCCAGCGACGTCACGTCGGAGGAGATCCTCGATCGGTTCTTCACCGTCCTGCACAACGAATTCGGACGCGACGACGACGGGCACCAGCGGACCAAGCGACAGGATAGAAGTCTGAAGGTCGCATTCCCCGAATATGACCTCGACGTCGATGCTGTTCCCGCACGACCGCATTGGGACGGCGAGAGCTGGGAGATCCCGCAGAAGGGCGATGACAACCAGTGGGTGCGCACCAACCCCGAATCGCTGACGTCCCTGTCGACCGCGATGAACACCGCGCACCACGGCTTCTACGTCCCGACGGTGAAGCTGCTCCGCCAGACCCGGCGCGCGCTCCTCGCCAAGAAGAAGCCGGGCGGCTTCTTCTTCGAGGTCGCGACGTACCAAGCCTTCGCCTCCGGTCTGGTGGCGGGCAGTGATCACGCGGAGTACTACGTCTCGGCGCTCGAGGAGGTGAGCAAGATTGTCGAGAGCTTCGTCACTTACGGCGTCCTGGTCAGCGACCCCACACTCACTGGGCACAACATCAGCATCCGCGCGACGGAGGACGAACTGGAGGTAGCTAGGAGTCGATTCAACGACGCCGCCGTCGACGCGCGGGCCGCGCTCAAGGAGGAGGACGAGGGCCAAGCAGCGCTGGCGTTCCAGAAGCTGCTCGGCAAGAACGGCGACGATGACACCGTCTTCTCGATGCCGCCGGGCTTCAACGATGACGGGTCGAAGCGGGAGTTTGCCATCTCCGCCGGTGAACGGGTCGTGCCGGCGGGGACCAGGACCTTCGGTTGACGATCGACGAGTACGACGAGTATGTCGCACACTCGCGTCAGCACTTCGAAGAGGGCCTGATCCGGGCGGGCTTCGTCGAAGTCGACACCGGGTGGCGAGGCACAATCGCACACACGGGTGGATCGACGGAGGTCGTTATCTCGTTTCGGGCTCGCTTTCCATTCCAGCCGCCACGCGTCGTTCCCGTCGACCCCGACAGCGTCACATGGTCATGGCATCGAGAACTGGACGGCGCGCTCTGCCTGGTCGCGGAAGACGACCACGACAATCTGTGGTGGACAGAAACGTCGGCCTTCCTGGAGCACGTGACCGCGTGGTTTGAACAGGCGGATGCCGGTTGGCCCGATGACCGGCCCGATCTGGATCTTGAGCGATACTTCCAGGCGTCCGAGGACCAGCGCCTCTATCTCTACGACGACCTCGCCAGCTACCCCAGCGGCTTCGTGAGATTCCGCCCGAGTAGCAACAACACCATGCGGATCGGCAGCGGCGCGCGCCCGCCGAAGGCGTCGAGGCACAGCAAAGACCGCTTCGGCTATGTCGCCGATCTCGGCGACATCGACGTTCCGCCGCGATCCTGGCAGGACATCGCGGCCCGCATCGCCCCCGACGTGGACCTGGACCGCCGGATCCGGAATCACCTCGTCGACCTCGTGGTCCTCATCTATCGTCGCGGCATCCATGACGGCGCGATCGTCCTCGAAGTGTTGCCGACGAAAGACGGGGTTACTGCCGTTCGGCGCCTCCGTGCGGCAGCCGACACCACCGCGGCGAAGACGGCCCGCGCAGGTGTGATTGCGCCTCTGCTCCACGAAGCTCGGGTCGCGATCGTCGGCGTCGGCGCGCTTGGCTCCTTCACGGCCGATCTGCTCGTACGTGCCGGCATCCGCCACCTGACGCTCATCGACAACGACATCGTCATGCCCGGCAACCTCATCCGCCACCTCGTCGGACCGGAGCTGGTGGGGATGCCGAAAGTCACCGCGGTTAAACGACATCTGGTCGCCCGGCATGAGATCGCCGCAGACGACATCGAAGAGCTCGACGAAGCCATCTCGTCCGGTGACGCCGCTATGGAGCTTTTGACCAGCCACGATCTCGTCGTGGATACCAGCGCCGACTTCGCCACGACCGCGCTCCTGCATGTCGCGGCCAGATCCGCGCGGAAGCGGATCATCTCTGCCTCGATTCAGTACGACGGCGCCACCTACCGCGTCGACCTACTCCCGCCGATTGAGGGCGCCGACCCGCTTCCGACCTCGAGCGTCGACGTCGATCAGCAGCCGCCCGCATTGTTCGAAGCCGGGTGCGGCAGCCCGATCTCGCCAACACCACCCCACGTGGCCGTCGAGGCGGCATCCGCGACCGTCCGTCACGTCATAGGCCTCCTCATCGAACATCCCGTCCACCCCTCAGGGGAAGTACGAGCCCTCGTCGGCCCAGCAAGGACTGCCCAATGACTCGATCCGCTCCGAGAATCGACGTGCGTGCTGACGCCCACGAGACGATCGCATCCGAGACAGCGAAACGCTTGCCCCTCGAAACCGGCGGCATCCTCCTCGGATACCGCGAGATGGCCAACTTCGTGATCACGCACGCCCTCGTGGTCGACGGCGGTGGCGCGACAAAGGACCGATACGTCCGCGACGACGTTCGAGCAAACGATCGGCTCGCAGAGTTCCTCTCGGATAGAGCGGAGGACGACCCAATCGGCTACGTCGGAGAATGGCACAGCCATCCCGCACCCTCCGGCCCGAGCACAATCGACCGCAACGCGATGCGCGGCGCTGCCAAAGCCGCTGACCGCTCCGTCGCTCTCCTCGTGTTCGCGCCCGGCGACACGGGCGCGTACTTCGGCCTGATCGCACAACGTCAGCGACTCGGCCGATTCGTCACGCGAGATGCGAACGTGACCCTGCCTGCGCCACGATTCGGTCAGCTGGGCCCGCTACCCGATGGCGCAGTCCGCGGTGATGGGCCCGTGTTCATCTCATACCGCCAGTCCGACGGGACACAGCAAGCGGAGTCGTTGGAGAACTTGCTCCGAGCCGCTGGCCTCGTCGTGTGGAGAGACCGCGTCGACCTGCGACCAGGGACGACCACCGATCGCCTCGAGCAGGCGCTCACTGCGGGGCTTTCGGCAGGAGTGCTCGTTGTAACTCCCGACATCGTCGACAGCGAGATCGTTCGCGAACGCGAGCTCCCCCGACTGCTCCAGCTCGACGAGGACTCCGCGTTCAGCCTGTGCATCGCCAACAAGATCGCACGAAAGGCGAGCGAGTCGAGCTGCGACTATGACGCGCCCGATCGGCTGCTGCGGCTCGCACCGGCCCGCACACTGGCCGACAAGAAGCAAGCCAACGTGCTCGACCCCTCAGGTGAGCTCGAGATCGTTCGTGATCTCCTCATGCACCGCATCGAGCAACGGCGCCCTGAGATCCGTGTAGAGGGCCGGGACTTCACCATTCGAGTTCAGAGC
>CAMFLL010000132.1 GCA_945957405.1 uncultured Mycolicibacterium sp. | reverse complement strand
GGGGTGAAGATCTTCGTGATGTCCGACAGTTGCCACAGCGGGACCGTGACCCGGCAGGCAGTGGTGGACACCCGCGAGACAGCGGCAGCATCCGAGTCCGCCAAGCGGGCGCCGGCACCGGGGACGGCCGCCGAATGCGATCCCCCCCGCGCCCGTTACGCCGAGCAGCGGCGGTGGTGGACACCGGGGGCCACGCCGAAGGCCGCCGCCGCCGCGGTGGTGTTGCTTGCCGGTTGCCGGGACAGCGAAACGTCCAGGGACGGCCCCGTCAACGGCGCCTTCACGGGTGCGTTTCTCGAAGTGTGGCGCGGCGGGAAGTTCACCGGCGACTACGTGCGGCTCGCCACCCAGGTTCGGCGCAGGCTCGAAGGCCGCGGTCAGACGCCGTCGCTGTTCAGTTACGGCCCACGCGTGGGGGACCTGCTCTCCGAGCGGCCACTGCGGATGCGGTGAATCCGCGTCACACGAACTGGATGTCACGCACGTCGGTCAGCTCGGACTCGACACCTTCGGGCTCGCGGAACGGATCCAAGCCGGCGAGCTGGCCGAATGACAGACCGGCCTTCTGCTCGATCCAGCTGATGCGCCGCTGGGCGGTCTTGTGCTCGCCGAACACGAATTCGTTCTCGGAGACGAACTCGTGCTGCGACAGGCTGTAGCCGGTGGCCGTCAACGCGTTGGTGTCGTCGTGGACGAACACGATGACCTTCCAGAACTCGATCGGGATCCGGACTCCGAACATCTCCGGGTCCTGGTCGGTCAGGAAGGGACCGGTGAACACCGAGATCCGCATGTCGTCGCGCCTGGCGTGGAACAGCGCGTAGTTCTCGAGGTCCAGCCAGATTCCGGCATTGAAGGTCTGCATCTGCGGAACGACATTGGTGACGTGCATCGAGTCGTCGTTGCCCAGCTCCGCCGAGGTCGGCGTACCCCATACCGGATCCTCGCGCCTGGTCATGTGCCCGCGGGAGAACTTCGGGGCGTTGCCGTAACACTCCTTGATGATCTGGGCCTTGGCAGGAATGCGGGGATCGGTACGCCAGCCCGAGCGCTCCACCTTGGCGCGCTGCTTGCCGTCGATGTTCACGGCACTGAACCGGCACATCCGCCGGCTACTGCTCATCACGACCGAAAAGTGTTCGTACCGAAGCACTTTTTCGATGTTGCCCGCGGTGTCGGGGAAGGTCAGGACGTCGGCGGTGTCCTGTACCTCGGGCAGCGGCACCGCCGGCGCGGAGCCCAGGAAGGTCTCGTCGTAGCCGCGCCGGTCGGCATAGTCGGCGGGGACGCCCTCGGTGATCACCTCGTCGAGGTCCGCGACGGGCGCCGACGCGGGGGACACGTCGACCGCGTACGACTCACCGAGTTCGACGGTGACCTTGAGCGGGATGGTCGTCGTGAACCGGGCCAGGGCGGGCTTGGCGGGCGCCAACTGCGTCGCAGGGTCCGAAAAACCCGCAGTGGGTCTGGTGGTCCTGCTGCCGGTGGTCACTTCGCGGAGCCGGTCGCAGACGGTGACCCCCGAGACAGCGAAGTTGGCCTCCATGAACCGGCCCGCGTAATGCAGGCCGACGGCCTGGCCGTTACGTAACGAGAACACCACCGAGCCCGAATTACCGCCCAGCGTCGAACAGTCGTGGGTGATCTGTGGACCCCGAACCCCCGTCAGTTGGCCCGGGGCCAGTCGCTTCTTGTCGTAGACGTTGCCGAAGATCTGCTCCATGAGGGCCTGATCCGGAATGCGGCTGTCGCGGGCCGGATAACCGATGACCGCAACCAGATCGTCGGCCACCGGTTCGTCGCCCAGCGCGATGGGGGTCGGCCACGTGGCGGCCCGGGAAGCGACTTGCAGGAACGCCATGTCGGGCCCGCCGTCGTCCTCGATGTGCACGATGCGCTGTACCGCGAACGTCCGTTCTTCGGTGTTGCCGAACTCCTCGACGAAGTCGATCGAGGCGCTCATGGGCTGCCCGGCCAGCCCTTGGCGGAACACGAACCGGGTGCAGTCGGCGCGGCCGAATTCGGCAGCCACATGCCGGTTGGTGACGATGATGTCAGGAGCGACAAGCCATCCCGTGCCAAGCCAGGACATCCGATGGCCCACCACCTCGATCCGGCCCACGGCGCGCGCGGCGTCCATCAGGGCCGTGGCCACCTGCTTGAGACGATCGCGCCACACTTCGCTGTCGGGATCGCTGAACGTGAGTTGCGCTTCATCGTGCACGATGGCCAGCACCGGCCGCCCGGTGCGCAACACGATGGTCTCCTCCGCGAGCCGCGGTCCGCCGACACCGTCGAAGAAACCGCGGTCCCTCGGCGCGGCGTCGAGCCCCCGCACCGTCTCCGGTTCACGTGCGGCGTCGCGCCGCTTGTCTTGGAGCTCGGTACGCAGCGCGGTGTCGCGGGACTCGATCGAAGCGTTGAGAGCAGCGAGTTTGTCCAGCAGATGCATGTTTTCCCCCATGCCGAGAAACGTAGCCCCGCCCCGAGGTGGCAGGGCACGTAATCGGCTACTCGAACGCGACCGTGTTCAGTGGGGTCGGGTACCGCACTACGCGTGGCGGCACCACCGGTTGGCGGCAAGATTCGCCCCGAGGCGATCACAGCTGTCAACACAAAGGAGTGACCATGCCGACAGAAGACCGGGTGAACTGCATAACCCCGCCGTATCTGCTCGAAAAGCTCATCGAATCAGACGATCTCGCCGTCCGGGACGCGGCGCTGCGAACGTTGGTGGTCAGCGCCGAGCAACGCGGACTCCGCGAGGCGACCCCGTGGTCGAGCCGCGACATCACGCCGGAGGGCGGTCGGCGGACGATCTTCAACACCCAGCATCAGGAGACACTGGCGGTCGCCAAAGTGGCACGGTCGGAAGGGCAGGGACCCGTCCGTGATCCGTCGATCAATCGGGCGTACGACGGGCTCGGCACCACCAGGCAGTTCTACGCCGATGTCTTCGATCGCGATTCGATCGACGGCTTCGGTATGCGTTTGGACGGCTATGTCCATTTCAGCGAGGGCTACAACAATGCCTACTGGGACGGCCGCCGCATGGTGTTCGGGGACGGCGACGGCCGCGTGTTCAGCGACCTGACCGGCTCGCTCGATGTCATCGGGCACGAACTGACCCACGGCGTCACGCAGTCGACGGCCGGGCTGATCTACCACAATCAATCGGGTGCGCTCAACGAGTCGATCTCCGATGTGTTCGGTTCCCTGATCAAGCAGTGGTCGGCGAAGCAGACGGCCGCCGACGCCGACTGGCTGATCGGTGCCGAGGTGTTCACGCCCGGCGTCGGCGCCGACGCGCTGCGATCGATGAAGGCGCCCGGCACCGCGTACAACAACGCGTTGATGGGGAAGGACCCTCAGCCCGGACATATGAAGGACTACCGGGCGTTGCCCGACACCGCCAAGGGTGACAACGGGGGCGTGCACCTGAACTCCGGAATACCGAACCATGCGTTCTACCTGGCGGCCACGGCAATTGGCGGTAACGCATGGGCTGCTCCCGGCCACATCTGGTACGAGTCGCTCAAAGCGACCGGCAGCACCGCGCAGTTCCAGGACTTCGCCGAAACCACGGTGGCCAAGGCGGCACAGTTGTACGGCACCGGTGGCGCCGAGCACCGCGCCGTCCAGAGCGCGTGGGAGCAGGTCGGAATCCGGGTCGCAGGACTGCTCACCCGCAGTCTCGAAGCGTCGTCGGACGACTCGCTGGCCGAGATGTCGCAGCGGATCGAGGAACTCGCCGCACAGGTCAAGGCGCTGACCGCGCTGATCCGCGCCGGCGCCACCGACGTCAAGTCGGCGAACACCGGGCGTAAGGCCAAGGCTCGCGCGGACGTATGAGGGTCTCGCTCAACGTCTTCGGTGGGCTGACCGGCGGCGCCGCACCGGTGGTGCTCGACAGCGACCAGCTCGACGCCGGTGCACGCGACGAGTTACGCACGCTGGTGTCTGCCGCGACCGCGGCGCAGCAGCATCGAACCCGTGCAGCACCGACGGAATCGCCGGTCGACGGCCAGGTCTACGAGATCACCATCGACGACGGCACCGTGCTCGAGGCGACCGACGGTGCGGTCTCCGCCGAATTCGCGGCCCTGCGGAAGTGGTTGCGCGAACACGCCTGAAGGGCTGGCAGACCTTCAGGCGTGTTCCGCCGAGAGCGGAATTCCGCCCGACGCCGTCGTCGCTGACCATAGGCTCGAACCATGGCCGAGAATCGGAGACTGTTCGTGGTTCGCGACGAGGCCCCGCCGATCGACGCGGAACCGTTGTGGCGCGAGGTCCTCGGTGAGCGGTTGCGTGAACTGCGTCGGCAGCACCGGGAGACCCTGGCCGAAACATCGTCCCGGGCAGGGATCTCGCCGCAGTACCTGTCGGAGATCGAGCGGGGCCGCAAGGAGCCGTCGAGCGAGATGATCGCCGCCCTCGCCGGGGCACTGGGCACGTCGCTGGCCGGCCTGACCCAGCAGGTGGCGCGGGACCTTCGCGCGGCGGCCGCCCCGTCGGTTCAGTTGCTGGCCGCCTGAGCCCGTCTGCGCGGTTCCATCACCCGGTCGGCCAGGCCGTACTCGACGGCTGCTGTGGCAGTGAACACCCGGTCGCGATCGGTGTCATGTCGCAGCCGTTCGGGCGCCTGGCCGGTGTGTTCGGCCAGGATCAGCTCGATCTCGGCGCGCATCCGCACCAGTTCGTCGGCCTGGATGATGAGATCGGGAATGGCGCCCTGACCGCGCGCGGCCGGTTGATGTAGCACCACGCGGGAATGCGGGAGCACCGCGCGGCCACCGGGAGCCCCGCCGGCCAACAGCACAGCACCGACAGCGATGGCCTGACCCACACACGTGGTGTGCACCGGCGACGTGATGTGCCGCATGGTGTCGTAGACGGCGAGCATCGAATGCAGGTCCCCGCCTTCGCAATTCACGTACAGCTGGATCTCGCGTTCCGGGCTCTCTGATTCCAGGTGGAGCAACTGGGCGATCAGCGCGTTGGCCACCCCCGAATCCAACGGCGTGCCGAGGTAGACGATCCGTTCGGTCAGCAGGTGCGAGTAGATGTCGGTGATGCGTTCGCCGCCACGAGGATGCTGGGCGATGACGTTGGGAATCGTGTAGCTGGTCATGCGATCCCCACCCGGTGCGCGGTGGGCATGATCTGACCGAAGGTGTCGACGATGTGGTCGACGAAACCGTAGGTCTGCGCCTGCGCTGCGGTGAACCAGCGGTCGTGCAGTGAATCCTCGTAGATGCGGTCGAAGGGTTGACCGGTGTCCTCGGCGATGATCCCGAGCACGGTGTCCACCGTGTAGCGCAGGTCGTCGGCCTGGACTTCGACGTCGACGGTGCTGCCACCGATGCCTGCTGAGCCCTGGTGCATCAGGATCCTGGCGTGCGCGAGCGCGAACCGCCTGCCGGGCGTCCCCGATGACAACAGGAATTGACCAGCGCTGCAAGCCAATCCGAGTGCGACGGTCGACACGTCACATGGGATCAGCTTCATCACGTCGCGGATCGCCAGCATGGCGGGAACCGAGCCACCCGGCGAGTGGATCCACAGCGAGATACCCGTGTCGGGGTCCTCGGCGGCCAGCGTGAGCAACTGCGTCATCAGCACGGTGCCGTTGTCGTCATCGAGTGGGCCGTCGAGCACCAGCACCCGGCGCCTCAGCAGGTGCTCGCGGGCGCGCCAGTTGAACATCGGAGGTTTGTCATCGTGGGCCATGACTCCACCCTGCACCGCGACGACCGCGCGCGGGGGCCACGCTGCTGTCAGCAGATCTGCTGTGAGCAGCGAGGTGTCAGCCGGTCCCGAAAGCCCACTGCACCACGGTCTCGGTGAACAGCCCAGGATCCTCGGCGTGCATGACATGGCCCATGGTGGGGAAGGAGCGGTAATCGAAGCGCTGTCCGGCGCCCTCGATCAGCTGGCGCACGCGGGCGACCTGTTCATCGGAGATGGCTCCGAGGCGTAGTCCGGCGGTGTCGTCGACGTGGCGGAAGTGGTGGGTGAACAGCACCGGGACCTTCACCGCCGCAAGCATCCGGTGGTGCGGGCAGCCGACGCCGACGGTGCCGCTGTAGAACGCCCGTCCCCATTCCGGGTCGTACTCCCGAAGGTTCTGCGGCGGTGCGTCGGCCGGGAATGTCGACACCATGCCGGCGATCCAGGCGGGGAGTTCGGTGGGCGCGTTGGCCAGCATGCCCGCCCAGTCGCCGATGCTCCACTGGTTCCCGAGATACTTGGCGAACAACGCGAACAGTGGCCCCACCCCCTGGCGGACGGAATGCCCAACGGCGGGAAGCGTTTCCGAGGCGAACAACGGTGGGTCCTCGTACACCGCCGCGATCACCTGCCCCGGTTTGGCGTATGCCGACAACCACGCACTCAGCACACCACCAGAGGAGAGTCCGCTGATGTAGGCGGGCCGGCCGATGACATCGTCGAGGAACCGGACGAGGTCGCTGCCCATGTTGTCCAATGTGTAGCGGCCGGGTGTGCGCGTGGACCGGCCCTGCCCCCGCAGGTCGACGGCATACACCTGGAAGTGTTCGGCGAGCAGCGGTAGCGCCTGTTCGTATCCCCACCAGGATTCGGTCTGACCGGGGATGAGCAGCAGCGGCGGGCGCTCCGGGCTTCCGGTGACGACGTAATTGAGCTGCACCTCACCGCTGTCGTAGATCTGTTCGGCGAATGCGTGCTCGACGTAGGTCGAGTCCGGGGCGTGCGGTCCGAAGGCGTTCGCGAAGCCGGCCATGGTGCCGAGGGTACGTGGGCCGGGAGCTCACTGGCCCTGGTAGACCGCCTTCGGACCGTAACCTGGGCCGGTGAAGCAACCGGCGCCGTTCTCCTCGGCGCATTGCAGGTCCTGGCCCGAATCGGTCGGCGGCTCCGTGGTCGTGGACACGGTCTGGAATGCGTATGCCGAGGCAAGGCCCATCCGGACCTTGGGGACCGCGGTGATCTCATACGGCTTCACCAGCCGCGGGTCGGTGTCGATGTCGAGCTGCCACTGCTCACCGTCGACCCTGGCCCAGTTGGCCCAGAACTGCTGCCCGCCACTGTTTCGGGGCCCGATGGTCACCCACACGCTGTCCACATTGCCCGTCGCGGTGCCGGCGACGGTGACCTTCGACTCGGCGCTGTTGATGTTCACCTTGTCGACCGAGACGTATGGTGACTCCGCCACCGTGGTGACAGCCGCGGACTCCACCACCGGCGGATTGGGCGGCGGCGTCGACTGCCTGTTGGCGACGTAGATGCCGCCCACCACGGTTGCGAGTGTTCCGACGAGCGTCAGCCCGGCGATCATGACGTTCTCACTGCGCTTGTTCTTGCTTCCGCCGTTGGAAGCATCGTCGCGCGGCGCGCTGTCTGGATGTGCGACCGATGTCATTGCTCAACCCCCCAATACGTGAGCTCGGCCCGTGATCTCGTCGTGGCGAGTTCGTAACCGATGAGGAGATGATGGCGCGCGCCGGCGCGCAGACGCTTGCGTAGCGCGCTACTCGAATCGAGCGGGGACCGTCAAAGTACCGGCGCCGGCGGCGCCAGTCTGCTGACGACGAACGCGGCGGCCTGCGGAGTCATACCGTTCATGGCGTACTCTCCGTGCGCGATGTCCGGTGTGCCGTCGTAGGTACCGGCACAGATGGTGTCACCGGCGGCGCAGTAGAGAACGGACTTGGCGGCATAGAGCGGCCCGACATCGATGACCGGTGCACCGTATTTGACCAGCGACGGGCCCGCCGGTTTGCCGAACAGCACCACGGCGTCGACGTGGTCGGCGATGTCGGGCGGCAGCGGCGCGGGCGCGAGGTCGGCGGGTACACCGTCGGGCACGACGCCGGATGTGGCCAACGCCGTCACGATGGCTCCCTGCGAGTAGCCGCCAAGCACCATCCTGGTCTGTGGGCACACCGACACCACGCCTTGCACATGGTTGATCTCATCCCGGACGCCGTCGACGACATTCAATTCGAAGTCGAGGCCGGCGGTGAAATCCGTGCTGGCGGGATAGTTCACTCCGTAGACGCCGACGGTGCGGGGGAAAGCCTGCGAACGCAGGTTGTCGACGAAGCTCTGTCCGACATTTCCGACACCGGCCCATTCACCGGTGCCTCTGGCGAACGCGACGCCGATGTCCGGGCACGGATCTGCGGACGCAGCCGGTATGCCGGTCCATATGCCCGCCGCCGCCAGCGCGATCGCCGCCCAGAATCGGCACGCTGCCCTCGCACGATTGCCCACTTGCGTCTCTCCCCATCGTCAATTCCGCACCGCGCCGAATGAACTGAGCCCCCCGATGCGACAGACTAGGCGCTGTCGGCACCGCTGTGGGTAAATGGCGACACGACCACGTTATTCGCCGATGGATAGATCGATGGTGGTGGTCACCGAGACGATCTGTGGGTCGGCCGGGGCCGAAGCGAAACCGAAGCGGACGGGCGGGAGCAGTGGCGCAAGATCGCCCAGGTCTGCGCCGCGGAACTGGCCACTGATGGTGGTGATGCGTCGCGTGCGCCGCACCCCGTAGTACTCGCGTCTACCGTTGCCCGCCGTGCCCGCGGTATGGACGCCGGGCACGATCCGGGTGGCTACCGGATCGATCGCCCTCAACCACAGTGGGTTGGTGGCCAGCGTGCCGGGGATCAGCCGCAGCAGCCGGTCCAGCTGTGCAGGACCGCCGATGTGTAGCGACACCGTCAGGTCGGGCGCGTTGAGGTGCAGACGCGTCGGAGTGGTTGTCACGTCGACGGGACCGATCACGATGTCGTCGAACGTATAGGTGGCCGCGACCAATTCCGCCACCTCCCGGCTCGGCGCGAGTAACAGGCGTTCGCCGGCCATGGTCTCCACCATGGCATCGGCGAAGGCGCCGAACGGCGAGTCCTGCCATGCGCCGATCACGCACCGCACACCCGCCGATGTCCCGAATCCGGCGATCCGGCCGGTGAACCGCATCCGGTTCCGCGCGCGATGTGGGGCCACCTGATCGACAGTAGGTGGCCCCGAACCGTCGGTGCGCGCTCAACAGCGGCCGCTTGGCACCCGAATCGGAAAGTTGAACCGCTGATGACCGCGTTGGTCGTAGCGTTGGACGATGGCTGAGTCGAAGCGCGACCATGACGAAGGCGAAGAGACCCGGCAGCGGCTGGCCGACCGCGTCTTGGGTCAGCTGGAAGACGCCGTTTACTGGGGGATCGCACTGGTCCTGATCATCGGTTCGGTCACGCTGCTGATCTCACAGTTCAACACCATGCTGCGGTTGCGCGATGCCCCCGCCAAGACCGTGATGCTCGAGATCCTGGACGGCTTGCTGCTCATCTTCATATTCGTGGAGCTGCTCTACGCGGTGCGGGCCTGCCTGCGGTCACACGAGATCGTCGCCGAGCCGTTTCTGATCGTCGGCATCTTGGCAGGTATCAAGGAAATCGTCGTGCTCTCCGTCGAGGCCGCGACGCTACTCGAGAAGGGACCGGCGTTCGCCCGCGCCGTCGTCGAAATCGGCGTGCTGGCCGGTGTGGTTCTTGCGTTGGCCCTCGCGGCATTCGTGTTACGTGAACGCCGCCGGGATACCGAGGATGCCGGGGAACGCGCCGCCGAAGAAGCGGAACCATCCACGTCCTGACTGATGCGGCACCACGTCGCCAAGTGCGCTGTGTCCCACCAATCACATCCGTCACTTGGTGGTCGTAGGAGTAGTTTGTGCCCGGCTTGAAGCGACAAAGCGCGACACCAGCGACACGCCCAAACCGGGCGCTGTCCGTAGTTGAGGTGGTTCGCCGACGGAGTTCGACCGCACCGGCGCAGCGAAATCAGTTCTCCGCCAATGCATTCGGGCCGATCACGGGCCACCGCGCCAGTGCTCGATGCGGTTGTGGTCGGGAGTGAAACCGTGGTTGACCCCCCACAGCACGGCCTGTGTCCGGCTCTCTGCGCCGATTTTCCGGTAGATCGTGCGGATGTAGGACTTCACGGTGTTCGGGCTGAGGTACGTCAGCCTGGCGACATCCGCGTTGCTCTTGCCCTGGGTGATGAGAGCCAGAATCTCCGATTCCCGGTCGCTGAGTCCTTCCCGCCGGCCGGGCCAGTCCAGGCATGTCGCGTTGCCCGGCCGCGGCGGGATGGGGCTGATGACCAGTTCGCCGGCGTGGACGGCTTCGAGCGCAGACACCAGTTCGCGCGCAGGCAAGGTCTTCGACAGATACCCGTGCGCTCCGTGTGCCTTCGCGCTTTCGATGAGATCGGGGTGAAAGTTCCACGTGTAGACGACAACTCGCCGCGCGCGCGGGTTGGCGACGAGAACCCCGATCTCGGTGTGGTCCGACTCGGGTTGCGCGAACGAGTCGTAGAGCACGATGTCAACCGGGTCCTCGACGTCCATGGTGGCGTCGATCTCGGCGACGACGATCCGATCGCTGTACTGATCGAACATGTGGGCAACGCCCTTGAGGACAACGTCATAGTCATCGACAAGTGCCACGGTGATCGGACGGCGTGGAGCCATACGGCGGGAGATTACACCCCAAAGGGTGTAGTCGGCTCACCCTTAGGGGTGGTCGACTCTTACCTGCACCGGGTCGAATGAGACCAATCGGAGCCTCATCGACTCAGGTGTCCCAACAGAAAGGGTTCGCCATGATCGTTCTCGGACTCGTCCTGCTCGTCGCAGGATTCCTGCTCAAGATCTCCATTCTCTGGACCATCGGGATCGTCGTGCTGGTCATCGGTGTGGTGCTGGCGTTGCTGGGAGCCACCGGTCGCGCGGTGGGTGGCCGTCGGCACTACTACTGATCGATTCGGCCGCCCGGCGGGAATGCGGTCCTGATTCCCGAAGAACCGTCAAACTGTCGCTGGTGCAACACCTTTGGTCTCCTACGTCAGATTCCGCAAGCGTGAATCGCCGCTGGAGTAGTGTCCGGCTATGCGCATTGGACTCGGCATCAGCCCACCCTTCGACACTGCGCGGCCGGCCGCCGAACTACCCGCGGTCGCCGCGCAGGCCGAAGCAGACGGATTCGATGCGGTGTGGACGCCGTGCCTGCCCAACGTCGGGCCGCCGGAGGCTCTGGTGGTGCTCGGCGCGGTGGGCGCGGCGACATCACGGATCGAGGTCGGCAGTTACGTCATCCCGACATTCCCGCGCCACCCTGCTGTGCTCGCCCAGCAGGCGCTGACCGTGCAGGAGCTCAGTGCCAATCGCCTGACGCTGGGACTCGGCCTGAGCCACAAGTTCGTCATCGAGGCCGGTTACGGTCTCGATTTCTCCCATCCGATCCGCCACCTGCGCGAATACCTCACGGTCCTGATGCCCTTACTTGCCGGACAGCCTGTGCAACTGAGCGGACAGGACTACCGCGTCCAGCAGCAGCCGACGGTGGTTCCGGGTGTCGCGGCGCCACCCGTCCTGGTTGCCGCACTGCAACCGCAGATGCTGAAGTTGGCCGGCGAGTTGGCCGACGGCACCGCGCTGGGCGCGGGCGGGCCCCGCTACATCGAGACCATGGCGGTGCCGCGCATCACCGACGCCGCGCGCGAGGCCGGCAGACCAGCCCCGCGGGTGGCCGCGCTGTTCCCCATCGCCGTGACAAGCGACCGCGACGGCGCGCGGGCTGCCGGACGGGCCATGTACCCGGGCTACGAACGTCTGCCGTCATACCGCGCGCTGCTCGAGATGGAAGGCCTCACCGACATGGGTGAGCTCGTCATCAGCGGTGACGAGGCCGAGGTTCGTCGACAACTGCGCCGGCTGGCAGATATCGGTGTGACCGACTTCGTCGCGTCCAGGATCGCACCGCAGAGCGACCCGCAGGCCTACGTCCGGACGTATGACGTACTCGCCGACATCGCAAGCCGCGGAGTGAACTGACACGCCGTCAAGCCAGCGCACGCACCGAGAATTCTCCAGCTGACCCACCATTCCTGAAGTTGCTGGATCGCATACTCCGGCCCGATGTCACTCGTTGGGCCGCAGAAAATTCCGATCCGCGATTTGCGTGATTTCGTAATCCACGTTATCGAGGTCCAGACCGCGTTTCCGCAGCGTCACACCCGCCACTGCACCCTCATGACGGCGATGACCGATCAACCCGATGATGGCGTCACCGCAGGCCGTGCAACCCACCCCGCTCGGGCGTTTACCAAATTTCAATGATTGACAACGGTTAGAATATTTTTGCCACAACAAATGACTGGGTCGGGTGGCAAGAGGCAACATGACGATGAAAGCGAAGCTGGTCGCCGTCTCCTCGATCTGCACTGCGGCCATCACGTTGACCGGCACGGCCGCGGCGTTTCCCGCGAGCGCCGAGCCTGCGATGGTCAGCGGAGTAAACGGACTCCGCCAGCCGTGCGGAACGCTCTCCGACGACCCCCGACTGACCGCATCAGCGCAGCGACAGGCCGACGACATGTTGGCGAACGGCGTGAACGGCCATATCGGTTCGGACGGCTCTTCGCCGCAGTCGCGCATCGCCGATGCCGGCTTCACCGCGACCACTCGCACCGGTGAGATCGTCTACTGGGGCACCGGACCCAATGCGACGCCGAGTGCGGCGCTGGACGCGTGGATGGCAAGCCCAGGGCACAGAGCGATCATCCTCGACTGTGCGTACACCGTGGCAGGCTTCGCCACCGCGTGGGACGGCAACAAGATGACCGCCGTCGGCGACTTTGCCGGATCGTGACATCAACACCGGGAACGGCTCGGACCTGGCCGTGACGTGGGGCGCCCTCCGATAAAGGGGGGCAGATACGGTCTGCTGCAACACAGTTCAACCGTGGCGTGATGCCCGACCCCGGCTTCTGACTGACGCTTCAAGCCGAGAGAACGTATCGCTCAACGTCATTGCACCGCGGGGTCACCATGGTTGGCGGGGGACCGCCGCGGTCGGGCCCGCACTGCCTGAGGGTGGCCGATCAGGGCTCACGGCGCCGGAATCGCCACCGATCGGCCCAGGTCAGACGGCTGTTCGGACCGATCCCCGCACCCGCCACGTCATCCCAGTGTCAGTTGATGGGCACTTTCCTTCGCCGATTCTCTTGCCCAAACCCCCGAGCGCGTGTTTACTTACGGTATACGTTGATTCACCTCACGAGACAAGGCGCGTAAATCATGTCCCCTGAACTCGAACTTGCCAGCCTGGCCGAACAATCAGGAACGAAATTCATCCTTGCGCTGTTTGTCGACTTGCGGGGAAAGCCGTGCGCCAAGCTGGTGCCGACCGAAGCCATCGACGAACTTTCCAAGGACGGCGTCGGTTTCGCCGGCTACGCCGCCGGCGCCATGGGGCAGGAGCCCAAAGACCCTGACCTGGTCGCCATCCCCGATCCGTCGTCGTTCACCCCGATCCCTTTCATCAAGGACGGGTTGGCACTGGTGCACTGCGACGTGCACGTCGAAGGCAAGCCGTGGCCGTATTCGCCACGGAACATCCTCAAGGTCATGATCCAGCGGGCCGCCGACGCAGGCTTCGAACCGTGGATGGGCGCAGAGGTGGAGTACTACCTCCTCCATCGCAACAGCGACGGCAGCCTTTGCACCGCAGACAAATTGGACACGTCATCGCAGCCCTGTTACGACGTGCGCGGCCTGACCCGGATGTATGACCACCTTGCCGAGATCTCCACGGCGATGAACCAACTCGGTTGGTCCAACTACGCCAACGACCACGAAGACGGCAACGGTCAATTCGAGCAGAACTTCAAATACGCCGAGGCGATGGTCACGGCCGACCGGGTGGTCACACTGCGCTACCTGCTGTCGATGATCGCCGAGCAGCGCGGCATGGTCGCGACCTTCATGCCGAAACCGTTTGCCGATCGCACCGGCAGCGGGTTGCACATTCACATCTCCCTGACCAGTGACGGGACGCCGGTGTTCCCCACTCACACCGATGCCCGAGGTCTCGGCCTGTCGGAAACGGCGTATCACTTCGTCGGCGGCATCCTCGAGCATGCCAGCGCACTGCAGGCGATCATCGCCCCGACTGTCAACTCCTACAAGCGGACTCGTGCGGTTGCGGTGAATTCGGGTGCGTCCTGGGCGCCGAACAATCCGACTTACGGCGGCAACGACCGCACGCACTACATCCGCATCCCCGACAGTCAACGCATCGAGTTGCGCGGCGGCTGCGGCTCGGCGAATCCGTACCTGGCGGCCGCGGCGGCACTCGGCGCCGGACTGCACGGAATCGCCAACAGAACCGACCCCGGCGAAATGGGGGCGCAGGCGACCACCCGACCCGCGCTGCCCTCAACGCTGATCCACGCCGTTGAGACGCTCGAGGCCGATCCCGTGATGATGGAAGTGCTGGATGCGGCAGGCCCCGGGGTGGCCAACTACTACGCCAACCTCAAGCGAGACGAGTTCTACAGCTACCACAGCCAGGTCAGCGCCTGGGAAATCGATCAGTACCTGACGGCTTTCTAAGAAAGGAGACGAACAGAATGTGCGGAATCGTGGGGTTGCATCTGCGCCGCCCCGAGCTGTATCCGAGGCTGGGCGAGTTGCTCACCGGGATGTTGTGTGAAATGTCTGACCGCGGTATGGACTCGGCTGGTGTCGCCGTCTACGGCGACCCCACCTGGACGCCGGCCGGGCAGGGCGTCGTCTCGCTGCTGGAGGTCGACGGCCCGGCGGACGAAGTTGCGTCCGCGGTCGGCGAAAAGGCAGGTGTCCCGGTCGATGTGCGCATCCTCGATGCGACCTACCTGTTGACCGCACCGATCGATTCGGACGCGCTGTTGGCGGCTGCTCGCGAAGCACTCCCCACCGCGTTGGTCGTCGGTTTCGACTCCGACCTCGCAGTCCTCAAGGGCGTAGGTGCTCCGCGGGTCCTCGCAGACGCCTGGGGCCTGCCGACGGCGCAGGGTTGGCAGGGTGTGGGACACACCCGCATGGCCACCGAGTCTGCGGTCACCCCGGCGGGATGTCACCCGTACGCGGTGGGCACCGGGCAGTGCCTCGTGCACAACGGCTCGTTCGCCAACCATGCCACTGTGCGCCGGGATCTGCGCCGCGAAGGTGTGACTTTCGACAGCGAGAACGACACCGAGGTGGGTGCCCGGTTCGTGGCGCATCAGCTGTCGCAGGGTCGTGACGTCGAAACCGCATTGAAGGAGCTCTGCGCCACCTTTGATGGGTTCTACACCCTTCTGGTGTCCAACCATGACTCGTTTGCGGTTGTGCGCGACGCGATCTCGTGCAAGCCCGCCGTGATCGCCGAGACTGCCGACTGGGTCGCGATGGCCAGTGAGTACCGCGCGCTGGCACATCTGCCGGGCGTGGAGGACGCAAAGATCTGGGAGCCCGAGCCCGAGGTGGTGTACGCATGGAGCCGTTGACATTCGACCTGGAGAAGACGCCACTGCGGGAGGTCAACGCCGCACTGCACGCGGCGGATCTGTCCGGCGAGTTCCACATCAAGAACCCGGCCGGGGCGCACAACGTCGCGGTCGGTGTCAACGCGCCGGTCAAGATTACGGTCGACGGACATCTGGGCTACTACGGCGCTGGCATGAACCAGCAGGCCGAGATCACCATCAACGGCAACGCCGGCACCGGCCTGGCGGAGAACATGATGAGTGGCACGGTGTGGGTCAAGGGCAATGCCTCTCAGTCCGCGGGCGCGACCGCGCACGGAGGACTGCTCGTGATCGAGGGCAATGCCTCTGCACGGTGCGGTATCTCGATGAAGGGCGTGGACATCGTGGTGGGCGGCAACGTCGGCCACATGAGTGCCTTCATGGCGCAAGCCGGACGCCTGGTGATCCGGGGCGACGCCGGCGAGGCGCTCGGTGATTCGATCTACGAGACGCGAATCTATCTGCGCGGCAACGCTGCATCCCTGGGTGCGGACTGCGTCGCCAAGGAAATGCGTGAAGAGCATCATCAGGAGCTGGCCATGTTGTTGAAGGCGGCCGGCTTCGAGGATGACGACACTGCGTCGTACACCCGGTACGGGTCCGCCCGCAACCTCTACCACTTCCACGTCGATCACGCTGGAGCATACTGATGAGTCAAACAGACGACGACCGGGCCAGGCTCGGCCTCCGTGAGTCCGCCACTTTTGACCGAACCACGATCGCTGCGATCCAACGGGCCGCCGAGACGGGTATCTACGATATCCGTGGCTGGGGTGCCAAGCGGAAGTTGCCGCACTTCGACGACTTGCTGTTCCTGGGCGCGTCGGTCTCGCGTTACCCGCTCGAGGGCTACCGCGAGAAGTGCTCCACCGATGTCGTGCTCGGTAACCGGTTCGCCAAGTATCCGTTGCATCTTGACATTCCGGTGACCATCGCGGGCATGAGCTTCGGCGCGCTGTCCGGACGGGCCAAGGAGGCCCTGGGCCGCGGCGCCAGCGCGGTGGGTACGTCCACCACGACCGGTGACGGCGGTATGACCCCGGAGGAACGCGGCCAGTCCAAGAGCCTTGTGTACCAGTACCTCCCGTCGCGCTACGGTATGAACCCCGATGATCTGCGTAAGGCGGATGCCATCGAGGTGGTGCTCGGGCAGGGTGCCAAACCCGGTGGCGGCGGTATGTTGCTGGGTCAGAAGATCTCCGAGCGGGTCGCCGGCATGCGCACCCTCCCGCAGGGTATCGATCAGCGGTCGGCGTCGCGGCATCCCGACTGGACTGGCCCGGACGACCTGGCCATCAAGATCGCGGAGATCCGGGAGATCACCGACTGGGAAAAGCCGATCTACGTCAAGGTGGGTGCCACCCGCACGTACTACGACGTGAAGTTGGCTGTTGCCGCCGGCGCCGACGTGGTCGTCGTGGACGGCATGCAGGGTGGAACCGCGGCAACCCAGGACGTATTCATCGAGCACGTCGGTATTCCGACACTGGCGGCGATTCCGCTGGCCGTGCAGGCACTGCAGGAACTGGGCATGCACCGCAAGGTGCAGCTGATCGTTTCCGGCGGCATTCGCAACGGCGCCGACGTCGCCAAGGCACTGGCGCTTGGCGCCGACGCGGTGGCCATCGGCACAGCTGCGTTGATCGCCCTCGGCGACAACGATCCGCGGTACGCCGCTGAGTACGAGAAGCTCGGCAGTGCCGCCGGCTTCTACGACGACTTCCAGGACGGAAAAGATCCGACGGGCATCAGCACGCAGGATCCCGAGCTGGCTGCGCGGTTCGACCCGATCGAGGGTGGTCGTCGGCTGGCGAATTACCTGCGGGTGCTGACGCTGGAGCTCCAGGTCATCGCACGCGCGTGCGGTAAGGCTCATGTTCAGCACCTGGAGCCCGAGGACATGGTGTCGTTGACGGTCGAGGCGGCGGCGATGTCTCGCATACCGCTGGCCGGCACGTCCTGGGTTCCCGGAGCATCGGCCTACTAGAGCGAGAGCGGCAATGCCGGCGATTTCACCGTCACAAAGAACGGTGAAATCGCCGGCATCTCGCGCTTGGGGCAAGGCGCCGCGCGGTCACCCACCCATGCCGCAAAGTCCCCGCCCATGCCGCAAAGTCAAAGTAGGCCACCTAGGCAAACGTTGTGCACGCCTGCGGCGGTGGGGCTTCGGAGCCGCTGACACGACTCGGTGGGAGCACTCCGACTTCACCCGTTCCTTGTGGTGGCGACAGCGTTTCGATTGTCGGTCGTGGGGGGCTCACAGTGTCCGATGAGGCAACCAACAGTTTCCGAAGCGGTCCTCCCCGAATAGTCCGTCCCAGCAACTACAGTGGAGGGGTGACCGACACCCCGCTCTTGCGCAACGTCTCGGGTATCGCGAGAGATCGTGGTCCTGACGAGTCGGTCGAGGAGCTGGAACTCGAAACCGCCATCGCGCGCAACGTCCGGCAGCTGCGCCAGCAGCAGGGGATGACCCTCGGTGAGATGGCCACCACGGTGGGTATCTCGAAAGCGATGTTGTCCAAGATAGAAAACGCCCAGACCTCCTGCAGCCTGTCGACGCTGTCGCTGCTCGCCAAGGGTTTGGATGTGCCCGTGACATCACTGTTCCGCGGCTCGGATGTGGAGCGCCCGGCTGCCTTCGTCGAAGCAGGCACCGGCGCGCGAATCGTACGTGACGGCACGCGCGAGGGTCACGAGTATCAGCTGCTGGGCTCCCTACGAGGTGAGCACAAGCGGCTGGAATGCCTGCACGTCACGCTGACCGAAAAGAGTCGGACGTACCCGCTGTTCCAACATCCCGGTACCGAGTTCATCTACATGCTCGACGGCGTGATGGAGTACAGCCACAGCCGCTCGGTGTATCGGCTACACCCTGGTGACTCGCTTCTGCTCGACGGCGAAGGTACGCACGGACCAACGGATTTGATAAAGCTGCCGATCAGATTCCTGTCGGTGATCACGTTCCCCGACGCTCACTTCTAGACGCCAGGAGCGACGGCTGAACCGTCTGTGCGCCGAGCGAAAGTCGTTGTCGGGGCGATTGGTTGGCCGGTACGGCTCACGTCAAAGACCCTACTGCCGCGGAATCGACTCTGGTGCAACAGTCTTGGTGCACCAAAGCCGACTCGGCGAACGCTCCGGTACCCGATGGCCCGGTGGTGGCTGGGTTAGCGCATTTGTCCTGCGCCGATGTAGGGGAAGGGGCTGA
>CAMFLL010000131.1 GCA_945957405.1 uncultured Mycolicibacterium sp. | reverse complement strand
GGATGGGGGTCTCGTGGAGGAGATGCTCACCGATCACCCGGGCCTTGTAGGCCACGGGGTTGTGCAGCGTGATCGTGCGAATGTTGCGCCAGTGCCGGTCGAGGTTGCGCTGCCGGCTCGACGCGCTCGCGCCGCCGAGTTCCAGCAGTCGGGTCGCCGCCTCGGGGGCGACGTCGTCGAGGTGCACCTTGACCTTGGCGACCTTGAGCTGCGCGTCGGTGGCCAACTCCGCATCGGGTACGCCGTCGATCACGGAGTCGCCGGCCGCGCCGATGGCGTCGGCCGCATCGAGCACCGCGGCCTTGGCGATGTAGGCCGTGCTGGCCAGCTCGCCAAGCAGCTTCTGATACAGCGGGTCGTCGACCGGCTTCTCGGTCAACGCATGGCTGAAGCTGCGGCTGCGCGAGCGCAACAGCGCCACCCCGTCATCGACCACGGATGCCAGCACGCCGGCCACCACGGCGTGGATGTAGAGCTGCAGCGACGCGTACTGCACGGTCGGCACCGGGTCCGCGTCATACGGGGTGTCGCCGAGCACCTCGTCGGCAGACACCGCGACATCGGTGAACACTGTGGTGCCGGTTCCGGTGCGGCGCTGGCCGAAACCATCCCAGTCGTCGATCAGCCGGACACCGTCACGGTTGGCCGGCACGATCACCGACGCAACCGAATCATGATCGGTGGTGGTGGCCACAGTCAGGTAGTCGGAGAACAAGGTGCCGGTGCTGTAGAACTTCTCGCCGTTGAGCACGTAGCCGCCCCGCCCGTCGGGCAGCAGCCGGGTGTTGAAGACCAGGCTGCCGACGGCCAGGCTGCCCTTCTCGCTGAACGCGTTCGCGAACAACCGGCCGGCGGCGACCTGGTCGAGCCATCGTCGCGTGATCTGGTCGTCGGGGTTGGTCTGCAGGCTGCGCAATCGCTCCTCGACGAACCAGAAATGAGTCCGGAAGATGTGCGCCACAATCGGATCTGCTCGCGCCACATCGATGAGTGCGGAAAACAGCTGACGGACAGACAATCCCGGGCCGCCGAGCTCCGCGGGTAGTCGCAGGGTGCCGAAGCCGGCTCGCTTGAGCTGAGCGACCTGATCAAACGGGTTCTCGTCGTTGAGGTCTCGGTCTTTGGCCCCCGCGGCGATATCGGCGAGCAGCGCCTCGAATTCGGCGCTGCCCGGCAGCAGGGTCTGGACCACGGGTGCTTGCGTCATGTCCTGATTTCTACCGAGGGCACCACACGGGGGCACTGCTTTGGCTCAGGCCGAACCTAAGACTGCGCCATCGCGCAGAATGGGACGCGATGACACTGAATGCCAAGCGCAAGCGGGCGCACGACAAGCTCGCGGCGATGCCCGGGGTGCGGTCGGTTCGTCGTCCGGTGACGCCGGGCAACGACGAACACTTTGACCTGTACTACGTGCGCACCGGGCCGCTGTCGGCGCATCCGGTGGTGATCGTGCCCGGCGGACCGGGGGTGGCTTCCGTCCAGCTGTACAAGAGCACCCGTAAGCATGCCGCAGCCTTGGGGATTGACGTCATCATGATCGAGCATCGCGGCGTCGGGCTGTCGCGGCATGACGACGACGGCGCGGACCTGCCACCCGAGGCGATCACCGTCAGTCAGGTGGTCGACGACATCGCCGCCGTGCTGGACGACGCCGGCGTCCAGCGGGCCGTCGTGTACGGGACGTCGTACGGCACCTACATCGCCGCCGGGGTCGGCGTCCGTCATCCCGACCGCGTGCACGCGATGGTGCTCGACTCACCTGTTCTGTCGGCACGGGACATCCATGAGGTCCGCGACGCCATTCGAGGCCTGTTCCTCGACGGCCGCGACAGCGAGACCGCGGTGGTGGTGCCGAAGGTCCGCCACCTGATCGACAGCGGGGTGATGTCGCCGACCGCCGCCCACCTGGCGACCGTCGTCTACGGTTTCGGTGGCGTTGCGTTGCTGGAGCGGCAACTCGACCTGCTGCTCACCGGACACACGCTGCTGTGGCGGGCGATGGCGCAGATCGACAAGATTGCGATGCGAAAAGTGCCGTACCGCAACGAGATCGATCTGGTTGGTCGGATCGCGTTCCGGGAACTGGATTACATGGGCGAGCCGGACGGCCAGCCGCTGGATCCGTCGGTGCCGATGCAGCAGATGGCCGATCAGGTGCCCGGTCCCACCCCGCATTTCGAGGGGGAACCCTACGATCTGGTGGCGCACATGCCGGGCTTCGACTGGCCCACCGTGGTGATCTCCGGGGGCCGGGACCTCACCACCCCGCCCACCGTCGCGCATCGGGTCGCCGCGCTGATACCGGGCGCCGTGCTGGTCGACCTGCCCACCGCCACGCACAGCGCGCTCGACACCCGCGAACCCGCCGCGCTGCAGATCATCAAGGCCGTGACCCGCGGCGATACCGGCCGGCTTGCCGGGCGTTCTGCTGAACTCGACGCGCTTCCGGGTAACACCTCGGTGCGGTTGCTGGTCTCGGCTATCGCGGCCGCGGCGGCGCTGGAACGAGTGTTGCCGGACCGCGGGCCGTCGGGCGCTACTTCATGAAGCCGATCTTCGTGTAGTCGAGGTCACCGAGCCCGGCGGGCCCGTAGTTGGCGAGACTGCTGCGAACGGCGAGGTTGCCGGAGCTCTGGAACAGCGGGAGGCTGAAGACCTCGGCGAAGATCATCCCGTCGAGCTCGTTGGCCAGCGCGCGCGCCTTGGCGGCATCGAGTTCCTCGAGCGTCTGCTCGATCTTCGCGTCGATCTCCGGCGTGCCGATCTTGCCGAAGTTGCTCGGTGCGCCGATCGGGTAGATCTGCGTCAGGCTGGACAGGGCGAACGCGTCGCCGATATAGGCGAACTGGGTGATGTCGAAATCGCCGGGAATCACGTAGTTGGTGAAGAATCCGCCGCCGGCCTTGGCGTCGATGTCGAGTTTCACGCCAATCTGCGCCAGGCTGTTCTGCGCGATCTGTGCAACCGATTTGGTGCTCGGAGCATCGAAGATGACGTCGCGGATCACCAGCTGGCGGCCGTCCTTCTCGCGGAACTGGCCGTTGAGTTTCCAGCCGAGCGCGTCGAGCTCCTGCTTGGCCTTCTCGGGGTCATAAGCGACGACGCCGCTGTTGTCCTGGTAGCCCTCCTGCCCACGTACATAGATGTGGTTGTTGAGGGGGACCGGGTTGTCGGTCAGACCGCGTTGTGTCACCGAGGCGATGGCCTGCCGGTCGATACCCTTGGCGACGGCCAGCCGCAGATTCTTGTCGGCCAGGATCGAGCCGGGCGCACCGTTGAACGTGAAGTGGTACCAGCTGTTGCCCGGGGCGCGGCGAATGGTCACCCCGGCGGTCTTACGCGCGTTCGTCAACTCGTCGAGGGTCGTCGCACCCGCCGCGTCGAGGGTGTTGTTCTGCAGCGCCGGTATCACCGCGTTGGGATCGAGCACCAGGTAGGTGATGCTGTCGAGTACCGGCGGGGCACCCCACCATTTCGGGTTGCGGGTCATCGTGATGCGCTGGGCCGCCCGGTCGATGTTGCTGATGATGAACGGTCCCGCGGACGGTCCCGGTGCGCTGAGCTGGCCCTTGTTGAACGCCTCCGGGTTGGCCGTGCTGCTCTTGGGCAACAGCATGGTGTTACCGGCGAACATGCCCTGCCAGTCCGCGTACGGTTTGGCGAACGTGATGACGGCCTGCCGATCGTCGACGCCGCGCGTGACAGAGGCGACCCGCTCGGACCCGTTCGGTGAGGCGATGGTGTACGCCGGGTCGGTGCCCTTCGTGGCGTTGATCTGTGACGCGATGTCTTCCCAGGTGATGGGCGTGCCGTCGGACCAGACCGCCTTCGGGTTGATCGTGTACGTCACGACCTGCGGACTTTCGCTGGTGAGCTCCACATTTGTGAAGTAGTCAGTGTTGACGGTGGTCGAACCGTCCGAGGCGATGCGGAAGGCGCGCGGCAGGGTCGGGCGCATCAGTGCCCCGACATCGCCGGTGTTGCCGTCGACCTGCAGCGAGTTGAAGTTCGACGGAAACTCCGTCAATGCCAACCGCAGGTTCCCGCCCGGTTTGAGGCTGGCGACGTCTTGGGGGTTGATGTCTCCGGTGGTGCCCAGTTCGGCTTCGCCCACCGACGGTGGGGCTTCCTGACTGGCGCCCGAGCACCCCGTCAGGATCAGCCCGACGGCAAAGAGGGCGGCGGCGCAGCGTCGAAGCGTCATGCGGTCAGACTCTAGCGGCGCGACGATGCGGAGCGAGGCGTGCGGTGACGATGCGGACGAGGTACGAGTCCGGGGAGGAAGCGCACTGTCGATCACGAGCGACGAGGAGGAGTGGCGCAATCAGGTGTAGCGGCGCGACGATGCGGAGCGAGGCGTGCGGTGACGATGCGGACGAGGTACGAGTCCGGGGAGGAAGCGCACTGTCGATCACGAGCGACGAGGAGGAGTGGCGCAATCAGCTCTTCCGGCCCGTCTCGGGCCGCGGCACGGCGGCCAGCAGCTTGCGGGTGTACTCGTGCTGGGGCCGGGTGAACACCTCGTCGGCGTCACCCTGCTCGACGATCTTGCCTTTGAACATCACCGCGACGCGGTGCGCCAGGTGTTTGACCACCGACAGGTCATGCGAGACGAACAGATAGGACAGGCCGAAACGCTGCTGCAGGTCGAGTAGCAGGTTGAGGATGCCGGCCTGGATCGACACGTCGAGTGCCGACACCGGTTCGTCGAGCGCGAGGATCTTCGGTTGCAGCGCCAACGCCCGCGCGATACCGATGCGTTGCTTCTGCCCGCCGGAGAACTCGGCGGGGTAGCGGCTGGCGTCGTCGCGGCGCAGGCCGACCAGGGTCAGCAGTTCGGCGACCCGCGCCTGTGTTTGATCCTTGTCGAACCCGTTGGCCTGCAACGGTTCTGCGAGAACATCGAACACGGGCAACCTGGGGTCCAGTGATGCGACGGGATCCTGGAACACCACCTGCAGGTCGCGGCGCAGCGTCCGCCGGCTGCCCTTGTCCAGCGCGGCGACGTCGGTTCCCAGCACCTCGATGGAGCCCGATTGCGGGGCACTCAATTCCAAGATCTCGTGCAGCGTCGTGGATTTGCCCGACCCGGATTCGCCGACGATCGCCAGGGTCTGGCCGTCGGGCAGGTCGAAGGTGACGCCGTCGACGGCTCGCACCTCACCGATGGTGCGGCGGAACACCGCGCCCTTGGTCAGGCGGTAGGTCTTGACCAGATCGCGCACGCTGATCGCTGGTCGGGTACTGGTCGGCGCCGACTCGGCCGGGGGAGCGGTGCTGACGCCGTAGATCTCGGCGGCGGAGCGCCCGGCGACCTGATCGGTGCGAATACATGCGGCGCGGTGGTGTGCCCCCACGTCGACCAGATCCGGTTCGGTAGCGCGGCACCGGTCGATCGCCAGCGGACACCGCGGCGCGAATGGGCAGCCCGGTTCCAGGTTCATCAGCGACGGCGGCGCCCCGGGAATGGGCACCAGCCGTGCGCCCTGATGGGCGTCCAGGCGTGGTACCGACCCCAGAAGTCCTGCTGTATAGGGCATCTGGCGATCGCGGTACAGCACGTCGACGGGGGCGGTCTCCACTGCCCGGCCGGCGTACATGACCACCGCGCGATCGGCGAACTCGGCGACCACACCGAGGTCGTGGGTGATGATCAGTACGCCGGCTCCCGTGACGTCACGGGCCGTCTTGAGCACATCGAGGATCTGCGCCTGGACGGTGACGTCCAGTGCTGTGGTCGGTTCATCGCAGATCAACAGGTCGGGGTCATTGGCGATCGCGATGGCGATCACAACCCGCTGCCGCTCACCTCCGGACAGCTCGTGCGGAAAGGCCTTGGCGCGCCGTTCGGGCTGCGCGATACCCACCAGTTCGAGCAGCTCGACGGCACGGAGCCGGGCCTGCGCCTTGGTGGTCGACGGCTGGTGGATGGTGATCGCCTCAGCGATCTGATCGCCAACGGTGTACACCGGCGTCAACGCCGACATCGGGTCCTGGAACACCGTGCCGATCGCCTTGCCGCGGACCTTCGACAGTTCACTGTCGGAGCGCCCCAACAGCTCCTGGTCGCGCAGCCGCACCGACCCGGATACGTCGGCGTAGTCGGGCTGCAGCCCGATGATCGCCATTGCGGTGGCCGATTTGCCCGAGCCGGATTCACCGACCACAGCCACCACTTCGCCGGGGTCCACGGACAGGGTGACCCCGCGCACGGCGGTCACCGGTGCACCATCGGTCGGGAAGGTCACCGTCAGGTCGGTCACGTCGAGCAGGGCGCTCATCGCTTTGCCTTCTTACCGCGCTTACCCCGCCGCAGCGCGCCGGACCCGGGGTCGACTGCATCACGTAACGCGTCGCCGATGAGGTTGGCGCACATCACGATGGTCACCAGCACACCGGCGGGGAACAGGAACACCCACGGGAACGTGGTCACCGATTTCGTGCCGTCGGCGATCAACGTACCGAGCGACACATCGGGCGGCTGGACACCGAAACCCAGGAAGCTCAAGCCGGTTTCGGCCAGGATCGCCACCCCGACGTTCAGCGCGGTGTCGATGATCAGAATCGAGGCGACGTTCGGCAGGATGTGCCGAGAGATGATGCGCGTGTTGGATACGCCCATATATCGTGCGGCTTGGACGAATTCGCGCTCGCGCAGGCTCATCGTCATACCGCGCACCATGCGCGAACTGACCATCCAGCTGAACAGTGAGAGCAGCACGATGAGCATGAGCACGCTGCCGGTCTGCTTGACGCGCGGCGTCATGATCGCGATCAGGATGAAACTCGGCACGACCAGCAGCAGATCGACGATCCACATCAGCGCTCGGTCCCGCCACCCGCCGAAGTACCCGGCGACGGCGCCGACCGTCGCGGCGATCGCCGTCGAGATCAGCGCCACGCACAGGCCGATGAGCAGTGATTTCTGCATACCGCGCAACGTCATCGCGAACAGGTCCTGCCCCAGCGCGTTGGTGCCGAACCAGTGCGTGGGGGTCGGTGGCTGTTGCAGCGACAGGTAATCCAAGTCCGTGTAGGACCAGGGCAGCAGAGGGGGTAGCGCGTAGCAGCCGACGAACATGGCCACCAGCACCACGAGGGACACCACTGCGGCCTTGTTGCGCAGGAACCTGCGCAGCACCAGGGTGCGCCGCGAATCGAAAGCGGCTTCTGAGACATCGCCTTTGACGTTGACGGGCTCGGACATCGGTTCGGTCATCGCACCCGCACTCTCGGGTCGAGCGCGGCGTAGATGACGTCCGACAGCAGGCCGGCCAGCAGGATGACGGCCCCGGAAAAGACCGTGATGGCGGCGATGATGTTGGTGTCCTGCGTGGCGATGCCCTGCACCACCCATTCGCCCATGCCGTGCCAACCGAAGATCTGCTCGACGAACACTGCGCCGGTGACGAGTCCGCTGACCCCGTAGGCGAACAGCGTGGCCATCGGGATCAACGCCGTTCGCAGTCCGTGCCGGAACAGTGCCTGTCGGCGGGTGAGACCCTTGGCGCGCGCGGTGCGGATGAAATCCTGGCCGAGCACGTCGAGCATGGCGTTGCGCTGGTAGCGGCTGTACCCGGCGATGGCCATCAGCGCGAGTGCGAAGGACGGTAGCACCAAATGCTGTAGGCGGTCGACGAACTGATTCCAGCCACCGCCTATCGCGTCGGGCGACGTCTCACCGATGTACTCGAACAATTGCACGCCCAGGATGGTGTTGACCCGTAAAGCGCTGAGAATCAACAGGTTCGCGATCACAAACGTCGGAGTGCTGATGATCAGCAACGACAGGATGGTCAGCAGTCGATCCGATATTCGGTACTGGCGGATGGCGCTCCATGCGCCCACCACCACACCGATGATCGTGCCGAAGACCGATCCGATCACCAGCAACCGCAGGCTCACCCCGATTCGGCGGCCCAGTTCGTCGGCGACGGGCTGGCCCGTGACGGTGGTGCCGAAGTCGCCGCGGACCGCACCCGACACCCAGTGCGCGTAGCGAAGCGGGATGGGTTTGTCGAGGTCGAGTTCGGCGGCCTTGGCCGCGATGGCTGACTCGGGTGGGCGTGGACTGCGCTGCAGCAGGCTGTCCAGCGGCGAGAAGAACGCTGATGTCAGGCAGAACGTCAGGAATGACGCCAGCGCCAGCAGCACGATGTAGTTGAGCAGCCGGCGCGCCAAGAAGCGTGTCATCCCGCGGACCGTCCGTGCTGCATGCGCACAGCGTAGGAGATCGATCTCGCGGTGCTGGACGGGCGGGATTTTCGGCGCGTCGGCCCTCGTCAGCCCGCTATCGAGGCACGAAAACATGGCGCCGTAGGCGCGCTTATCGAGTGAGCCTAGGTTTTCCACGAATTTCGCGGGTTAAACCAGGCTCCGTACTGATCCGACCCGAGAGGAGTTTTCAACCGTGAAATCACGAGACGACAGCACAAAAAGTGGTGTGAAGATGCTGGCGGCGGTGATGGGTGCCGGCGGAGTGCTAGCCATGGGCGCGCTGACAGTGGCGGTGGGGGGTAGCGCGACGGCGGAGTCACCGGACACGTCGTTCGGGGAGACGACGACGATGACGACGGCGCCGACTGAGTTGGAGACTCCGTTCGCGACGCCGCCGATCACCAGCGAGGCGGGCGGCTAGTTCTGGTCCCTAATTCCCACCGCGGATCCAGGGGGTTCACAGGTTTCGGCACTTCACTGTGCGGTCAACAGCAATTTGTTGGGAGGAAACCAAAATGAGCACGGAAGTTCTGGCACCCAGGCGGGTCAAGGTATTCGCGGCGATCGTCGGAGGAAGCGCGGTATTGGCGCTGGGTGCGCTCGGCGCAGCTGTACACCAGGAGCAGGTGTCGGGAGCCGGCAGCGCCACATACCTGAGCAACCGCGGCGAGATGACGCTCGGCAACGTGGCCAGTACCACCGAAACCGAGCCCAGTGTGTTGGCCACCGAGAAGGCCGAGCCTGCCGTCAAGGCCACGCAGTTCGGCGAAAGCTAGCAATTCGCTGATAGTTAGTCGGTTTGACTTTCACTCCATCCGGTTAACCGAAGGTCATGGCGTACAACGCAGTGCGCTATCGACCCGGACCCGAGACCGGAATGGAGTGGTCACAGGTGAATTCGAAACAGAAGCTCTGGGCGTCCGCAATTGGTGGCAGCGCAATCGCTGCCATGGGCATTCTCGGTGTCGCACTGGCACCGGAACCGACCAGTCCAACCATTGTGTCGGACCCGACAACGGCGACGTCGATGACTACCGGAGAGACCAGCACCGAGGCGTCGGTGGCGCCCCCGGCACCCGAGACAGGGCTTGCCACGCCGGAGATCACCACGACACCGACGTCGGCCGAGCCAGGCTGATCCAGTGCGACGAAAAGCCCCGCTTCGGCGGGGCTTTTTGTTTTGGTTCATCGCGAGTGCAGGCGGTGACCGCGCCGCCCTGCACTGTTAGCGTCGAAAGTCATGACTGTCACCGATGAGTACCTGGCCAACAACGCGAAGTACGCCGAGGATTTCCAGGGACCACTGCCGTTGCCGCCGAGCAAGCATGTGGCGATCGTTGCGTGTATGGATGCACGCCTGGACGTCTACCGCGTTCTCGGTCTCGGTGCCGGTGAGGCGCATGTGATCCGCAATGCCGGCGGCGTGATCACCGATGACGAGATCAGATCGCTGGCCATCAGCCAGCGCCTGCTCGGCACCAAAGAGATCATCCTGATCCACCACACCGACTGCGGCATGCTGACATTCACCGACGACGAGTTCAAGAAGTCGATCCAGGACGAGACCGGCCTCAAACCGGAGTGGGCCGCCGAGGCGTTTCCGGATCTCGAGGAGGATGTGCGTCAGTCGCTTCGGCGCATCGAGGCCAGCCCGTTCGTCACGAAACACGAGTCGTTGCGCGGGTTCATCTTCGACGTGGCGACCGGCAAGCTCAACGAGGTCACGCTGTAACAGGGGACGGCGCGCCGTCACCCCACCTTGTAGGTCGCGAGTGCCTTGGCCACCAGGTCACCGTCCGGGTCACGGATCTCGGCCTCGCAGTTGACCAGGGACCGCCCGCGCCGCAACACCCGGCCGACGCCGATCAGGTCGCACCCCCGCGCGGGCGCCAGATAGTCGAGGGCCATCGACACGGTCACGCCGCGCATGTTGGCGGGCGCCTGGCCGCCGCACCATGCCGCCGCCATCACGGTCAGGTCGGCCAGCGTCGCGATGGCACCGCCGTGCACCATGTCACCGAGCGTGGTGTTGGACGGATCCCACGGCAGTCGGAGGCGGACCTCGCCGATCTCGGGGAGAGCATCGGCGACGATGCCGAGCTTGACGACGAACGGCGACTGCGGCAGGAACTGCGCGATGACTTCGGCACCGGTTGGCATGAATTCAGTATCGGGACCAGGGCAATTACCTCCGCGGTAAGCGACGCTTGACACGGTCGGCGCGCGGCTGGCATCCTCGGTCGAGCTCATTAACTTGGTCAGATCTACCAACTTTACGAGGAATCGTGACGAGTACAGCGACGCAGCCTGCGCCGGGACAGTACGAACTCAGTCATCTGAGGTCCCTGGAAGCCGAGGCGATCCACATCATCCGGGAGGTCGCCGCGGAGTTCGAGCGGCCCGTGCTGCTGTTCTCCGGCGGTAAGGACTCCATCGTCATGCTGCACCTGGCGATCAAGGCCTTCAGGCCGGGCCGGCTGCCCTTTCCGGTCATGCACGTCGACACCGGTCACAACTTCGAAGAGGTCATCAGCACCCGGGATCGGCTGGTCGCCGAGAACGGCGTACGCCTGGTGGTCGCGAGCGTGGAAGAGGACATCGCGGCCGGCCGCGTCGTCGACAACGGCCCCTCGCGCAACCCGCTGCAGACCGTGACGCTGCTGCGCGGTATCCGTGAGAACAAGTTCGACGCCGCGTTCGGCGGGGCACGCCGTGACGAGGAGAAGGCCAGGGCCAAGGAGCGGGTGTTCAGTTTCCGCGACGAGTTCGGCCAGTGGGACCCGAAGGCGCAGCGCCCCGAGCTGTGGAACCTGTACAACGGCAGGCACCGCAAGGGCGAGCACATCCGGGTGTTCCCGCTGTCGAACTGGACCGAGTACGACATCTGGGCCTACATCGGTGCCGAGACCATCACGCTGCCCGCCATCTACTATGCGCACACCCGCCCGGTGTTCCGCCGTGACGGCATGCTCTTGGCGGTGCACGAATTCATGCAGCCGAATGCCGACGAAGAGGTCTTCGAGACCTCCGTGCGGTTCCGTACGGTCGGCGACGTCACGTGCACCGGATGCGTGGAGTCGACGGCGTCCACGGTGGACGAGGTGATCGACGAGACCGCGATCTCGCGGTTGACCGAGCGCGGAGCCACGCGCGCCGACGACCGGATCTCCGAAGCCGGGATGGAAGACCGCAAGCGGGAGGGTTACTTCTGATGGCTGCAGCCAGTTCGCCCACGACGCTGTTGAGGCTCGCGACAGCGGGTTCCGTCGACGACGGCAAGTCCACCTTGATCGGCCGGCTGCTGTACGACTCGAAGGCCGTGATGGAGGATCAGCTGGCCTCTGTCGAACGCACGTCACGTGAACGGGGCCACGACTACACCGACCTCGCACTGGTCACCGACGGGCTGCGTTCGGAACGGGAGCAGGGCATCACCATCGATGTGGCCTACCGCTACTTCGCCACGCCCAAGCGCAAATTCATCATCGCCGACACCCCTGGGCACATCCAGTACACGCGCAACATGGTGACCGGCACCTCGACTGCGCAGTTGGCCATCGTGCTGGTGGACGCCAGACACGGCCTGCTCGAGCAGTCCCGGCGGCACGCGTTCCTGGCGTCGTTGCTCGGCGTGCAGCACATCGTGCTCGCCGTCAACAAGATGGACCTGATCGACTGGGACGAAGCACGTTTCGAGGCGATCCGCGACGAGTTCCACGCCTTCGCCGCGCGCCTCGATGTGCACGACGTGACTTCGATCCCGCTGTCGGCGCTGCTCGGCGACAACGTCGTGACGAAATCGGACAACACGCCCTGGTACGACGGGCCGGCGCTGCTGGCGCACCTCGAGGACGTGTACATCGCCGGCGACCGCAACCTGGTCGACGTCCGCTTCCCGGTGCAGTATGTGATCCGGCCGCAGACCCACGACCACACCGATCACCGCAGCTATGCGGGCACTGTGGCCAGCGGTCTGATGCGTCCCGGCGACGAGGTCGTGGTGCTGCCGAGTGGAAAAACCAGTCGTATCACCGAGATCGACGGCCCCAACGGGCCTGTGACGGAAGCGTTTCCGCCGATGGCGGTCTCGATCAGCCTGGCTGACGACATCGACATCTCGCGTGGCGACATGCTGGCCCGGGTCAACAACCAGCCCGACGCGACGCAGGAGTTCGACGCGACGGTGTGCTGGATGGCCGACGGGGCGTCCCTGGAACCGGGCCGTGACTACATCGTCAAACACACCACCCGCACCACGCGGGCCCGGGTCGCGTCGCTGGACTACCGCCTCGACGTCAACACGCTGCACCGTGACAAGTCCGCAACGGCGTTGAAGCTCAACGAACTCGGCCGCGTCACACTGCGCACTCAGGTGCCGCTGCTGCTCGACGAGTACTCGCGTAACGCGGCCACCGGATCGTTCATCCTGATCGATCCGGACACCAACGTGACCGTGGCCGCCGGCATGGTCCGTGACACCACCCCGATCGCGTCGCGGGCCGCGACACCGAACACCGTGCGGCACGAGTCGCTGGTGTGCGCCGACGACCGGCTCTCCCGTGGACGCACGCTGTGGTTCACGGGACTCTCGGGCTCCGGCAAGTCTTCGGTTGCCGTCCTGGTCGAGCAGAAGTTGCTCGAAAGAGGGTGTCCCGCTTATGTTCTCGACGGCGACAATCTACGGCACGGACTCAATGCCGATCTGGGCTTCTCCATGGCCGACCGTGCCGAGAACCTTCGTCGACTGGCGCACGTCGCCACCCTGATGGCCGATTCCGGTCTGACGGTGTTGGTCCCGGCCATCAGCCCACTCGAGGAGCATCGCGACCTGGCTCGCAAGGTGCACACCGATCAGGGTTTCGATTTCTTCGAGATCTTCATGGACACCCCGCTGGCCGACTGCGAGCGACGTGATCCCAAGGGCCTGTACGCCAAGGCGCGTGCCGGTGAGCTCACTCACTTCACCGGCATCGACAGCCCGTACCAGCGGCCGAAGAATCCCGACCTGCGGCTCACCCCCGACCTGGGGCCCGATGAGCTGGCGAACACGGTGCTAGACCTGTTGGATGGTCAGGCATGACCGACCATCACTTGGCCGCGGAGCTCGCGCACCGAGCCGGGCAGTTGCTGTTGGGCGTGCGCGAGGAATTCGCCGACGCCGACTCCGCGGATCGAAAGGCCGCAGGCGACAAACGCTCTCACGACTTCCTGGCCGCTGAGCTGGCCGCTGCCCGCCCCGACGACATCGTGCTCTCGGAGGAGGGTGCCGACGACCCGGCCCGGCTCACCTCCGAGCGGGTGTGGATCGTCGACCCGCTCGACGGCACCCGGGAGTTCTCCGAACTCGGGCGTGACGACTGGGCCGTGCATGTGGCGCTGTGGCAGAGCGGCGAGCTGGTCGCGGGCGCGGTCGCGCTGCCCGCCCAGGGCATGACCCTCGCGACACCCGACGTCGCCGCGCCGGCTGCAGTGGCGGGCCCGCCGCGGGTCGTGGTGTCACGCACGCGGCCGCCGGCGATCGCACTCGACGTCCGCGATGCGCTCGACGGCCAGCTCGTGGAGATGGGTTCGGCGGGTGCGAAGGTCGCAGCCGTGGTGCAGGGGCGCGCTGATGTGTATGTCCACGCCGGCGGTCAGTACGAATGGGATTCGGCCGCCCCGGTGGCGGTGGCGCGCGCGGCGGGGCTGCACACGTCGCGCATCGACGGCTCGCCGTTGCGCTACAACCAGACCGACGTGAAATTGCCCGATCTCATCGTGTGCCGCCCGGAACTTGCCGCCGCCGTTCTCGGCGTGACAACCCGGGCCTGACGGTAGGTTCGGCGTCATGGCCGAACACTCCACGCTGCGCGCACTCGCAGGTCTGCCCCAAGAACCAGTCAGCTTGGCGGAATCCACGCTGATCCTCATCGACTGCCAGAACACCTACACCCGAGGGGTGATGGAGCTCGACGGCGTCCAGGCCGCACTCGACGAAGCGGCGCACCTGCTGGAGCGGGCGCGCGTCGCCGGCATCCCGATCTTCCACATCCAGCACAACGACGGACCGGGTTCGCTGTACGACATCGAGGGGGAGTCGGGCGCGATCGTCGACCGGGTGGCACCCCGCGACGGCGAGCCCGTGGTGGTCAAGAGCTATCCGAATTCGTTCGTGCAGACCGACCTCGACCAACAGCTCAAAGCGATCGATGCGAGCAATCTGATCCTGGCGGGATTCATGACGCACATGTGCGTCAACTCCACCGCGCGCGGTGCGTTCAACCTCGGCTATGCGCCGACGGTCGTCGCGTCGGCCACCGCCACCCGCACACTGCCGGGTGTCGACGGCAGTGACGTCCCTGCCGCGGCGCTGCAAACCGCCAGCCTGGCGGCAGTTGCCGACCTGTTCGCCGTGGTCACCGCTGACGGGTCCGCTATTCCTGACTGAACTGGCCTAAAATGGCAGAATTGCAACGATGCGGATGTCGGCCAAGGCGGAGTACGCCGTGCGCGCCATGGTCCAACTGGCCACGGTCGCGCCCGGCATGCTCGTCAAAACCGATGACCTGGCCAAGGCCCAGGGCATTCCGCCGCAATTCCTGGTCGACATCCTGTCGGATCTGCGCAGCGATCGACTGGTGCGCAGTCACCGCGGCCGTGACGGTGGCTATGAACTCGGCCGTCCCGCCGAGCAGATCAGCATCGCCGATGTGCTGCGCTGTATCGACGGTCCGCTGGCCAGCGTCCGCGACATCGGGCTCGGAGACCTGCCGTACAGCGGACCCACCGAATCGTTGACCGACGTGTGGCGGGCCCTGCGGGCCAGCATGCGATCGGTGCTGGAGACCACCACCCTGGCTGATGTCGCCACGGATGCCCTGCCCGGCCACGTCGTCAGGCTCGCCGACGATTATCGCAATCAGGAGGCTGCACGCGGCCATCGGAATTCGGCAAGCTGACTCCCCGAATTTCGCGCGTATGTGTTCCCTATGAGGTTCTTTGCGGGCATTTCCGGTGTCGATAATCTGGATTGCACAACGTAATCCTTCGGAAATGGGAATCGATATGGAGAAATTCATTGTGGGCGCCGTGGCCGCAGCCGCGATCGCATCGGCGGGACTCGCGGCCGCAGGCATCGCCACGGCGGCGCCGACGGGACCGTCCGAAGTCGAACAGACCGTCAGGACACTGGAAGTGAGCGGCTATCACGTCGTGGTGAACCGAACCGGCGCCGCGCCGCTGGCGCAGTGCACCATCAGTTCGGTCCGGCCGGGGCAGACCCATTCCACGGTCGATTCACGGGGCGGCAGCTCGCCCGCGGAAACTGTCGTTTCGAAAACGGTGTATGTCGACGTCGAATGCTGAACGCCATGTGCATTGACATAAAAGGCGCGGCTACGGCCGCGCCTTTTTCATGGACAGAGATGACTCAATTCGACAGTGCGAACTCGTTCGAATCAGCGGAGTCGGCCTGGTCCGGAAGCTGACCGGGCAGCCGGACGCTGAACGTGGTGCGGCCGGCCTGCGATGTGGCACCGATGGTGCCGCCGTGCGCTTCGACGATCGAGGCGGCGATCGCCAGGCCCAGACCGAAGCTGCCCGCCTCCCTCGACCGCGACTTGTCGGCCCGGACGAATCGCTCGAACAGATGCGGCAGGACATCGCCCGGGATGCCCGGCCCATCGTCGGTGACGGTCAGCTCGACCACGCGCGTACCGTCCTGGTCCCGGCATCGCTCGATTGCGGTGACAACTGTCGTGCCGGCAGGGGTGTGGACCCGCGCATTGGACAGCAGGACGGCGAGAGCCTGATGCAGCCTGGCGTGGTCGCCGGACACCCTCACCGCGTCCTCGGGGACATGCATGCGCCACTGGTGGGTGGGCGCCGACACGCTGGCGTCGTTGACGGCGTCGACCACCACATCGGCCAGGTCCAGCGGGGCGGTGTCGAAATCCTGCCCCTCGTCGAGCCGGGCGAGCAGCAAGAGATCCGAGACCAGGCTGTTCATTCGTTGCGATTCGGCTTCGATGCGTGCCAGCGAGTACTCCGTGGTCTCGGGCAGCACCGCGCTGTCCTGGCGCGTCAGTTCCGCGTAGCCCTGGATCGCCGCCAGCGGCGTGCGCAGTTCATGGCTGGCATCGGTGATGAACTGCCGCATCCGCCGGTCGGAGGCGGCGACTTCGGCCAGCGCCCGCTCGACGTTGTCGAGCAGCCCGTTGAGCGTGTCACCGACCAGGCCGACCTCTGTGCGAGGGTCGGTGTCGGCGGCCGGCACGCGCGGTGAGATGGCGTACTGGTCGCGGTTCAGCGGCAGCGTGGCCACCTCGGCGGCCGTCGACGCCACCCGGCTGAGCGGTCGCAGCGCCGTGCGCACCACGGCCAACGTGCACAGGGCGGTCACCAGCAACCCGAGTGCCGTGAGGCCGGTGACGATCAGGGTTTCCCGGGTGGTCGCGGCCTGCGCCGGGCGCAGCGACACTCCGGTCACCTCGAGCTCGCCGGGGGCACCCGGGCGCACCTCCATGCGGTACATCCCCAGCTCATCCAGCCAGACGCTGTGCGGGCCGGCCGTTTCCCCGAGCTCCTCGAGAAGTTCGCGTTGCGCGGCCTCGGGCACCGGACCGGCGTCGCCGTCGCCGAACAACGCCGAATCGGCCACCTGGCCATCGCGGACGAGGAAGACGACGTTGCCGGGTGCCTGACCGATCAGGTGCGACAACGGCTTCATGGTGCCCGGCGGCGGGAGCGTTCCGTCGGGGGTCGGCGTGGCCCGGTACTTCACCACCGACGATCTGAAACCGTCAGCGGACGCCGCCAACTGGGTGTCGATCACACCGGTGATGGAGCTGCGCAGCGTCAGCACCGACATCGTGCCCACCGTCACCAGGACGACGATGACCACCGCGGAGACGCCGACCGCCAGTTGCCTGCGCAGAGGCCAGGTGCGCCAGTCGGGCCACCCAGGGCGGGTCAACTGCCGGATCACTGCTCGGGCCGCAACATGTACCCGACACCGCGCACGGTCTGGATCATCGGCGGATGCCCGGCGTCGATCTTCTTGCGCAGGTACGACACATACAGGTCGACGACGCTGGACCGGCCGCCGAAGTCGTAATTCCACACCCGGTCCAGGATCTCCTGGCGGCTGACTGCCCTGCGCGGATGGCGCATCAGGTAGCGCAGCAGTTCGAATTCGGTGGCGGACAACGACACCGACTCACCAGCCCGGCGCACACCGCGACTGGCGCCGTCGAGTTCGAGATCACCGACGGTGAGTTTCTCATCGTCGGCGGGGGTCTGATAGGCCGACCGGCGCAGCAGACCGCGCAGACGCGCGACGAGCTCCTCGAGGCTGAACGGCTTGGTCATGTAGTCGTCGCCGCCCGCGGTCAGCCCGGCGACCCGATCCTGCACCGAGTCCCGCGCGGTGAGGAACAGGATGGGCACGTAGCCGGCGGTGCCGCGCAACTGCTCGAGCACCTGCAGTCCGTCCTGGTCGGGCAGCATCACGTCGAGCACCACCACGTCGGGGCTGTTGGCGTGATAACGCTCCATGGCCTCGGCGGCGTCGTGTGCCACGTCGATCGCCCAGCCCTCGAATTGCAGTGCCATCTTGATCAAGTTCGTCAGCGCGCGCTCGTCGTCGACCAGCAGCACCCGGATGGGGGAGCCGTCGCTGCGGTGCATCTTGGGTAACCGGCCCAGTACGGCACGACGGGGACCAGGTCCGCTGACCTGCAGTGTCGTCATCGTGCCATTCTCCGGGACGGCACCGCGCCGCGGCACCCCACTCATAGGAACCTCACATACACCCAGCGTGCGCGGCCCTCGCGCGGTCAGCTCCCGGAGCCGTAGGGCCGCGTGATGATCTCCAGATAGTGGCCGCCTGGATCGCGGAAATAGACGCCGCGGCCACCGTCGTTGCGGTTGATCTCCCCGGGATGTGCGCCGCGTGGATCGGCCCAGTGCTCCAGTCCGCGGCCCGCGATCTTGGCGTAGATGGCGTCGAAGTCGGCCTCGGTGACCAGGAAGGCGTAGTGCTGCGGCCGGATCTCCTGATCGCCTGGGACATCGGCGTAGTCGAGGCTGGCGCCGTGCTCGAGTGTCACCGCCATGAAATGGCCGAACGGTTTCGGTTCGGGAAGTCCGAACAGTTCTGCGAGGAACCGTGCCGAGGCGACCTTGTCGTGCGCGGCGACGATGGTGTGGTTGAACTCGATTGTCATAACGCCTGCCAGTCAACCACTTTCACGGTCACTCGGCCTTGTCGCCTCGGCCGCCCTGATCATGATGGTCCTGCTCGCCCTCGCGGACCACATGGCCCGGACCCTGGTCCTTACCCCATTTGGGGTTGCCGTCGTCATCGAGCCATTCGTTGACCGCGGTGCCGGTCACGGTGTTTCCGGAGCCGGGCAGTACAGCGGTCGGCCGGTCGTCGTACGCTTTGGCCATCTTCTCGGCTTCTTTTTTGGCTGACTCGGTGATCTCCACCGGCGACTCGTCATTGC
>CAMFLL010000130.1 GCA_945957405.1 uncultured Mycolicibacterium sp. | reverse complement strand
GTATTGCACTGGCGCAGCGCATCAGGGCCGCCGTCAATGCCGCCACCGATGTCGCGCACCCGCTCCTTGACGGCGTTCGCGGAGTGACGCATGTCCAGTTCGTCGGACCGCCGAAGGCGGACACCGCCGACAGCCGATCGTCGGTGATCATGCCGCCCGGAGGGGCTGACCGGTCACCGTGTGGCACCGGGACCTCGGCGCGCACGGCGGCACTGGTTGCCCGGCGGGAACTCGCACTCGGCGCAACGGTGACGCTGGAGAGCATCACGGGCGGAATGTTCGCGTCGACCCCTGTCGAGACGACAAAGGTGGGGCCCTACCCAGCGGTGGTCAACAGGATCAGCGGAAGGGCCTTCGTGACCGGGGCCGCCACCTGGACGGTCGACAGCGCTGATCCACAGGCGGCCGGATTCCTGGTCTTATGAGCCAGGGCTAGCCAAATATCCAGTCCAACAGTCATTGTCGAACCAGAAGGATCATGGGATGAAACGCCAACACCCGCAGGTCAACCGAACGCAGGCGTTCGTGAACGGCCGTTTCGTCGATGCCGTCGACGGCAGCACCTTCGACACCTTGGCGCCCGGCAACGGGCAACGCCTCGCCTCGATCGCCTCGTGCTCGCAACCGGACATCGACGCGGCGGTGGTCGCGGCCAGGACAGCGTTCGAAGCAGGGTCGTGGAGTCAGAGCTCGCCCGCCCATCGGAAAGGTGTTCTCTTTGCACTGGCCGACCTGATCGAGTCCCACACCGATGAACTCGCAACCTTGGAAAGCGTGGACGCCGGCAAGCCCATCACCGAATGCCGGGAGGGTGACCTCCCCGATGTCGTATCGACCATGAGGTGGTACGCGGAGGCGATCGACAAGGTGTTCGGCAAGGTGTCCACCACCGACAACGATCACCTCGGTCTCATCGTTCGCGAGCCGATCGGTGTCGTCGGCGGCGTCCTGCCGTGGAATTTTCCCGCCGCAATGTTGGCGTGGAAACTCGCGCCTGCCCTGGCCGCCGGAAACTCGGTCGTCATCAAACCCCCGGAGCTCGCGTCGCTGACAACGCTGCGGATCGCCGAACTGGCTTCGGAGGCAGGACTTCCCGATGGCGTCTTCAATGTGGTGCCCGGTCTTGGACATGTCGCAGGAAAGGCACTGGGTCTGCACCCCGACGTCGATGCGGTCACGTTCACCGGATCGACTGAGGTGGGTAGGGAGTTCTTGCGTTACGCCGCCCAGAGCAACCTCAAGGAGATCGTGCTCGAATGCGGCGGGAAGAATCCGCAGATTGTCATGGGAGACTGCGCTGGTCGGTTGGAGACGGTGGCCGCTGACCTCGCTCAGGCCGCCTTCTGGAATGCCGGGCAGAACTGCAGTGCCGGATCACGCATCCTGGTGCACCGGTCGATCAAAGACGAGTTCGTGGCCCTGCTGGCCGAGGAGGCCGGAAAACGCGTCGTCGGTGATCCCGCACACGAGGACACCCAGATCGGCGCCGTGATCGAGGAGAGCGCGCTGACCCGTATCGTCGCGGCGATCGAACAGGCGCGTGATGACGGTGCCCACGCGGCGGCCGGCGGTTCGCGGGTGCTCGAAGAATCCGGCGGTTGGTACGTCGCTCCAACCGTGCTCGACAATGTGACCCCCGACATGGCGGTGGCGCGCGAGGAGATCTTTGGTCCGGTGACCTGTGTGCTGCCCTTCGACCACGAAGCGCAGGCACTGGCCATGGCGAACGACACCGACTACGGGCTGACCGCGACGGTGTGGACTGACGACATCAATGCGGCCTTCCGCATGGCGCGCGGTATCCGGGCCGGAACCGTGGCGGTCAACGGTTTCAGCGAGGGCGACATCACGACACCGTTCGGCGGGTACCGCGGTTCGGGCTTCGGCGGACGGGACAACGGCCTCGAGGCCCTGGAGCAATACACGGAGTTGAAGACGATATGGGTGACGTTGCACCAGTGATCGATGCCGACGACATGGGCTTCGCGGGCACTCCGCGCCGGGATTCGAGGATATGGTGACGCCATGACCGAATTGCCGGACCTTCAGGCGCTGAATGTGCGGCGAAGCATCCGCGACGAGGTCGGAAATGCGCTGAGGGCGGCGTTGGTGTCGGGTGAATTGCGGCCGGGTCAGACCTACTCGGCACCAATGTTGGCCGCCCAGTTCGGCGTGTCGGCCACGCCGGTGCGCGAAGCGATGCTGGACCTCGTGAAGGAGGGGATGTTTGTCACCGCCCCGAACAAAGGCTTCCGAGTGCGGGAGCTGTCAGATCGCGAACTCGACGAGATCACCGAGATCAGGCGATTCCTCGAGGTGCCCGGCACGGTTGCGGTGATCGACGCGTTTGTCCCTCGGGATCTGCCGCCGCTCAAACGCATCGCCGGTCGCATCGTCGAGGCCGCAGGCAAGAAGGATCTGATCGCCTTTGTGGAGAACGACCGGCAGTTCCATCTGGGGCTGCTGGAAATCGGCGGAAACAGCGAACTGGTCAAACTGGTCGGCTCGCTCAGGGCCCGGTCACGCCTGTACGGTATCGGCCGGCTCGCCGAGACCGGTGAGCTCGGCGTGTCTGCACACGAACACATCATGATGCTCGATCTCATCGAGGCCAAGGACAAAGCCGGCCTCGCGGAATTGATGGAAGTGCATATTTCGCACGTACGCGGAGACAACGCGTAGAACGGCGCCGGGTTGGTGTCAAGGATCAGCCGACACCACTGTCAAACATCAGCCGAACCACTGTCAGGCATCACCCGACACAGCAACGTCCAGCATCAACCGAAGCAATATACAAGAGCGTGGTGGGGCGGGCGGGGCTCGAACCCGCGACCAATGGATTATGAGTCCACGGCTCTAACCGACTGAGCTACCGCCCCCGGCGCAAATACGCGGCCACCATGTTCCCATGAGCCAACCCCGCGAGGGAAACCGGTGGTCAGCCGAGCGCGGAACCGTCCCCGCGCACGATGCCCTCCACTTCGCCACGCAGCGCTTTGAGCGCGCTCAACTCGTCGTCGGAGTAGTCGCGAGCCGTGTCGTCGAGCACGCACACGGTGCCGACTACGCGCCCGTCGCCGTCGTGGACGGGCAGGCCCAGGTAGTTGTGTAGGCCGAACTCCACCTCGTCCTCGTTGCCGGCGAACGTCGCGTCCTCCCGGGAGTCGCGGACGAACAGGTCGGCGTCGGTGTCGACCACCTTCTCGCAGTACAACGGAGTGCGCGCCCGGTCCTCGAGCGCCTTCTTGCCGGCGGCACCCACGGTGTAGTGCTGGGTGGCCTCCCCCGCCGTCGCGGCCACCACCATGGAGTCGGGTTCGGAGCGCATCACCAGGATCGACTTCACGCCGAGCGTCGCGGCGAGCGCTTCGAGTTTCCGTGCGATGGGCGCCAGGCCCGCAGTGGTGTCGGTCTCGTGAGGTTCAGGCATGGGCGCATTCTCAACGGCTCAGACCGCCGGCACAATGCTTTCGCGCGTCGTCATTTGAGGACGGGCCGGAGACAATTAGCGCGCCGACGAACTGTAGGGGTTCGGCGCGGCCGCCCAGATTCGCTCGGCGGCCCGACTATTCTTCTCCGCCAGAGCCTTGATCAGTTTTGTGTGCAGCGTCAGGGCATGGTGGGAGATCACGTCAGTGACGTCAGGCTGCTCGCGCAGCGTGGCGCGAACCGCGGCGCGCAGCTCGCTATAGAGATCGACGAGCAGCTCGTTCTTGGTCGCAGCGGCCACTTGGATGTGGAAGCGATAGTCAGCTTCGACGAACGCCTCGGGATCATCATTTTCGGCGGCCGTCTCGCAGGCTTGGGCCGCCGCCCGCATACGCTGCAAGTCTTTTTCGGTCCGATTCTGCGCAGCCAGACTCGCGACAGACATCTCAAAGGCCCGCCGCACATCGAATAGTTCGGCCACACCAGCGCGACGGACTTTGTCCGTCAGCGTGTCAACCGCCGCCGGAGTGCCCGACACGTAGGTACCGTCGCCGACTTGCACTCGGAGAACGCCGCTATGCACCAGCGCGCGTACGGCCTCGCGGACAGTCGAGCGGCCGACGCCGAAACGCTCCATCAACACCGGCTCTGGCGGCAGCTTGTCCCCCACCGCCAGTTCACCTTTTGTGATCGCGGCTTGAAGCTCACTGATGATCTGATCAGCTAGCCGCTGACGATTGGGTCGAGCGACGTTGGCGAGGAACGAATCGGTACCACCGCCACCCTGCTTTGTACGCGTCACCACTGACTGAGCCTCCCGCAATGAGGTGATGGTCTGACGTTTGCCCCTGGACCATACCGCACATTCGCACCGACGGGTTTCTTGATCCTCAAGGGTTGACACCATGATAACGACGAGCAATCATCAGACGTCTGCTGATCTGCTGTATATGAAGGGATGTGAACATGCCGAAACGGGTTGTTGTCGTTGGGGCGGGAAATGCTGCACTAGTGGCTGCGCTGGCGGCGTCGGATGCTGGTGCAGAGGTGGTGGTTCTGGAGAAGGCCCCATATGACCAACGAGGCGGGAATACGCGCTACACAGCAGGGCTCGTGAGATTCGCGTTCGACGAACTTGCCGCCGTGGACGATCTCCTGGGCCATGACGCCGCCACGAGCGGAGCAGTGACCGTCGAGCCATACACCGCAGAAACTTTCACAAACGCGATCATGCACACCTCCAAGGGGGAAGCGGATCCCGATCTCACCCACTGGCTGGTCTCAGAGAGCCGGGACGTGTTGCGGTGGATGAAGAACCACGGAATCGACTTCGAGTTCGCGCAGTACCTCACCACCGCCGAAGGTGGAAAGACCGTGTATCGCAATGGACTGGTGTTGCAGAGCGAGGGCGGTGGCGAGGGACTGACCGCAATGGAGTTCGCCGCTGTCGAGAAGGCGGGGTGCGAAATCCGTTACGGGACCGCAGCTATCGACCTCATCAAGGACGACATGGGTGGTGTCATCGGAGTTCGAGCGCGCAACGGCTCCGGATCCACTGAGGACCTCTACGGGGAGGTGATCCTCGGCTGTGGAGGATTCGAAGCCAACCCCGAGATGCGGACCCGCTACCTCGGTCCAGAATGGAACTTGGTCAAGGTGCGCGGCGTTCCCTACAACACAGGAGAGCTTCTCGACGCAGCCCTGCGAGCCGGCGCCGCAACGTACGGCCACTGGGCCGATTGTCACGCCGCTCCTATCGACATCAACTCGCCTAAGCAGGGAACGCTGGAGACAGGCGAACGCACCAACAGGACCAGCTTTCTGTTCGGTATCGCGGTAAACGAGCAGGCCGAGCGATTCATCGACGAGGGCCGTGATTGGGCGCCGCAGAACTATGTGGCTGTCGGCAAGTCGGTGCTAAAGCAGCCAAATGGCGTCGGATATCAGTTGTTCGACGCGAAGGTCAGTGAGTTCCTCGATGCCCGCTACAACGACGCCACGGTGTATTCCGCGGACACGCTCGATGAGCTCGCGCGCCGGGCCGGCCTCAACGTCGAGAAGTTCGTGAAAACGGTCGAGGCATACAACGCCGCAGTAGATGACTCTGTCACCTTCGACAACACGATCAGAGATGGTAAAGCCACAATTGGACTCGAACCTCCAAAAAGCAACTGGGCCCAACGGATAGACACCGCACCGTTCTTCCTCTACCCCTTCACCGGTGGCATCACTTTCACTTTCGGAGGCCTGAAGATCGACCGTGACGGCCGGGTACTCGATGCGGGAACAGACACACCTATCCCCGGCCTGTACGCGATCGGAGAGATGACCGGCGGATTCTTCTATCACAGTTACCCGGCCGGCTCGGGGCTCATCTGTGGCTCGGTGACCGGCCGCGCCGCCGGAAAGGCAGCTGCTGCGGTAGCAATCGACGCTGCCACCTTCGCCTAATACGCTGCCCGCCCACCCTTCGCGGGCAGCCGCGTTGAACGTGCCGTAGTCGGCACGGCCCTACGCCTTACCGTCGGACTGAACAGGTCCGACGGTAAGGCGTAGTGGTTCTACACGACTTATTATGTTGCACAACATATTTCACTTCCAACGCGCACCAAAAGCGTGTTGACAAACATCAGACCATCTGATGGCATAGGTCCGTCCGACACCAGTGGCACACATCACAGAGGAGCAGGCAGGTCATGGACGACATGTTGGTGGGTCGAGATACCCACACAAAGCAGAGAGCACCCATCCATGCGGCGCTGGCCAGCCTTGTGGGCACAGTGGTCGAGTGGTACGACTTTTTCATCTACTCGACCGCTGCTGCACTGGTTTTCGGTCATCTGTTTTTCCCACAAGCGAGTCCGACTGCGGGATTGATGGCGTCGTTCGCCACGTTCGCCGTGGGTTATCTGGCACGCCCTCTGGGAGGTGTCATTTTTGGCCATTTCGGCGACCGGGTCGGTCGCAAAAAGACTCTGGTGACCACGCTGTCGATGATGGGCGGGGCCACGTTTCTCATCGGTGTGCTGCCGACCTACAACACGATAGGCGTCTGGGCCCCGGCGCTTTTGGTTGTGCTGCGATTCATTCAGGGCCTGGGCCTGGGCGGCGAATGGGGCGGCGCGGTGTTGCTTGCCGTCGAACACGCGCCTCCCGGGAAACGGGGGCTCAACGGGAGCTTCCCTCAGGTGGGGGCGCCCATCGGTCTGCTGCTTGCTACTGGTACCTACGCACTCCTGGGGTTCTTGCCCGAGGATGATTTCACGGCGTGGGGATGGCGTTTACCGTTCTTGTTCAGCGTCGTTCTGATCGTGGTGGGTCTTCTGATCCGGGCCCGGATCGCCGAGACCCCGTCGTTCCAGCGGGTCAAGCAAGAAGACGCTGTCGCGCGCATGCCGATCATGGAGGTGTTACGCACACAGCGCAAGGAAGTACTGCAAGCATTGGGCATGCGCTGGGCGGAGAACATTTCCTTCTACATCTTCGCAACATTGCTCATCAGCTTCGCGACAAAGGGAGTGGGATTCTCCCGCACGACAGCATTGGTGGCGGTGACCATAGCCGGTGCGTACGGGATCTTCGCGCTACCGTTTTTTGCGGCGCTGTCTGACCGCATAGGCCGACGCAAGGTCTACATTGCGGGTGCGGTCGGCGTGGCTGTCGCGATCTTCCCGTTCTTCTGGCTCGTCCAAACCGGCAATACCAGCCTGCTGTTTCTGGCAGCGGTCTTGATGGCGACGCCCTGGGCAGCGATGTATGGCCCTCAAGCAGGATTCTTCGCCGAGATGTTCAGCGCCCGACACCGGTACAGCGGAATGTCGCTAGGGAGCCAGCTGGCGTCGACTTTTGCTGGTGGTCCCACACCGCTGATAGCGACTGCACTCATGGCCGCCGCGAGTGGTTCCCCATGGCCGGTCTGCGTCTATGTCATCGCCACAGCCATCGTCACTCTCTTCGCTGCGGCGTCCACTCGAGAGACGTATCAGGACGATCACGAATTCCACGGTGCCGCATCTGCCGTTCTGCCGCGGAATACCTAGTGGTCAGCCATCATTCGTACACATCCTCCAACAAGCATGCAGTTCCGGTGCCGACACCGAATGGAGGGAAGGAGCACTCCCCCATGATCAACGACAGCCGTCTGAACAGGACGATAGCCGAAGGCCTGATGTCCCTGGCCGACACACTGATCCCCGAGGAGGCGCCTTGGCCGGCGCCCTCGTCGACGGGTCTCGCCGACTACTTGGTGGAAGCGATCCGGGTAGAACAAGACCAGCTGCAACTCGACACCCTGCACACTACGTGGATCCACAGCCCACTCGACGAACCCTACGAAGCCGCCCTCGCAATGGAGGAGCTGATCCCCGCCGCGTTCAGGCTGTTCCGTCAAATCTGCTACATCGGCTACTACGCACAACCGGAAGTGGTTCGGGTCCTGCAGACTGAACTCAATTGTGACTATCACAGCCCGCCACAGCCTCAGGGCTACGTGATGGAACTCGATGAGGGCATTGTCCCGCCCACAGTGGGCCACTACACCCCGACGAATCAAGTCCGGAACGTCCACTTGGAGACCGTCTCATGATGCTTGTCACGTCCCCCAAAGCTCCCACCGGCGATGTCGATGTTGTCGTTATCGGCTCGGGCATGGCCGGTGGAGCGCTCGCCAAACGCCTCAGCGATGGTGGTTTGAGTGTGGTGTGCCTCGAACAGGGCCGCCCACTGCATCCTGGCGATCTCCGTCATTCCTTCGACACTTGGGAATGGGATAAGCAACGGGAATGGAACGTTCATCCAAACGTGCGCAACCTCCCCCAGGATTATCCGATCGGAGGTGAGCCACACAGCATCCGCAATCGCAACGACGTGGGCGGCAGCCTCAACCACTGGTCGGCTCATTGGCCGCGATTCAAACCGGTCGATTTCCGAAAGGGCACCGAGCACGGACTGGCGCCGGACTGGCCTTTCACCTATGAGGACCTCGAGCCGTATTACGACATCAACGACCGGGAAATGGGGATTTCCGGACGCCCCGGGGATCCGGCCTACCCACCCCGGACGACTCACACCACACCGCCCATTCCGCTAGGCACTTTCGGCAAGACCATGGCACGCGGATTCGAGAAGCTCGGCTGGCACTGGTGGTGGATGGACAATGCGATCATCACGCAGTCGATCGACGGGCGCCTGCCGTGTAATCACTGCGGGCAGTGCATCCTCGGCTGTCCACGATCATCGATCTCCACCTCGGCAACCGGCTACCTGCAACGAGCTCTCGCAAACGGCGCACAACTTCGAACCAGTTGCCGTGTCGAGCAGATCATCGTCCAAGACGACCGGGCCCGCGGCGTGATCTACGTCGACATCGAGTCTGGCCGGCGGCATCGACAGAACGCCAAGGCAGTCATAGTGGCCGGCAACGGAATCGGAACACCGCGACTGCTACTGGTATCTGCGAATTCGAGCCACCCCGACGGTCTGGCCAACAGCAGCGGCCAGGTCGGGCGCAATCTGATGTATCACCCGCAGGCCTTCGTAGAAGGCATCTTCGAAGACTCCCTCGACGGTTACAAAGGCGCGCGCGGCGCCCCACTGTTCAGCCAGCAGTTCTATGAGACCGACACCAGTCGAGGATTCGTCAACGGCTTCACAGCCATCGTCGTGCGGGCCCCGGGAGCTGGCGTCGCTGCCAACGGGTACTGGACCCGGCAACCCGTGCCGTGGGGCAGAGATCACCACAAGGAGTTCGCCCGGCTATTCGGACACCACGCCTGGATCATCGTGATGGCGGAGGAACTGCCCTCACCCACCAACCGAGTGACACTTGATCCCGTCCTGACCGACTCGACCGGCATGCCTGCGCCGAAGGTCGACTACAAAGTCCACCCCAATGACGCGAAGCTTGTCGAATTCGGTATCGCGCGCTCCCGTGAAGCGATGGCGGCGGCCGGCGCATACGAGGTCACGGACTCTGGACTTCTTGATCCACCCCCGGGATATCACCTGCTCGGAACCGCCCGAATGGGCACCGACCCCGCGGAATCAGTCACAAATCGCTGGCACCAGGCCTGGGACATCCCCAACCTCTTCATTTGTGACGGCAGTTCGATGCCGACCAGCGCGGGCGTCAACCCCACTCCGACCATCGGCGCGATGGCGGTGCGGCTCGCGGATTTCCTTGTACAAGAGGGCGATGACCTACTCGGCAGTGACCGCCCCCGCCTGGCCGACGAAAGATTGGATTCGATTCAATGACAACAATCACCGAAACCACCGTCGACACCCTGAAGATGCTGATCGGTGGAAACTGGGTCGACGCGCATGACGGTCGACGCACGGACAGCATCAATCCCTTCACCGGGAAAGTCTGGGCCACTGCACCTTTCGGCGGCCCCTCAGACGTGGACGATGCGGTGCGCGCAGCTCGCGCAGCGTTCGACGGGCCCTGGCGAACCATGACCGGCACCGAACGAGCAAGGATCTTGCTGCGATTCGCCGACATCCTCGATGATCATGCCGAGGAGCTCGCCGTCGTCGAATCAACTGACAACGGCAAACTCATCCGTGAAATGGGCGCACAGATGAAGGCGCTGCCGGGCTATTACCGTTACTTCGCCGGCTACGCCGACAAAATCCACGGGGAGACCATACCCACTGAGAAGCCGAATTTCTTCACCTACACAACACGCGAGCCACTCGGCGTCGTCGGCGCAATACTGCCGTGGAACTCACCGCTGCTTCTCTTGACCTGGAAGCTGGCCCCAGCTCTGGCCGCCGGCTGCACAGTCGTGGCCAAGACCGCCGACCAGACACCGGCATCAGTTCTCAAGTTCGGCGCCTTGTTCGATGAAGCGGGTTTCCCTCCGGGAGTGTTCAATGTGATAACTGGCGATGGAGCCACCACGGGTGCCGCGCTTGCGGGGCACCCCGATGTCGACCGCATCTGCTTTACGGGGTCAAACGCATCCGGAATCAGGTAATGAAGACGGCCGCCGACAACATCACCCGTGTGACCCTCGAACTCGGTGGCAAGTCTCCCAATATCGTATTCGCCGATGCCGACCTGGACGCGGTTACCAATGGTGTTCTCGCAGGAATCTTCGCCGCCACCGGCCAAACGTGTGTCGCAGGGTCGAGGTTGCTCGTCGAACGCAAGATCTACAACGACCTCGCGCAACGCTTAGTCCTACGTGCGAAGGACATTCGGCTCGGAGACCCACTCGACCCGCGAAGCGAAATGGGACCGGTGGCTTTCCGGGCCCAGCTCGACAAGATCCTCGACTACATCAGCATCGGTCAGTCGGAGGGCGCCACTTTGGTGACGGGCGGAGATCGACCGTCGACTCCCGATCTCGGCAATGGCCTGTTCGTCAACCCGACCATCTTCACCGATGTCGATAACAACATGCGGATCGCCCAAGAAGAAATCTTCGGACCCGTTCTATGCATGATCCCGTTCGACTCCGACGACGAGGCCATCCGGATCGCGAATGCAACTCCGTTCGGCCTTGGTGCCGGCGTGTGGACATTGAACGTTCAGCGCGCCCACCGGATGGCGCGAGCCCTGCGTGCCGGAACCGTTTGGGTCAACGCCTATCGGACCCTCTCCTGGGCAGCGCCGTTCGGCGGCTTCAAAGGCAGCGGGATAGGTCGGGAACTGGGCCTGGAATCCCTTCATGAGTTCACGGAGACGAAGTCCGTGTGGATCGAAACCAGCGGCACATCACAAGATCCGTTCCGAATGGGCTGATTTCAATCTCAGCCCACGCTGCGCACCTCCGGTCGAGCAATGCCGCTCGATCGGAGGGCGCTTCCACCTGCCACCACGCCGGCAATCTCAGTGCCGGCGGACACCGACAGAACACCACCTCAATATGAGCTTCGCAACCATCAGTCCCAACCCATCCCATCTCAAACATCCCGGGGACCCCCGCGCTGCACCGCGAGACGTTATCGCCCTACGCGAGATCACCTTTCGCCGCGACGGACGTGACATTCTGCGCAACATCACCCTCAGCGTCAGGTCCGGTGAGCACTGGGCGCTGCTCGGTCCGAACGGCGCCGGGAAGAGCACCATCTTGAGCCTGTGCGGTGCGGTCAATCATCCGACATCTGGCCACGTCTACGTGCTGGGTGAGATGATCGGCCGTGTCGAACTGCAAGCCCTGAGGCGCGCCATAGGCCACGTCAATCCACGACATTCGCCATCGTCGCCGTTGACGGTTCTGGAGATAGTTCTCACAGGTATCACAGGCACCAACGAGGTACCCGCGCGTTGGCGCCCAACGGACTTGCAATCGGCCACCGCGCACAACCTGATCTCTCAGTTTGGCCTTGACCACAAAGTCTTCGACCGGTGGCCGACGCTGTCCCAAGGGCAGCGAGGGCGCGCACTGCTGGCCAGAGCGCTCATCTCGGAACCCGCGCTGCTCCTCCTCGACGAACCGTCGACAGGACTCGACGTGGCCGGCCGCGAACAACTGCTCAAGCTGCTCGATTCACTCGACCACAGCCACCCGACCACTGCGTCGATTTTGGTGACCCACCACCTCGAGGAACTGCCACCCACGACGACACATGCCGCGATCGTCGCTGATGGTGCCGTCATCGCGTCCGGACGGGTCGAGGAGGTCATCACCACCGAGAACGTCTCGCGTGCGTTCAACTACCCGATCACCGTCGAGTGCGCCAGTGGGCGGTGGTCTGCTCGAGCCACAACGGTGACGTGATCTCCTCTTGTTACGCGCGTCGTCATTTGAGGACGGGCCGCCACAGCAGGGCGCCGACCAGCAGGCCGACGAACGGCACCGCCGCCAGCACCGCGCTCACGGTGACGCTGCCACCGGTCACCAAGGTGAAGTTGGACAGCACAAGCCACAGGCTGCCGAGTAGACCGAGCGCGGCCAGCGCCGGCGCAATCCGGGTCTGCCAGATCCGCCGCCCGGCGGCCTCCCGGTTGCGCAGGAAGTAGACGAGCACCGCCACCGACGTCGTCAGCATCAACAGCACCATCCCGACGGTTGCGACACCTGCCATCGAACCGAAAACACCAACCAGCGGGTCGATTCCGAGGACGGCGAAGATCGCGACGATGATGGCCGCGGTCACGGTCTGCACCACCGAGGAGAATGCCGGCGACTGATGCGTGCCGTGCACCGAGGCCAGCCGGCGCGGCAGCATGCCCTTGCCACCGAGCACGAACTGATACCGCGCGATGACGTTGTGGAAGGACAGCACGCACGCAAACAGACTGGTCAGCAGCAGCACGTTGACCACGTCGCGGCCAACGCGGCCCAGCATCGAGTCCGTGGTGTCGAGCAGCATGTTGCCGTCACCGGCAAGGGTCTGCTGCGCGACCGCGGTCACGTTGTCGGGCCCGATGGCGACGACGAACGCCCAGCAGGTGATCGCGTAGAAGGCACCGATGATGAGCACCGCGGCGTACGTCGCGCGGGGTATGGTCCGTTCGGGGTCACGGGCCTCGTCACGGAACACGGCGGTGGCCTCGAAACCGATGAATCCGGTCAGCGCGAACAGCACCGCGATACCGAGCGTGCCGTTGGTGAAAACGCCCGGCGTGAACGAATCCAGCGTCAGCCCAGCAGGTCCCGGCTTGGCGACGATGACAAGGTCCAGCAGCACCACGATGCCGATCTCCAGCGCCAGCGCCACGCCGAGCACTTTGGCGCTCAGTTCGATGTGCCGGTACCCGAGCAACGCCACGATCGCCAGAACCGCGAAAGCATAGACAGGCCAGGGGATCTGGGGTCCGCCGTAAAACCCGACCGTATCGCCGATGGCCCACCCGATGTATCCGTAGATGCCGACCTGGATCGCGGTGTAGGCGATCAGCGCCACCACCGCGATCCCCTTCCCCATCCGCTGACCGAGACCCACGGTCACGTAGGAGAAGAACGCACCGGCTTCGGGGACATACGGCGTCATGGTGACGAACCCGATGCTGAACACCAGCAACACCAACGCGGCGATCAGGAAGCCGACGGGCGCACCGGCGCCGTTGCCCAGACCCATGGCCAGCGGCATGTTGCCGCCGATGACGGTCAATGGCGCCGCCGCGGCGACCACCATGAACACGATGCCGACGGTGCCGAGCCGCCCCTGCAGACGCGGTTCCTGGCTCGTGGTGAGTTGCTCGGTCATCGGATCTCCTGGAGTTGACGGGACGAACAGGCCATCACCTGCTGAAAACGGTTGTGGTCCAGCGCATGCGCGGTGATACCGCTGGGGCCGGTCATGGTCTGGGCGGCCACGACGGCATTGACGATCGCTTCCTCGGTGGCCTCGATAGTCAGATCGAACAACCGGGTCATCAATTGTGGGGCGACCATGCGCAGCGCGATCTCGGGTTGCGCGGTGCCGGGGTCCTCGTCCCACGCGTAGGGCGGAATCCCCCGATTGGCGGTGGAGAACGCCACCATCAGGTCACCGCTGTACTGCTCGCCGCTGCCGCCGACGCGGCTGACCGCGAGCGCGGCCCGCTGGGCCAGCCGGGTGCACTGATGCGGCAGCAGCGGCGCGTCGGTGGCGACGACGACGATGATCGACCCGGAGCCGGGCTCATACCGCGCGGGCAGCTCGGGCAGCGGCACCTGCTCTGGTCCCACCAGCTCGCCGACGGGGACGCCGTTGACCCGGAACCGTTCGCGCCGGCCGTGATTGGCCTGCACCAGCACGCCGACGGTGTAGTCACCGGCGGCGGTGTCAGTCACGCGGGACGCGGTGCCGATCCCGCCCTTGAAGCCGTGGCAGATCATGCCGGTGCCGCCGCCGACGTTGCCTTCGGCAACCGGCCCGTCGGAGGCCGCGGCCAACGCCGATTCGACGTGGGAAGCGCGGACGTGGTGGCCGTTGATGTCGTTGAGCAGGCCGTCGTAGGTCTCGCCGACCACCGGCAGGCACCAGTACACGCCCTCACCGCGGGCGGCGACCTGCGCGGACACCAGCGCGTCACGCACCACACCAACGCTGTGGGTGTTGGTGATCCCGATGGCCGATGTGAGCTCACCGGACTCGCGGATCCACTCCAGTCCAGTCATCTCGCCGCTGCCGTTGAGGCGGTGCGTGCCGGCGAACACCGGTTCGGACCAGATGTCGTCATGGGGAACCACCACGGTGACGCCGGTGTGCACGTCGCCCTGGTCGAGCGTGGTGTGCCCGACGCGTACGCCCGGGACGTCGGTGATGGCATTGTGCGGCCCGGGGCGGTGCTCACCGATGACGACACCGAGATCCCTCGCCCGCGCCCGTCGTTCCAGGTCCGGAGTTTTTTTCATAGTTGGAAAATAATGAACCTGCGACGCGCGCCGCGCAAGAGGAAAGCGAATATTGGTCTGAACACCGAGTAACCTCACAACGTCCGACCGACCAACCAAAGGAGTGCGGAGCGCGTGGCACGGCCCAACCGACAAGTGGAGCGGCGTGGCGAAATCCTCGATGCGGCAATCGCATTGATCGAGCGGCACGACCTGGCGACACTGCGTCTGGCCGATGTCGCCGACGAGCTGGGGCTCACCACCAACGCCGTGCGCTACTACTTCAAGGACATGGGTCAACTGCTGTCCGAACTGGCGCTGCGCTCGGACACCCGCTTCTACGACGAGCGCCTCGAGGTCGTCGAGCGGACGCCGGACTACCCCACCCAGGTGGCACTGACTATCGCCGCCGGCCTGCCGACCGGTCCCGAGGACGCCGAATGGCGGGCGATCTGGCGCGCGGTACTGGCGGCCGGCTTCGAACTCGATCAACGCCGCGACGTGCAAGGCATCTACCACCGGCAGGTCGAGCTCTACACGCGCATCTTCACGTCCGGGGCCGAGGCCGGTGCCTTCCGGCTCAGCTCGCCGCCCCGCGATATCGCGATGACCATTATGGCGATGGAGGACTACCTGGGATACCGGATCGCCGCCCGTGATCCGGGGATGAGCCGGGCGACCGCGCTGCGCCTGATGCGGCAGTACGCCGAACTCGCGACCGGGGCACAGCTACCCGACACGGTCTAAGCCGCCAGCAGATTGACCATCCGGCCGAACACGCTCGGCAATGCCTGCGCCGCGGGAACGATGCCGGCACGCACCCGGGCATGGGCGCTGGCCTGCAGCAGACCCGCCGTCAGTGCCCGATAGCGCCGCGTCATGTGCCGCCAGCGTCGGTCGTAGTCGCCGGGACAGTCGTTGACGACGCAGTCCACCGCCAACTCCGCGGCGCCGAATGCCAGGCCCAGCCCCTCACCGGTCAACGCGTCGACATACCCGGCGGCATCACCGACCAGCAGCACCCGCCCGGCGGACCGGTTCGAAACCCGCTGCCGCAGTGGACCGGCCGCCCGATCCTGGCCGTGCGGATGCCCGTCGATGCGCTCCCGCAACGTCGGGAACTCATCCAGATGTTCGTCGAATCGGCCGCGCCGCGACGTCAGCATCACGATGCCCACACAATCATCGGCCACCGGCGTCACGTAGGCCTCGGTCCCCAGCGCCCAGTGCACCTCGACGTAATCCGACCACGGCGCCATCTGCACATGCCGGCGGATCCCCCACCGGCGCACACCGGACGCCGCTTGCTCGAGGCCCAGCGACCGCCGGATCGGCGAGTGCAGGCCGTCGGCGGCGGCCAGGTAGCGGGCCCGCATCAGCGTGGTCGACACCCCCGTCGCATCCTGATGGATCTCCCCCACCTCGCCGTGCACCATGGTGACCCCGGCGCTGGTCGCCGCGGCGTGCAGCGCGCCGTGCAGCGCGGTCCGGCGCACCCCGCGCCCGGCGCCACAGGTGAACGGTGCATCGACCCGGCGGGCGTGATCGATATAGCTGATCCCGTTGACCTGCTTGCCTTCTGCGGTGACACCGAGACGTTCGAGCTGCCGCAGACTGTGCGGCATCAACCCTTCACCGCACGCCTTGTCGATGGGCCCGCGGCGGCGCTCGACAACGGCAACCTCGAGGCCGTCCCTGGCACCGCGCAGCGCGGTGGCCAACCCCGCCGGGCCGCCGCCGACCACCAGCAGATCGATCATCGCAGGCTCGCCAGGGCGGCGCTCTCGACGTTGATACGCGCGGTCAGCAGCATCGCGTTGAGCACGGTGAACGTGATCGCGGTGACCCAGGCGGAATGTACCAGCGGCAACGCGACACCCTCGGCGATCACGGCGACATAATTCGGATGCGAGAAAAACCGGTACGGCCCGCCGGTGACCCGAGCCGCACCCGGGATGACCAGCACCCGGGTGTTCCACTGCCGGTCCAGGGTGGTGATACACCACCACCGCAAGCCCTGCGCCGCAACCACAATGACCAGCATCGGCCAGCCCAGGGCGGGAATGAACAGCCGGTGCACGGCCTCCACCAGGCAGCCCACCAACAACGCGGCGTGCAAAACGACCATCACCGGGTAGTGCCCGGCGCCGAACTCGATACCGCCGCGGGCCCGGCTCCACGCCCGGTTACGTTCGGCCACAAGCATTTCGGCGATCCGCTCGACGGCCACCACACCGATCAGCACCGTGTACCACACCATGATCACCGCCACCGCAGCAGTACGAGCTCGGAGCAGAAGCCCGGCCCGAGCGCCATCAGCACGCCCGGGGTCTCGGCGGCCGGCCGCTTGGCGATGGTGTCCCGCAGGACATGCAGCACCGACGCCGACGACAGGTTGCCGACCTCGGCCAACGAGCGCCACGTCAGTTCCAGGGCGTCATCGGGCAGCCCGAGCGTGTCGGTGATCGCCTCGATGACCTTGGGCCCCCCGGGATGGCTCACCCAGGCCCCGATATCGTCGACCGCCAGGCCGTGACCACCGAGGAACCCGGTCACATCGTCACCGAGGTACTGCGAGACGACTTTGGGCACATCGGGTGCGAGTACCAGCCGGAACCCGCTGGCGTCGATGTCCCAGCCCATGGTGCGCAGCGAGTCCGGGTAGAGATGACTGCGCGAGTCGAGCACCTCGGGGCCGCAGGCGGCGATCCGCTCGGCGCGACGCTGCCCGACGGCGACGACCGCCGCCGCCCCGTCGCCGAAGAGTCCGCTGCCTACCACGGTGGCCATCGTCGGATCGGTTTTCGGTACCAGGGAACACAATTCGACCGCCACCAGCACCGCGACATCGTCGGGAGCGCCGCGCAGGTAATCGTTGAGCCTGCCGATTCCGGCCGCACCGGCCACGCAGCCCAGCCCGAACATCGGCACGCGCCGCACATCGGGCCGCAGGCCGAGCCGGCCGGCGATCCGGGCGTCCAACGTCGGCACCGCGAGGCCCGTCACCGTCGTCGTGTAGATCACGTCGACATCCCTCGGCTCCAGTCCGGCATCCTCCAGCGCGTCTGACAGTGCGGCGGAGCCCAGCTCGACGGCGTGCTCGATGAAAATGTCATTGGCCCGGCCGAAGTCGGTCAGCCCGGCATACTCTTCCAGCGGCAACACCATGTGCCTGCTGTCGACCTTGGCACTGCGGTGCAGGCCACGGATGGCGTCGCCGTACTCCCCGAAACCCGGCATGGCCAGCAGCGCCTCGGTGATCTCGGCCTGCGTGTAGCGGTGCTCCGGAAGTGCGCCTTGGACACCCGCGATGACGCTGCCGGCATTCTGGACACGAAAATTGTTCATGTTCTTCACCCTTCGTGAATTGCGTGCCGTGGCGGCGTCGTTGCCGCGATGACCAATCGGTGCCGCCCGACGGTGGGCGGCTCAGTGTGGGCGGCGGGACCCTCGCTGATCCCGAACCGTTCGTGGAAACGCGCCAGGGGCTTGGGAGCCCACCAGCACCAGGTGCCGAGCAGATGCATGAAGGCCGGCAACAGGACCATGCGCACCAGCGTGGCGTCGACGATGACCGCCAATGTCAAACCGACGCCGAACATCCGCATGAAGGACACCTGCGCGGCGATCAGCGCCGCGAACGAGATCGACATGACCAGTGCGGCGGCGGTGACGACACGGCCCGTACGGGCCACACCGAGCGCGACGCTCTGATCGTTGTCGGCGCGCGTGCGCCCCGACGTCAGCCAGAACTCGCGGATGCGGGCAACCACGAAGACCTCGTAGTCCATCGCCAGGCCGAACGCGATGCAGAACAACAGCACCGGGATGTTGGCGACGAGTGTGCCCGTCGACGTGGTACCGAGACCGCCCAGGTGATGGTCCTGGAAGATCCACACCATCGCGCCGAAGGCCGCCGTCAGCGAAAGCACGTTGAGCACCAATGCTTTCAGCGGGAGTACCACGCTGCCGGTCAGCATGAACAACAGCCCGAACGTGATAATCGCGATCAAGCCGAGCACGAGCGGTAGCCGCGACGTGATGGCCGCGACACTGTCACGGTTGGTCTGGGCCGTGCCGGCCAGGTCAACGGCCCGGCCGCCGGGACCCGCGATGTCGTGCAGCCGGTCCAG
>CAMFLL010000129.1 GCA_945957405.1 uncultured Mycolicibacterium sp. | reverse complement strand
GCGCTGCGTGAACAGATCGCCGACCTCGAGCAGCAGAAGGAAAAGCTGGCCGACCCGGTGTTCATCGCGGCGCAGGCCAGGGAACGGCTCGGGTTCGTCATGCCCGGCGACATCCCCTACCAGGTCCAGCTTCCTCCTGGTGCGCTGACACCGGAGGCGCCGACCGGTCCTGCGACCACCGCCAAGAGCACCGACCCCTGGTACACCGCGTTGTGGAAGACCATCGCCGACGATCCGCATGCGGCCCCGCCGCCGTCGTTGCCACCGGCCCCGCCCATCGTGCCAGGTGAAGTACCTGATGGCGGGCCGCCCGCGCCGCCCGATCCCGGCCAGCCCGGTGGTTGATCCCACCGACCTGGCCGCCGTCGAGCGCCAGCTCGGACGCGTCCCGCGGGGCGTGCTCGAGATCGCCTACCGTTGTCCCAATGGCGAGCCCGCCGTGGTGAAGACCGCGCCGAAACTGCCGGACGGGACGCCGTTCCCGACGCTGTTCTACCTGACTCACCCTGCGCTGACGGCGGCGGCCAGCCGGCTGGAGTCCTCAGGGCTGATGAAGGACATGACCGACCGGCTCGAGACCGACGCGGACCTGGCCGCCGCCTACCGCCGGGCGCATGATGCCTACCTGGCCGAACGTGATGCCATCGAGGATCTGGGTACCACCTTCTCGGGCGGGGGTATGCCGGACCGCGTGAAGTGCCTGCACGTCGTGATCGCGCATTCGCTGGCCAAGGGGCCTGGCGTCAACCCGTTCGGCGACGAGGCGTTGGCGATTCTCGCCGACGAACCCGCCATGGCGGGCATCCTGGAGAGGGGAGTGTGGACCCGGTGATGTCACGATGACCAGGGTGGCAGCGGTCGACTGCGGTACCAATTCAATCCGCCTGTTGATCGCCGACGTGCGCGACGGTGACATCACCGATGTGCGGCGCGAGATGCGCATCGTGCGGCTCGGGCAGGGGGTCGACGCCACCGGCGAGTTCGCGGCCGAAGCCATCGCGCGCACCAGGGCGGCGCTGATCGAGTACGCAGACCTGTTGGGCGCCAACGATGTCGACCGTGTGCGCATGGTGGCGACGTCGGCCACCCGGGACGCGGCCAACCGCGACGATTTCTTCTCGATGACCGCCGACGTACTCGGGGCGGTGGTGCCGGGTGCGATCGCCGAGGTGATCACCGGGGCCGAGGAGGCCGAGCTGTCGTTCCTCGGCGCGGTCGCCGAACTGGATTCGGCGGCGGCCCCTTTCGTCGTCGTCGATCTCGGCGGCGGGTCCACCGAAGTGGTGTTGGGGGACCGGCACGTCGAGGCGGCCCACTCGGCGGACATCGGTTGTGTCCGGCTCACGGAACGGTGCCTGCATTCCGACCCGCCGACCGCCGAGGAGATCAGCGCCGCACGGGAATTCGTCCGCGAGCGGCTCGGTGAGGCGCTGCGGGTGGTGCCCGTCGAGAAGGCCAGCACCTGGGTGGGTGTCGCGGGTACCTTCACCACCATTGCCGCTCTGGCGCAACAGATGACGACCTACGACGCCGAGGCGATCCACCTGTCGCGGGTGAGCTTCGGTGACCTGCTCCCGGTGTGCGACCAGTTGATCGCCATGACCCGCAAACAACGGGGGGCGCTGGGACCCATGCATGAAGGTCGCGTCGACGTCATCGGTGGTGGTGCGATCGTGGTGGAGGAACTGGCGAAGGCCCTCGGTGAGCGGGCCGGTATCGACAGTCTGACCGTCAGCGAGCACGACATCCTGGACGGCATCGTGCGGTCGATCGCGGACTGACCGCACGCCCATGATGCGACGCCTGGTCAGGGTGTTCGTCGCCGTCGCCGGGTTGCTGGTTCTGGTTGGGTTCGCGGGATATCCGGTGTACGTCCGTCCGCAGATCGACACGCTGCGCAGGGCCGACGCGATCCTGGTGGTGGGCGGTGACGCGCCACGGGCCCGATACCGGTACGGACTGGAGTTGGCCAGGCAGGGCTGGGCGCCGCACCTGGTGTTGTCGAATCCGGCCGGTCAGGTCGACCGGGCCTGCGCCCAGCGCGATGAGCGCTTCACCACCCAATGTTTCCAGCCAGACCCCCCGACCACCCTCGGGGAAGCGCGCGAGCTGCGGCGGCTGGCACACGAGAACGGCTGGCGGACAGTCATAGTGGTGACCTACCCGCCGCACGTGTCGCGAGCGCGCTACATCATCGGAAAGTGTTTCGACGGCGACCTCATCATGGCCGCCAGCCCGGCACGGCTGTCCGCGCTCGGTTGGGCGTGGATGTACGTCTACCAGAGCGCCGGGTACGTCAAGTCGTTTGTTCAGGGGTCCTGCTGATCGGGTGGTAACAACACCTCGCCGCCCGCGCCGGTCGGCACCCGGGTACCGGCCAGCGTCAACCCGAGGATGATCATGGTGACACCGAGTCCGAAATGCAGCCAGTTGTCGGAGCTGTTGAGCCCCACGGCCTTTGCCGCATCGGAGGACAGTATTCCCACCAGCCACAGCCCGAGGCAGAACAGTCCGCCGCCGAGCAGATACCAGCGCGCCCGCGCGAAGCTGCCGGCAAGCAACAGACCGGCCAGACCGATGGCGATGTGAATCAGATTGAGCACCAACGACACCTGGAACACGCCGAACAACATGGCGCCCGACCGACTGCCGATGGCGTGCATATCGCCGACATGTCTGGTCAGACCAGGGATGAAACCAGCGATGCCCAGCACCAAGAGGATCGCGGCCACCAGGATGGCCGCGGTCTGATCGGCCAGCAGGCCCTGATAGGGACGGCCCGCCGGTCGGCGAACGCGTTGTGGCTGCGTGCGTCGGCCGCCTGTGCTCATCGAATCGCCTCCTCGCGGCCCCAGAATTGACGGTTCCGCAGATCGGCTGAATACCCCAGAGAATTCGTGCCTAACCCGAGAGGTGTGATGTGCTGACATGAATCAGACGGTGGGCGAACCCACCGTCTGATTCATGGCTGTCAGGGCTTGATCTTGCAGCCGCTGCCGATGTTGTGGCAGTGATGTCCACCGTCACAAGCATTGCAGCGACATGTGCAACCCATGCCCGCCTTGGCTACTTCAGCTACTCGCATCACAGATCATCTCCTTCGGGAGAGCCCGGCCTATATCAACATATGACGACATCACAATACTTCGCGTCATCGTGAATTGCTAGGTTTCGCAGAGCACCCGGCAAATCACGATATGGTCTCTGAGCTGCGCCGATACCCGCCGGCACCGGTGCGTGGCGGCGGGTGGGGCGGCTCGGGTCAGGCCAGCGGGGCGGACGGCTCGGGCTCGGCGGGCTGGTGCCCATTGGTGGCGGCGGTGCGCGGCGCGCCCAGCCCCTCGATCGCTTTCGCGGTGTAGACGCGGTAGCCGAATTCGGGCTTGTAACCGTGTATCTCGGGGGTGTCCAGGTGGGTGATGAAGGACAGGATCTCGCGGCTGAACACCTGACCGGGTACCAGTACGGGGAACCCCGGCGGATAGGGGGTGACGAATGTCGCCGACACCACGTCCCCGCCGGCATCCAATCGGGCGAGGATCTCCTCGGTCGCCAGGTATTCGCAGTTGCTGTCGTCGTAGGACAGATAGAAGGCGCTGCGCACATCGCCTTCCGCCGTGGGCGTGTCGCCGGTCAGGTCCCGGAACACCGGATGGAACCCGCTGAAATCCGGCATGAACGTCGAGTTGGCGGTGAGCCGGTGGACCCGTTGCTCGAAGCGGGCGCGCTCGCCCAGCCCCATCTCCGAGATCCGCTCGTCGAGTTCACCGGCGATCTTCACCAGCACCTCCACCAGGAATGCCACCGAACTGCGGGTGGTGCCGATATTGGTCATGAAGAGCACGGTGTTGCGCGAGGTCTTGTTGATCTGCACGCCGTGGCGGTCCATCAACTGTTCCCGCTTGAACTGATCACCGTCGTAGCCGGTGTGGCCGATCGACAGGGTGATCCTCGAGGGGTCGAGCACGAACTCGTCGCGGTCCCACGCCGTCATCATGTTGCGCAAACCGGAGCGCAACGGCTGAGCGATATGCGAATCGCGGAATTCGTCGGGAATCAGGTCGGACGTGCGCAGGCACGACATGTAGCGACTCAGCAGGGGGTGGTTGTCGATCGCGTCGCGTAGCTGCATCGCGTTCTCGATCTGCCGCTGCACCAGTTCGACACCTTCGAGAGCAACCTGGCGCCTGCCGAGGTCCAGGGACGCCAGGATCTGGTAGTTGGGCGACGTGGAGGTGTGCGCCATGTACGCCTCGTGGAACGCCTCGGCGACCTTCTGTTCGAAGTCCTGGTCGAATACGTGGATCATCGAACCCTGTCGCAACGACGTGAGTGTCTTGTGCGTCGACTGCGTGGCGTACACCCGCACCCTCGCCTTCGCGGGGTCGGGCCGCAACCGCCGCGTCAACAACTCGTCATCGCTGGTCAGGCCCCCGTCGGCGCCCAGTGACTCGGTGAACTCGGCCTCGTACTGGCGGCCATATTCCTTGTCCTGCAGGCGTTCCCGCAGCCGCCGTGCGCCCGCCATGGCGGTCCGGGTGCGGTAGATCGGGTGGAACCGCGCGAAGGCGAACCAGGCTTCGTCCCACAGGAACACCAGATCCGGCTTGATGGCCAGGCATTCCTCCATGACGCGTTCGACGTCGTAGACGATGCCGTCGAAGGTGCAGTTGGTCAGCGAGATCATCTTGACGCGGTCGAGTTTCCCTGCGCGTTTGAGCGCCAACAGCTTTGACTTGATCTCGGTCAGTGGAACGGCGCCGTACATCGAGTAGGCCGTCAGCGGGTAGGCCTCCAGGTACACCACGTGGGCGCCGGCCATCATCATGCCGTAGTGGTGGCTCTGATGGCAGTTGCGATCGAGCAGCACGATGTCGCCCGGCGCCACCAGTGACTGCGTGACGATCTTGTTGGCCGTCGAGGTGCCGTTGGTGACGAAGTAGCTGTGCCTGCTGCCGTAGGCCTCGGCGGCCAGCTGCTGGGCCTCGCGCAGCGGGCCCGTGGGTTCCAGCAACGAGTCAAGGCCACCGCAGGTCGCCGACGTCTCTGCCATGAACACGTCGAGGCCGTAGAAGCCGACCATGTCCTTGATCCAGTGCGAGTTGACGATCGACTTGCCCTGGCTGATCGGCAGTGCATGGAAGACGCCCGTGGGACGGTGGCTGTACTGCTTGAGGGCGCTGAAGAACGGCGTCCGGTAGCGCGCGGCGACGCCGTGCAGCACGCTCAGATGCAGTTCGAGAAAGCCCTCGCGAGCATGGAAGACACGCCGGAAATGCTGACCGAGGCGACCGGCGATGTCCTCGACCTCGATCTCGGTCATCAGGTACAGGTCGAGTTCGGGCCGCAACTCCGACAGCGAGGTGGCCAGGATCTCGGCGCGTTCGTCGGGCGACTGGTGGTCGGCGAGTTCGTCGGAGACGGCATGGTCGACGAATTCGTCGAGGGCCGACAGGTCCCGCGTCGACTGATGGCTGAACCGGCGCCGGATGACCACGGCCTGCAGGTTGACGTTGAGCCGGGCGGCGATCAGGGCCTCGTCACCGCTGGAGACCACCACCAATTCGTAGACGAACTCGTCATCGGGCCTGCGCCAGCTGCGGACCTCCTTACGCAGCGCCCGTTCCTGCGCCTCGGTCATCGACTCGACGACCAGCACCTCGAAGTACAGCTGGTCCTTCTTGTGGGCCGAGGGCTGTTCGAGCGTGCGTGGATCGGTGGGGAACATGTCCTGCTCGTCGAGCCCGGCGTGATCGACGTCGCCGCTGCGGTACGACTCGGTGGTCAGCGCGCGGTTGATGCGCGAGACGGCGTGGAAGAACTTGTCGTAGTTGCCGCCCGCGAACAGGCGCTGCACCTTGGCGAACTGCGGGGAGCCGGGATAGGCCCAGTACGGTTCCAGCGGCGTCAGCTTGATCAACAGGTCGCGGCAGATGTCGACGTACTTCTCTTTCAGTTTGCCGGTGGTGGTGGGCCGGTTGAGCCGGTCGGCAGCCTCCTCGAGCCGGCACCACGAGTCGCCGCGCAGCTGCCAGACACTGTTGTAAGCCTGCGAATTGTCCGCCATTGTCTGGCCTTTCGCTGAAACGACGTGGGTTGCGTCTAGCGTGGCACCGGCCGGTGATCAGGCAGGCGAGCGTCAAGGGAACGCTGGACGTCGATCAGGTGACGGTGACCTGACGCCCAGCTGTGAGGCTCCCGGTCATTCCTGGAAGCGGTACCCCATCCCGGCTTCGGTCAGCAGATGTTTGGGGTGGGAGGGATCCACCTCGAGCTTGCGGCGCAGCTGCGCCAGGTACACCCGCAGGTAATGGGTTTCCTTCGCGTAGGCGGGCCCCCAGACCTCTTTGAGCAGTTCTTCTCGGCCCACGAGTTTCCCGCGGTTGCGCACCAGCATCTCCAGCATGCCCCACTCGGTCGGCGTCAGATGGACCTCGACGCCGTTCCTGGTGACCTTCTTGGCCGCGAGATCGACGGTGAACGAGGATGTTTCGATCACCGGCTCATCGGTGTCGGCCGATGTGGCGCCCCGCCTGACCGCGGCCCGAAGGCGCGCCAGGAACTCGTCCATGCCGAACGGTTTCGTGACGTAGTCGTCCGCGCCCGCATCGAGGGCTTCGACCTTGTCCGACGAGTCGGTGCGGGCCGACAGAACGATCACCGGCGCGGTGAGCCACCCCCGGAGGCCGGCGAGCACATCGATGCCCGACATGTCGGGCAGGCCGAGGTCGAGGATCACGACGTCGGGCTTGTGGTCGGCGGCGGCCCGAAGCGCGGCGGTCCCGGTGGCGGCCGTGGTCACCTCGTAACCGCGTACCGACAGGTTGATCCGCAACGCGCGCAGGATCTGCGGCTCGTCGTCGATCACCAGAACGCGGGTCTTGAGCGGCGTCATCGGCGGTCCTCACCGGCCGCGGCGGGCAGGTCGACCACCACAGTCAGCCCGCCGCCGGGAGTGTCGGTCGCAGTTATCGTGCCATCCATCGCCTCGACGAATCCGCGCGCCACCGAAAGGCCCAGCCCGACACCGTATTTGTTGTTCTGGTCGCCAAGTCGCTGGAACGCCACGAACAGCTGATCCTCGGTGCCGCGGGGCACTCCGGGACCTTCGTCGACGACGTTGATCAACATCCGGTCGGCGACCCGGCCGGCATTGATCCGGACGGTACTGTCCGGTGCGTACCGCAGCGCGTTGTCGATCAGATTGGCGAGGACCCGCTCCAGGAGGCCGGCATCGGCCATCAGCACCGCGTCGTCGACGTCGACCTTGATGCGGTCCAGCCCATGACGACCGAACCCGGTTGTGCCCCTGCTGATTCCCAGAAGGGCGCGTTGCACCACCTCTTCGAGGTACACGCGGCGGACTTCGGGCTGGACCACGCCGGCCGCCAGGCGCGACGAGTCCAGCAGGTTACCCACCAGTGCGGTCAGTTGGTCGATCGATTCCTCGACGGTGGCCAGCAATTCGGCCGTGTCCTCCGCCGAGAAGCCGACGTCGTCGGCGCGCAGGCTCGACACGGCGGCCTTGGCGGCGGCCAGCGGCGTGCGCAGGTCGTGGCTGACCGCCGACAGCAGCGAGCGCCGCAGTTCGTCGGCCTTCTCGATGGCCTCGGCCTTACTGGCCTCCTCGGCGAGTTCGCGCTGCCGCACCAGGCCCGACGCCTGTTTGGCCACCGCGGTCAACACCTTGCGGTCCCGCGCGGGCAGGCTGCGACCGGCCATCAACATCCAGAACTCGTCGTCGCCCACCTCGATGGCGGTGTCGGCGGTATCGGTGGACGCGCACGGGTTCTGGCCGACACAGGCCACGATCTGCTCATGGTCGCCACGGACGCGAAGCATGCTCACCGCGCGCTGGGAATAGGTCTCACGGACGCGTTCGAGCAGCGTCTCGAGATCCGCGCCACGCAACACCGATCCGGCGAACAGCGCCAGCAGCTCGGCCTCCTGCGATGCGTGCCGGGCCTCCCTGGCCCGGTTGGCCGCGTTGTCCACCAGGATCGCCACCGCGACGGCCAGCATCAGCATGACGATCTCGGTCACCGCGGCGTCGGGTTCGGCGATCGTGAATGTGTAGCGCGGGTCCGTCAGGAAATAGTTGAGCAGCAGGCCGGACCACAGCGCGGACAGCACTGCCGGGGCGACACCGCCGAGCAGAGCGACCAGTAGCACGCCGACGAAGAACAGCGCGCTCTCCCCGGCGATCGACAGGAACTCGTCCAGGGCTGCCACCGTGATGGCGCAGATGACCGATGGCACCACCAGCGCCGCCAGCCAGGACACCACCCGGCGTTCGTGCGGCGCGACGGTCCGCCAGGAGATGCCACGCCTGGCCTGCTCGTGGGTCACCATGTGCACGTCGATCTTGCCCGAGTTCTGCACGACGGCAGCGCCGATACCCTCGTCGAACATCCTGGCCCACCGCGATCGACGCGATGTCCCCAGCACCAGTTGCGTGGCGTTCATCTCGCGGGAGAAATCCAACAGCGCGGCGGGCACGTCATCACCTACGACGGTGTGCAGTGTCGCACCCAGGCTGGTCGCGAGTTCGCGGACCTTGTTCATCTGCGGCGCGGCCACACCAGACAACCCGTCACCGCGGACGACGTGCACGATCATCAACTCGGCGCTGGACTTCGATGCGATGCGGGAAGCGCGCCGCACCAGGGTTTCGGATTCACTGCCCCCGGTGACCGCGACGACGACGCGCTCGCGGGCCTCCCAGGTCGCGGTGATCTTGTTCTCGGCACGGTATTTCGCCAGCGCCGCGTCGACCTGATCGGCCAGCCAGAGCAGCGCCAGTTCACGCAGCGCCGTGAGGTTGCCGCGCCGGAAGTAGTTGGACAGTGCCGCGTCGACCTTCTCAGGGGCGTACACGTTGCCGTGGGAGAGCCTGCGCCGCAATGCTTCCGGCGTGATGTCGACCAGTTCGATCTGAGCCGCGGCACGCACGATCTCGTCGGGTACCGTCTCCTGCTGTTCGATTCCGGTGATCTGCGCGACGACGTCGTTGAGACTCTCGAGATGCTGCACGTTGACGGTGGAGATCACGGTGATCCCGGCCGCCAGCAGTTCCTCGACGTCCTGCCAGCGTTTCGGGTTCTTGCTGCCCGGGGTGTTGGTGTGGGCCAGCTCGTCGACCAGTACCACCTGCGGGTCGCGGGCCAGCACGGCGGGCACGTCGAGTTCGGGAAACCGACCACCGCGGTATTCGATGTAGTGCGGCGGGATGACCTCGATGTCGTGCAGCAGTTCGGCGGTCTTCTTGCGGCCGTGGGTCTCGACCACCGCGGCCACCAGGTCGGTGCCGCGTTCCAGCCGGCGGTGGGCCTCGCCGAGCATCGCGAACGTCTTCCCGACGCCCGGCGCGGCACCCAGGTAGATGCGCAGCTCGCCCCGCTTGGGCTTGGAGCCCTTCGAGCCAGGCCGCGCATCAGATCTGCCCGCGGTGTTCGGCGGCGGCTCCGAGCCGCTGCTCACGCGTGGCGGATGCACGGTGTCCACAGTGCTATCTTCCACCCCGCCGCCTCATCGACCCTCCAGATTTCCGTTGCATCAGCCGTTCGCGGGGTACTTCTGGTCCAATTCCAGGTTGAGTTCCAGCACGTTGACCCGCGGTTCGCCAAGGAACCCGAGGCCGCGTCCGGCGGTGTTGTCGGCGACGGCCTGCCGGATGTCGGCCTCGCTGACGCCACGCGCCTGGGCGACCCGTTTGATCTGCAGGTCGGCGTAGGCGGGGGAGATGTGAGGGTCCAAACCACTTCCGCTGGCGGTGACGGCATCGGCGGGCACAGCGCTGTCGGCCGGGGCGGCGCCGCGGATCGGGACGATCTGTCCGATCGAGTAGTCCTCACCGAACTTGGCGCATTCCACGCGCACACCTTCATAGGTGTTCAGGAAGGTTTGCGGGGTCGAGGCGCACGGCTCGTTGACGCTGACCACGCGGGTCGGATGGATCACGTTGCCGCGAAGATCGCGCGGGCCGATCACCGACAGCACCGCCCCGACACCGTCACCGGTGCAGAACGGTCGGGTGCCGTCGGCATTGTCGAGTTCCCCCGCGGCCTTGCTGCGCTCGCAGACCAGGGTCAGCAGGCTGGACTTGTAGCCGTTGTCGTCCGCCGGTAGCGAGGGGTCACCGAGGGTGTCGACGATGCTTTCGGGGCCGAGGTTGGATGCGCTGGTGGCCATCGGGTCGTACCCGTCCCCCGCCGCCGACGGCCGGCTCTGGAAGTACTGCGGCAGCGCGTTGCCGTCGGCATCGGTGAACAGTTGGCCGATGAGCTTGCTACCCACGGGTTTACCGTCGACCTCGATGATCGATCCGTTGGCGTTGTCCCGCAGTCCCGGTATCTGAGCGACGAGCCAGATCAGCACCGGGTAGAACAACCCGAGCAGAACGGTCAGGATCAGGAGCGCGCGAAGCGCAGCCCAATGTTGGCGAATCACACTGGAGATCTTCATGTTTTAGGACATTCCTGGGAGGAGTTGGACAACGAGATCGATCAGTTTGATCCCGATGAAAGGAGCGATGATGCCGCCGAGGCCGTAGATGTAGAGATTGCGGCTCAACAACTTCGACGCACTGCTGGGCGTGTACCGCACACCGCGCAGTGACAGCGGGATCAGGGCGATGATGACGATGGCGTTGAAGATCACCGCCGACAGGATCGCCGACTGCGGGCTGTGCAGCCGCATGATGTTCAGCAGGTCCAGGCCCGGGAACAGCACCACGAACATCGCGGGGATGATCGCGAAGTACTTCGCGATGTCGTTGGCGATCGAGAACGTCGTCAGCGCACCACGCGTGATCAGCAACTGCTTACCGATCTCGACGATCTCGATGAGCTTGGTCGGGTCGGAGTCCAGATCCACCATGTTGCCGGCCTCTTTGGCCGCCGAGGTGCCGGTGTTCATCGCGACCCCGACGTCGGCCTGGGCCAGCGCAGGAGCGTCGTTGGTGCCGTCACCGGTCATCGCGACCAGTTTGCCGCCCGCCTGTTCGCGCTTGATCAGCTCGAGCTTGTCCTCGGGAGTGGCTTCGGCCAGGAAGTCGTCGACGCCGGCCTCATCGGCAATGGCCTTGGCGGTCAACGGGTTGTCGCCGGTGATCATCACCGTACGGATGCCCATCTTGCGCATCTCGTCGAAGCGCTCCCGCATGCCCTGCTTGACGACGTCCTTGAGGTGGATGACGCCGAGCAGTTCAGCTTTTCCGTCGGCCACCTGGGCCACCACCAGCGGTGTGCCGCCGGCGGCCGAGATCCCGTCGACCACGATGCCCAGTTCCGTCGGCACCCTACCGCCTTGGGAGCGAACCCATTCGGCGACGGTGCTCGCTGCGCCCTTGCGCAGCAGGTGACCGTGGCCCAGGTCGACACCGGACATCCGGGTCGCCGCGGAGAACTCGACCCAGCGGGCGTTGTTCAGCTCACCGGGGGTACGTGCCCGCAGGCCGTACTGCGCTTTGGCGAACACCACGATGGAGCGGCCTTCGGGCGTCTCGTCGGACAGGCTCGACAGCTGCGCGGCATCGGCGAGTTGTTCCTCGCTGACACCGGGCAGCGGGATGAATTCCGACGCCTGCCGGTTGCCCAGGGTGATCGTTCCGGTCTTGTCCAGCAACAGGGTGTTGACGTCGCCGGCGGCCTCGACGGCGCGCCCGGACATCGCGAGCACGTTTCGCTGCACCAGGCGGTCCATGCCGGCGATACCGATCGCCGACAGCAGCGCGCCGATGGTGGTCGGGATCAGGCATACCAGCAGCGCGACCATGACGATGCCACTGACACCGTCACCGGTCAGCGCCAGCGAGTCGGGCACCCCGGGATTGCTGGCCTTGGAGAAGATGGCCAGGGGCTGCAGCGTCGCCACGGCGAACACGAAGATGATGGTGAGCGCGGCCAGCAAGATGTTGAGCGCGATCTCATTCGGGGTCTTCTGCCGGTTGGCGCCTTCGACCAGGGCGATCATCCGGTCGATGAAACTCTCGCCGGGCTTCTGGGTGACCCTGACCACGATGCGGTCCGACAGTACCGTGGTGCCGCCGGTGACCGACGAGCGGTCGCCACCCGACTCGCGGATGACAGGGGCCGATTCACCGGTGATCGCCGACTCATCAACGGAGGCAATACCTTCGACGACCTCGCCGTCGCCCGGGATGACCTGGCCAGCCTCCACGACCACGACGTCACCCTGGCGCAGCAGCGGAGCCGCGACCTCTTCCTCGGTTCCCGGCGTGCCGGGCTCCCAGCCAGTGAGGCGCCGGGCCATGGTGTCGGCCTTGGTCTTTCGCAGCGTCTCCGCCTGTGCCTTACCGCGGCCTTCGGCGACGGCCTCGGCGAGATTGGCGAACACCACCGTCAGCCACAGCCAGACCACGATCAGCCAGCCGAACCAACTGGGGGTCGTGATCGCGAGAAGCGTGCTCCACACGGCGCCGATCTCGACGATGAACATCACCGGGTTGCGCCACAGCGTTCGTGGGTCGAGCTTGCGCAGGGCGTCCGGCAAGGACCGCCACAACTGTTTGGGGTCCAACAGGCCACCCTGCACGCGTGTCTTCGTCTGTGGTTTCTCAGGTTTCTGAGTAGCTGTAACCACTTGTGTAACCGTCATTTCTAGTGAATTCCTTCAGCAAGGGGGCCGAGCGCGAGCATGGGGAGGAACGTCAGCGCGACCAGGATCAACGTGACACCGGTGACCATGCCGACAAACTGTGGTCGGTGGGTCGGCAGCGTGCCGATCGATTCCGGGGTGTGGCCCTGCCTGGCCAGCGATCCGGCCAGCGCCAAGGCCAGGATGATCGGCAGGAAACGGCCGAACACCATCGCCAGACCGAGCGCCGTGTTGTACCAGTCGGTGTTCACGGAGATGCCGGCGAACGCCGAGCCGTTGTTGTTGGCCGCCGAGGTGAATGCGTAGAGCACCTCCGACAGGCCGTGCGGGCCGGTGTTGAGCATGCTGGCGCGCTGCCCGGGAAGTGCCATCGCGATCGCCGTGCCCGTCAACACGATCAGCGGTGTCACCAGGAAATAACTTGCCGCCAACTTGATTTCGCGTGGGGTGATCTTCTTGCCCAGGTATTCGGGTGTCCGGCCGACCATCAGGCCGGCGACGAACACCGTGATCACCGCGAGGATCAGCATGCCCACCAGACCCGAACCCACGCCGCCGGGCGCGATTTCGCCGAGTTGCATGTTGAACATCGTCATGAGCCCGCCGAGGCTGGTGTACGAATCATGGAACGAGTTCACTGCACCCGTCGATGTCAAGGTGGTTGCCGAGGCGAAAATCGCGGAATCCGCCACGCCGAACCGTTGTTCGACGCCTTCGGTGGCCGCACCGATCGCGGTCGGCACCGTGCCGTGGCTCTGCAGCTGGAAGAACATCGTCAGTGAGGTGCTGATGAGCGCGATGACGCTCATCACGGCGACGATCGCGTAGCCCTGCTTGCGGCTCTCCACCATGCGGCCGAAGGTCCGCGGCAAGGAGAAGGCGATCACCAGCAGCAGGAAGATCTCGACCCAGTTGGTCCAGGTGGTCGGGTTCTCGAAGGGATGCGCCGAGTTGGCGTTGAAGAATCCGCCGCCGTTGGTACCGAGTTCCTTGATCACCTCCTGGCTGGCCACCGGGCCGCCGGGGATGATCTGCTGCGCACCGGCCAGGGTGTTGACCACATGGTCGTGCAACTGGAAGTTCTGGATCACGCCGCCGGCGACCAGGATCACCGCTGCGACAACCGATATCGGCAGCAGGATGCGAATGGACCCGCGCACCAGGTCGACCCAGAAGTTACCCAGTTCACCGGCATGGCGGCGGGCGAACCCGCGAACCAATGCCACGGCCACAGCCATACCGACCGCCGCGGAGACGAAGTTCTGCACCGACAGGCCCGCCATCTGTACCAGGTGCCCCTGGGTCGATTCACCCGAATAGGCCTGCCAGTTCGTGTTGGTCACGAAACTGATCGCGGTATTCCAGGCCAGCGCCGGCGTCATCGCGGTGCCGGGGTCGTTGAGGTGCAGCGGCAGCCTGCCCTGGACCAGCTGGAACACGAACAGGAACAGGATGCTGACGGCCGAGAACGCGAGCACGCTGCGGGCGTAGGCGCCCCAGCTCTGCTCGGACTTGGGATCGGCCCCGATCATCCGGTAGATGACTCGCTCGGCGCGCGAGTCCTTGGTGGAGGTGTAGACGCGGTACATGTAGTCGCCCAGCGGCACGTGTACGGCCGCCAGTGCGATGACCAGTGTGACGAGGAAGGTGATCCCCGCGGTGGTGGTACTCACTAGAACCTTTCGGGAAAAAGCAGGGCAGCAGCCATGAAGAGCGCCAGCACCACCGCCAGGACCAGGCCGATGACGTTTTCGTAACTCACAGTCCTTCGACCAACTTCTGCACCAGGCCGAGGACGGCGAAAATCGCCACCGTCAGCACGATGAAAATGACAACACCCATGTCGCTCCGTTCATGGCTACTACTCGTGGTGTCCGGTCGCGCTCGCGTACTGGACGAAGTCGAAACTAGGTCGCCGAAGCGCGGGGGAGCGGGGTCGTTGACGGTTTCTTTACGCGGTGGTGCCTGCCCTTTACGGTCTCCGTACATGCGCGGCCGTCAAGGCCCGGAAAATCATGTCTTCCTGCGCCGATGTGCTCCCGGACACACCCTCCGTCAAGAGCTTGTCAAGCAACTCAGGATGCGATGGCGTCAAAGTTTGCGTGCGAGGCGTCAAGAACTCGCAAGAACACGAGCTTTCGGTGTCGCCGACGGGAAGTGTTGGAGTCGTCGCCGCTGGCAGCAGGCCAGGGCAGTGCCGAAGAAGGTACCGATGTTGCTGTCGCCCATGTTCAGGTCGTTCGATCTACGTCGCAGTGCCCTTCCGGGCGACCGTCCGCTGGAGTCCGGTGAAACCGGCTCGCTCGACGCCTGCCGGGCTGCACTGGCTCCGTTCGAAGTGTCGCTGCCCGCATCGGTATTGGCGTCGGGGCCGGCGGCAGCATGGGTCCGAGGTCACCATTGGTCCGTCGATGCCCGCACTGTGCCCGATTGGGATCTGGCCGTCCGTGCCCGCATCGATCCCAATCTGGTCACACTGCACTGCACCACCGTCGAGCCCCGACACATCAGCCAGATCACGCGCGAGGCGGTTGGCCGCCTGGCCGCCGGCACTTTGGCCGAAATCGATGCGATCCGGCCCCGCGCCGACGGGCGCGCGCACCATCTGCTGTTGCGGATATGCGACGTCGCGGGTGACGGTTTCACCGTCGGTTCGACCGCAGCCGACCGCGCCACGGAAGCGATTGTGAGACAGCGCTACTCCTGCATGGTGGGGCTTTACTGCGCGATCGGGTGGGGTGTCTCGGACGCGGTCAGCGTACCCGCCGCGATCGGCGACGCCATTGCCCAGATGGAGCACATTCATCATCGCTTCGGGGTCGTCCTCACCCGGCTGCACCTCGGTGGTACGCATCTCGGCGCGGCATCGGAGGAGGCCCGGCGGCGATTTGCCGCTGATATCGGGGATTCGCTGGAAGATGCCTGTGCGGCAATGCGTTTCCCGCGGCCGGATGTCACGGTGTCGATACCTTCTGGCGGTGTGGCATGACGGCGCTGGTTCCGGGGCGGGCTCGACTCTTCACGCGCGCCGGTGCGGCGCCATATCGCGCCATCGACGAGGTGGGCGTGGGGGAGACCGCGACCGTGCGTCGCTGTGCGATGTATCGCAAGGCGTTTCGTTCCGCCTCGGTCAGTTACCCAGTTGATGTGCTGCGGGTGCAGCCGGCCAGGCAGTGGGTGTTGCGCCATGGCGTGGCCGTCGACGTGGCGACGGCAGGCGACGTCGGGCTCGCGCTGTACAGCGGTGTGCTGGCGCAACGTCTGATCGTGCATGCCGACAACCGGTCGGAGGACGTGATCACGGCCGGGCTCACCGCGGGCGCCGGCCGATTCGTCGTGCAGTCGCACCCGCAGGTCGACCTGCTGGCGTCCTCGACGCCGCAGCGCCAACGCGTGCTGATCGACCTCACCGGGTGCACTGCCGATGCTCTGGTCGCAGACATCGTCGCAGCACCCGGCCTGGAATTGATCGGGGTGCACCGGACACTGGTGCACGGGGAATGTGGCGTGGCGACCGTGCGCGCGACCATTGCGGCGATGCGGCGGATTTGCCGGCGCTACGGTCTCTTCGTGCCACGCCTGAGCCTGGCCGATGTGGATGTCGCCCGCTGGGATTGCCCACCTCTTGACCTGCGGGGCGTCGCTCTGGCCATCGACGGTGCGGTCGAGGACGGTTGTATCTCCAGCGCGTTTCCTCGCCCGGCGATCGGTATTGCCCCCTCCGCGGCTTACGGGGTGACCTGTTCACAGAGGTGAGCGCTCACTGAGGTACGAAATTTCGCCACATTTCTGTACCTCAGTGATCGCTCGCGGGTGACGGTCACACCCCGGCCGGTAGCTCCCAGCCCAGCCACGCGCACAGGGCCTTTCCCATGATCCACTCCTTGTCGTGGTCGCTCAGGAACGGCAGTTCTTCGGTGAACAGCGTGACCGCCTGGCGGTAGGTACAGGGCAGCCTGGTGAAATCAGTTCCCCAGAACAGCCTTTCGGGGCCGAATGCGTCATATGCCTGCTCGAGATGACGGTGGATACCCCGGTACGGGTAATCCTCGGATGAATAGCAGGGGAGCGCCGACATCTTGACCGAGATGTTGGGCAGTGCGGCCAGCGCCACGAGCTTCGGCATGTTCGCGAAGGCGTCATCGTCTAGTTTGTGCCGGACCACCGCGAAGTGGTCGACGGCGATCGCGAGCCCGGGGTGGCTCTCGGCGATGTACCTGATGTCGCCGAACAGATCCGGGCTCTGGCTGATCATCAGCGGCACCCCTTCGCGTTCGGCGGCCGACCACAGCCAGGAGGCGTCGCGCGCGGTGGAGATCACCTTTCCCGCCGAGGCGAACGTGACTCGGAAGCCGCGCATCCCGGGCTGATTCTTCAGCGCCTGGACCAGAGCGATATTGCCGGGGTCATCCAGGCCGATGCGGCCCATCGCGACAAACCGGTCGGGGTGCTGGGCCGCCGCGTCCAGCACCAGGTCGTTGCGGTCACCCTCGAGCGACGGTGGTACCAGGACCGCCCTCGTCACGCCCGCGGCGTCCATCTCCGCCAGCAGGTCGTCCTTGGTGAACGGTTCGGGCCGGTGCGGCGCGTTTCGGGGTCCGGCGCGCCACGGGCGCTCGGGTGTCTCGGCAGCCCAGATGTGCACCTGGGAGTCGGCGATGAACATGGCGTCGACCCAACCCTTCTTGACCAGAACGTGAGCAGAGTACAAAAGGATACAGTCTCTACTTCGACGCAATCCTGCAGGTGAGAAGCCTCTTCATAGTCGAGTGTGGTTGACATCACATTTTCCGAGTCCTATTGTGCGGTGCAGTACACACTTGAACACTGTCGCCCACGGTGACCATATGGAGGTGCAGTGACAGCGACGTCATCGGATCCGACTCTCACCGACCGCATGGCAGCTTTCGCCACTGATACGACGTTCGAGGACCTGGCGGATGATGTGGTGGACGAGGCCAAGCGCGGCCTCCTGGACACCATCGGTGTGATCCTCGTCGGGGCGGCCGACCCCGCCACCGGGATCGTGCGCAGTGTCATCGCTGCCGACCCGACGGGCGTGGGTTCGACCGTCGCCGGCAGCGCGGTGACGGCCAGCATGCCGCTCGCCGCCCTGGTGAACGGCTACGCCGCGCACGTCATGGACTACGACGACACCCAGCACCGGGTCGGCACCCACATGAGTGCGCCCGTCGTGGGTGCGGCACTGCCGATGGCGGAGTCGCTGCACCGGTCCGGCAGGGACCTGATCGCCGCGTACGCAATCGGTTTCGAGGTCGGTTGCCGGCTGGGACGGGCCAACAGTTTTGCGCGGCATCTGTCGAAACGCAGGATCCACGCCACCGGGTATCTGGGACACTTCGGCGCCACCGTCGCAGGCGGGCGCCTGACCGGACTCGACGGCGTGCAGATGCGGCGAAGTTTCGGTATCGCCGCGGGCTACGCCTCGGGAACCATGCGCTCCTTCGGCACCATGGGTAAGGCCCAGAACGCCGCGAACGCCGCGCAGAACGGCGTCTACTCCGCGATGCTCGCCGAGCTCGGGTTCACCGCTCCCGAAGACATTTTCGATGGCGACGGCTCGATTTTCACCATGTGCGGTGGGCAGACCGACGCCGGCCAGCTGCTCGACGGGCTGGGGAAGGAGTATGAGGTCACCACCAACACCCGCAAGGAGTTCGCCTGCGCGGGCTGGCGCAATCCCATCGTCGACGCCTCGATGCGCCTCGTCAACGATCACGGCCTGAAGGTCGACGACATCGAGAGCGTGCACGTGTGGGCTGCGCCCAATGTGTCGCACCTGCCGAACTACCCGGTCCCGACCTCGGGGCTCGAGTCCAAGTTCAGTGCCCAGTATGCGGCGGCGGTCGCGCTGTGCGATCTTGCCGGTGGGGCCCACCAGTTCAGCGATGAACGTGTTGCCGACCCGGCGGTGATCGATCTGTGCCGCCGTACGGCGTTGAGCTTCGATCAGGACTTCGGCCCCTTCCAGATCAGGATCGAGCTGAAAACCCATGACGGCAAGGATCTTTCGCAGTTCATCCCGGTTCAGAAAGGCGATTACAAGAACCCGCTGAGCTGGGATGACCTGATGGTCAAATTCAAGGCGAACGCGGCGACGGTGCTGGCCGCGGACTCGGTGGACGAGTTGGGTGAGCTCATCCGAAACCTCGAGACCGTGGACGACGTCGCAACATTGGCGCGGCTGCTGCGGACCTGAAATCTGGAGCCACACAAGGTAAAGGGGAGTGGACATGGTCGAACATCTCAGGGGTTCGGTGGCACTGGGC
>CAMFLL010000128.1 GCA_945957405.1 uncultured Mycolicibacterium sp. | reverse complement strand
CGCCGCGGCGCACCGATGCGTACACGAGGGCCAGCGCCTGGGAGCGCAGCAATGTCGGAGCCGTGAGACTGTGCTCCGGTGGAATGATCGCGCCCTCAATGGCTAGGTCGATGGCCACTTGTGCGTCGACGACGAAAATGGTCATGCCAACACTGTCGCATGGAAGCGGCCTGGGCTTACCATGTCGGTCGACGCGCACTTGCACCCGTCGTCACTGGTGAGGTCCCATGCTGCGGATCGGTAAGGTCCTGGCGGTTCTGGCAGCGGTCGCGATCGCCGCGACCCCGGTGGCCAGTGCCGACGCCCGGTTCGTCACCGTCACGCTTCCAGCCGGAGCTGACCTCACGACGTATGGATGGTGCACTCCGCTCGGATGCGATCAGCCGCTGCGTGTGAGGACGCCTTTACCCGCCGTCGTGTACAGGGCCATGACCAGCGACGCCGCCGATCCTCGGCGAACCGTCGCCATGGACACCTACGGCCTGGGAGCGTGGGCGACGACGGAAGCCGTACGGCGACTGCAGAACTCGCCGTCGTCGGTGCCCACCACCGTCGCCGCCGTGCTGCTGCGCACCCCGACCCGGCCGAACGGAGGCCTCTTCACGCGGGTCGACGGCAGATTGTCCACGCCGGCAGCGAATTTCAACGCTTTCGGAGGTGGTGCGCCTCCCGGGGCGGTGGTCGACACCAGCTTCGTCGATGTGGCTCGCGAATATGACGGCCTGACTGACTTCCCGTCGTGGTTCAACCCCTTTGCGGTGGTGAACGCGATGGTGGGCGCCGTGTTCCTGCGCGACTATGCCGATACGTTTGCCTGGCGCGATCCGCGGTGTCCGGGCGGGACGTGCACCGCCCCCGCGACGTGGCCCGTCAGGCTGCCGTCGGAATCCGGCTATGTGTATGCCGTCGCGCGAGTCCCCGACCCCGACGACCCGAGTCGGACCATCGACGTCACCTCGCCCTTGCCGGTGGGCGTCGTGGTGATCCCGACGACAGGCGACCAAACCGTCTACTACACGCAGCTCACCAGCACGCTGCCGTTGCTCATGCCACTGCAGTGGCCGTTCGAGGTGGTCAACGACGTCGTGGCGGCTGCGACGCACGGGGCGGTGTCGTTGCACCTGGTCAATCCGTTGGTTCAGATTCTGCAGCCCGCCCTGACGATCCTGGTGAACGTGGGTTACCCCGATGTCGACCCGTCGGCCGGGTACACACGTACCCTCACCGACCCGGCCGAACCCGTACCCTTCGGCACCCGGCCCGGTCTCACGCCGGCCCAATGGGCTGAGGTTCCCGGTGCGGTTGGTCGTGCGCTGTTGGCGGGGTTTTCGGACGCCGTGTCGAATCCGTTCGGGATCCGCGACACCACGCGGGAGCCGCTCGCCGCCAATGGGCGGCCAGGCCAACGGCATCTGGTCACGAGGCAGCTGAATAGTCGCGCTGAAGAAAGACGCGACTCGGCGACGCCCAGCGGCACGGGCACCGGCCCGCCCACGCCTGCAGTGGAACCGCAAGCCATGCTGCGAGCGGCAGTCAATGGTCGGCTGGGACAACGGCGGTCGGCCACAACACTGCTGGACATTCGCACCGATATGCGACGCGACTCCAGGTCGCACAGAACCGCAGTCCGGCCCGGCAACGCCGAGCCAGTGAGCCACAAGAAACTTGGGGTGCGGCGGCCGGGATCCTCGAGGTCTGAGCCCAGCCGGGCCCGAGCCGACACCGCCCGCGCTGAGGCCGCGGTCCACAGCAAATCTTCGTGACGAGCCCAGACACCACAGCAGGTCGCGACCACATCAACGCCGGGTGGACATCGTCGCCGCCAGTTCGTAGCCTTGCCCAGGACATCAACAGCCGGGGCCAGGATCGGTCCTCAAGCCAAGGACCGTGATAATCGCGTGACCGGGGTGCGCCACTCTCTGCGACGACCCGTATGCGGTCTTGCGACCGCAGTCGTGGTGCTGGCCATGTCGATGGGCGATGTCAAGGCGGATCCCGCGGTCGACGCGATGGCCAAACTCAATGAGCTCTCCCAGCAGGCGGTGCAGACTCGCGAAGCACTCACCGCCGCCCAGCGTGATGCTGACGCCAAGCTGGCTGAGCAGGCAGCGGCTGCTGATCGCCACCGGGTCGACTTGGCGGCCCTGGAGTTGGCGAACGCCCAGCTGGAGCCCTATCAGGCCGCAGTCGACCGGATCGCCGCGATGAACTACACGAGCGGGCGGACCGGTCAGTTCGCGGCGGTGCTGACGGCTGCCTCACCGCAGCAGTTGATCGATGAGCTGTCGCTGGAACGGATGGTGGCCGCCAGGGCTGCCGATCAGTTGAGAGCCTTCCAGGAAGCACGTGAGCGCGCGGCGACCGCCGGCCAGGCATCGGAGAGATCGGCCGCCGAGGCCCGTGCCGCGGCCGAGTCGACCGCCGCGGTGCGTGCAGAACTGCAAGCCAAATTGAGCGAACTGCTGAAGCAGATTGCCGCCGCAGAGGCGCAGTACGCGGCGTTGACACCGCAACAGCAGGCGGTCGTCGACAGCACACCCCCGCCGCTGAGCGCACCCGGTCCAGGAGACCCGGCGATCGCCGCGATGCCGGGCGACGTATCGCCGCCGATCGCGCAGATCCCGGAAGCGCTGCCGGTCGGCGTCGCATCAGAGGTCGGGTTGCAGCCGAACACCATCGTGGCCGCCAGGGCCGTCAGCCAGCAGTTCCCTCAGATCGCCGACATCGACGGGGTCCGGCCGGACTCGAAGCCGTGGCATCCGAGCGGTCTGGCGATCGACATCATGATCCCCAACCCCGAAAGCCCCGAAGGCATCGCGCTCGGCGACCAGATACTCGCGTTCGCGATGAGCAATGCCGCCCGATTCGGGTTGCAGGATGTGATCTGGCGCGGCACGTACTACACCCCGGCCGGTCCGCAAGCATCCGGCTACGGTCACTACGACCACGTGCACATCACCACAACACGCCGCTAGCAGCGCAGCGTTGGTCGGACCCGGATCACGCGCCTAGGGATGCAGATTCCACTGACCGACGTCCTGAGCCATTGCGTCGTTGACGTCGACTTCGAGGCCGCCGACCACCGGCCCTGGATTGGACGCGGTGCTCACGATGCGCTGGTAGAGCACGGCGGCGGGATAGATCTGTCCCTTCGACCACGACCGCGTCTGCCACGCCCAGACATGGCCGGGTGACCGTGACCGGCCGATCACTCCGTCGGCGGTGGCCCACTGGCAGGCATTGATACCGCCGTAGATGCCGGTGCGCTGCACGCCGATCACCGAGTTGATTCCGCGAAACCATTGCAGCACAACGCTGTTCCAGGTATCGCGGTTGATGTCGTCGTCGACGCTGAAGAAGACCGGGGCACTCTGGCCGCCGCCTGCGGCGGTATGCAACTGCCAGGCTGTCCGGGCGTCGGCGACGCCACCGGCGTACCCGCGGGTGAAGTCGGACGGTGCGGTCCCGCCGGGCTTGCCGTACTGATAGTTGCTGACGATCGCCAGCCCAGCAGCGGTCAGTGACTGCGCATAGGGCAGGGTGATCGGCTTGGCGCCAAAGGACGATCCGGGACGCGATGTCGAGACATAGTTGATCACCCCGGCGTGGCCCGCGGCCCGGATATCCCGCGCCGGAATCTGACGCATGGCGTAGTCGATCAGTGTGGGGGCCGCGGCCGACGCCACCGGCGCGCCGGTACCTGCCGCCACGGCACCCAGTCCGGCCAGCGCCGACGCAGCGGCTGCGTAGCGCAGTGCGTCGCGCCGGGATACCGGCTTGGATGGCCGCAGGGTGGTCGTCCCCGGCGAATCCTGCACAGGGCGATGTTAACAATGTGACTGCTGTTAAAGGTGTAGCGTCGACCGGCCGTGTCCACTTCGCGACCCAGATGACACGAAGCCGACATGCGATGTGCCGGCGTGGCGCCGTGTCACACCGGTCAGATCTTGCCGCCCGGGAACATTGTCTTGACGGCCGCGGTGATGTTCTGGCGGGCTGCTGCTTCGGAGACGGGATCCAGCGAGCTGATCACCATGACGTAGCGGCGGTCGGGTCCGATCGCACCGGTGGACACGTGCAACTGGTTGGCGCCGTTCCAGCAGCAGAACCAGCCCTGCTTGACCGCGACCGGCTCGGCATAGAGTCCCTCGGGGATGCCGAACCGCTGCGGGTATCCGTCGGTTCCGGTTGGCGTCGATTGCGCGAGATTGCTCATGATGACGTTGGCCTGTTCGGGCGGGAGGCCGCCCGTGCCGTCCAACAGCATGTCGTAGTAGCGGACGAGATCGCTTGCGGTGCTCTGCGTGACGTCCCAGTGCCCGTTGTAGGGCGCCGTGGTGCCGGCCAACCCGTACCGGGCCTTGACGCGCGCGATGATGGCGTTCTGGCCGCTGCGGTCCCAAAACATCTGGGCCGCGCTGTCATCCGAGGAGCGCAGCATGACCGCGAGTGACGCACGGTCGGCATCCGACAGTTTCGTCTTGCCCTGCGATTCCTGCAGCAGTAGGTCATCGGCGATGAACAGCTTCACCACCGACGCGATCGGGAAGGGCTTGGTGTCGCCGTTTGAGACGGTCTGGCCGGTGTTGCGGTCCAGCACGACGGTCTCGATGTCGGCCCCGGTCTTCGCAGCGTCGGCGGTGGCTTGGCGGACGCGGGCGTCGAGACCGTCGAATGGCGACGCCACCGGTGTCGGCGGGGCTTCGGGTAGCACCGGGAGCGAGGCCTGTGGGGCTGCAACCGTGGCCCGCGGGGTGTCCTGATCCGCTGGCGGCGCGCCCCGGACCTGAGCCTCACAACCGTTGACGAGCAGCGCCACACCGACGGTTGCCACTGTCACCATCGCCCACCTGGGCAGCCGCCGACGCATACGTCTCCTTCGAACAGATTCTCGACCAGAGGCAGCGGCGCCACGCCGCGCCCATTGGCACACCCAGCCTAGAGGGCCGGTTTCGGCGGCATTGGCCGGATCCGGTGACCAACACACCGCCCTGCTCCTGTCGGGCCGCTCAGATGCGCGGGTCACCGTGCCTCTCGAACATCTCCGGCGTGACCTCCGCGGCCCCTCCCACGCGAGAAACCGCGTCCCGCAACGTGAATCACGTGGCGACGGCCGCCTTGCCGCCGAGCCGGCGAGTCACCTTTCGTTCACAGCGTTCCCAAGAGAACTCACACGGAAGCTCGGCCATATCAACAGACTTCGAGGGTCTACTGGAAGTGTGAGTAGGGATCGAGGCTTCAACTGGGGCCAGTAGCCGAACAGGCAGGATCCAACTTCAGAGGAAAAGGGGCTGAGCACATGGCTGCCCACAGGAAGATCAACATCCGGGCTGTCGCAGCGGTCGCGGGAACCGGCGCGGTACTGACATTGGGCTGGCTGAGCATCGGGGCCGGTGATCACGGCACCTCCCTGGCCCTGCACTCGCCGCCACCTCCTCCAGCGGTGAGCTCCGAGGTCATGACTCTCGGAGCGACCACGACAACTGAGCAGCCGGCGCAGGCCGCGAACGGCCAAGTGGAACCCATGAAGGCGCAGCCGACTATCACGGGCCCGGTGGCCCTACCGTCTGAGGAGGCGGGGCTGCCCTGACCCTCGACCAGGGAGTACCCCGGTGTAGGGTCGCTGCTGAATCGTTTCTGCAGCAGCTGTGAGAGGTCGGGTATGGAGGATCTGCTGGATCGCGTGGTCCACGACGTATCCAGCCTGGTCCATCCACGCCATAGCGCACTGCACCCGGCTGCAGCTCGCGCGCTCGAACCGGGCAAGTTGTTTCGTCCCCGATTGACGCTCCAGGTGGCGGCGCTACTGGGGCTGTCGGATGCCGGCGCTGCGGTTGACGCGGCGGCCGCGATCGAACTGCTGCACATGTCGTCGTTGGTCCATGACGACTTGATGGACGACAGTCCGCAGCGCCGCGGCGTGCCGGCGATCCACGCCGCGGTTGATCCGGCGACGGCCATCGCGATCGGCAACCTGCTACTGGCCAGGGGTGCCGCCCTGGCCGCTGGTCTCGGTGCGGAATGTGCGCGTGTCTTCGCTGGTGCAGTGGAGTCGCTGTGGGAGGGCCAGCTCATGGAAACGGCTCTGAACCAACGCTATTCACTCGACGACCATCTGCAGTACATCGCCTTGAAGACCGCGGCGTTGATGGCGGCAACCACTGAACTCGGTGCGCTCAGTCAGGGCGCCGACGCCGAGATGGCGGGGAGTTTCCGCGCGTTCGGGCACGAGATCGGGATGGCGTTCCAACTGGCCGACGATCTACTCGACCACATCGGCGACCCGGCCGCCCTCGGCAAGGAGGTCGGTGGCGACACCGCACGGGGAATCGTGTCGGTGGGTGGCTGGTACGCGTTGCGGCTGCGGGGATTGGCACACCGGGACGTCAGCGCGGCGCTGCTCAACGCGATCTCCTCCGAGGACGACGCGGTCGCACACGCTCTGGGCGCGATCAACGAGCGTCTCGAGGGGGCTCGAGCGACACTCGAGGCCTTCTCCGGTGCCCACACCGTGTGGCGCGCTGCGTATGAACAGGTTTCGCGCATGCTCACCGCCGGTTCTCCGCAGCGCCGGGAGCTGATCCTCCAACGCATGGACGCGTTGCGGTGACTCCGGCACGCAGGAGTCCGCGGGTCACGATCAAGGACATTGCCCGCACGGCCGGCGTTTCGGTGACCACCGTGTCGGATTCGTTGTCGGGCAACGGCCGGCTTCCTGAGGAGACCCGACAACGCATCCGCGATATCGCCACCGAGCTGGGATACCGCCCCAGCGCGGCGGCGCGCAGTCTCGTCCGGTCGCGGACCGGGCTGCTGCTGCTGTCAGCAGCGGCACCGGGAACGTCGGTCTCGTCGTTGTGGAGTATCGACTTCTTCGTCAACGTCATGACCGCTGCGGCGGTGCAGGCGTCCAGCCGTGGTTACGCATTGGCATTGTCACCGAAGTCGGTGCCGCCCAACCTGTCCTACGACGGCGCGGTCGTCGTCGACCCCACCGAGGACAGCGACCTGTTGGCACACGCGCGCCAGGACGGCACGCCCGTCGTGACGATCGGGCGCAGCGGCGAGGGGCACGCGTGGGTGGACAACGACTATCCGGTGGTCGTTCCCGATGTGCTGGATCACTTCCGGGCGGGCGGGGCGCGCCGCCCGGCGCTGCTGGCGAGTGAACCGACCACCTCCTATGTACAGGACACCGTCGAGCAGTACACCGCGTGGTGCAATGCCCACCGATGCAATCCCCACGTGGTGTACGTCGAGGGCGGCATCACCGAAGTCGCCGGCCGGGACGCGGCTGCCCGATTGTTCGCCACCTCAGTGCGTCCCGACGCCGTCCTGGCGACACTCGATCATCTGGCCCTGGGCGTCGCAACTGCCGCAGCCGAACTCGAGCTGTCCATTCCCGGCGACGTGATGGTGGCCAGCCTCGGCGACAGTGCGATGATCGCCCACTCGCGGGTCCCGATCACCGCCGTCGACCTGGCGCCCGTGCAGGTCGGGACATGCGCCGTGGACATGCTCATCGACCAGATCGAAACCGGCGCGGCAGCAACCGATCACGTCGTGCCCGGGCGGCTGATCATCCGGGCCAGTACCGAACGTCAGCGCCGGCGTCGGTCGTAGAGTTCGGGTCGCAAGTGGCTGAGGTAGTCGATGTCGGCAGCGGCATCCACGCGTAACGCGACATCGATCAGCATCGCGTCAGTCTCCGATCCGAGATCGCTCAGGACGCATCCGTCGGCGCCGACGACACGGGACCCACCGACGAAGTCGAACCCGGCCTCCGATCCCACACGGTTGACGTAGATCAGCGGCGTGCGGTTGTCCAACGCCCGCGCCTGGCAGGCGATCAGGTGGTCATGGTGGTACGGGTCCATGTTGGCGGCGATCGCGACGAGGACATCGGGACGCTCGGTGGCGAGTGTGCGTGCAACTTCGGCGATCTCGATGTCGAAGCAGATCATCGGACCGACCGACACGGTACCGACGCGAATGCACTTGAGCTGGTCGCCGGTGTCGAACAGGTCGGCCTCGCCGCCGAAAAGGTGGGTCTTGCGGTAGTTGCCGCAGAGACGACCGTCGGCGTCGATGACGAGTAGCGAGTTGAACAGGTGCCCTTGGGAGTCGGTCTCGATGTAGCCGCCGATGAAGGCGGTCTGCGCGTCGGCGCATGCGCGGGCGATGTCCGCCAGGGCGGGGGAGTCGACGGTCATGGCCAGGGCGTGCAAGTCCTCGATCTCATAGCCGGTGATGAACAGTTCGGGAAAAATGGCGATGTCGGCATCGGGCCATTCGCTGAGTACCGTGCGGATCCGGTGGACGTTCGCACCGACGTCACGTGCGGCGGCGGTGTCCTGCACCAGCAGGGCACGCAAGTAGGTGGGCCGCCCGCCGGATCCGCGCGTGCTCATCAGAAATTCAGCCCGTAACCGGCCGGCGAGAGGCGGCGCAAGCCGTCCTTCTCGACGACGTAGTTGTCCTCGACCTTGAGCAGCAGGAACTTGCCGTCCACCTCGAGACCGGTTTCGGGTTCCAGTGAGATGACACTGTTCTCGACGAGCACCTGATCGCGGTCCATCATCGTTCCACGGTAGATGGTCGGCAGCTCACACGCCCGCAGACCGACACCATGGCCCATCGAATACGGCGTCGTCGGCAACCCTTCACGTCGCAGGTAATCGTTGACAGCGTCGTCGATCTGGGAGACGCGTACACCGGGCTTGGCGAGCTCCGCGCCGATCTCATGCGCCTTGAGCAGCTTTGCGTAAACCGACTTGACCTCGGCGCGGGTGTCGCCACCGACGAAACCGGTGCGGGCGATATCCGAGGCGTAGCCGAGCTTGCCGTACACGCCGATGTCGAAGAAGTACGGATCGCCCTCGGCGAGCACGGTGCCCTCGGCGAACCATCCGCCGTTTCCGCGGTCGTGGTTGCACAGCGAGTGGCTCAGGAACTCCGGGCCTGATTCCTGCAAAGTGGCCATCACTGCGGCGAGGATGTCGTGGTCGGTCATGCCTGGTTGCGCCGCCTTGAATCCCGCCTCGGCGCCCAGTGAGTTGACGATGCTGGCGTCTTCGAGAAGGCGGATCTCTTCGGCGGTCTTGGGGATCCGGGCGTCGTAGAGTTCGCGTCCGACCGGTGCGAATTCCGTGCCCGGCAGCGCTACCTGCAGTTGATGCAGTACCTGGGGGTCGATCAGTTCGATGCCGACCTTGGTGGCCCCGGTCAGCGCGGTGACGAGCCCGCGCGTCCATGTTTCGGGGTGCCCGACGATCGGTGCCCAGGACGGCATCGCGTGGATCCTGGTGATCCACGGCAGGTTTGCGATCGGATCGTCGTGGGTTCGGTCCACCCACGGGGTGAAGATCTCGGCGTTGCCGTCGACGTCGACGACGGCGGCAAACCAGTCGAAGGCCTCGGCGATGATCTGGGTGCGGTAATCGGTGGCATAGCGGATGTGGTCGAACCCGGTCAGGAGTAGATGGGACAGACCGTTGCGCTTCATGAGTTCGGCGATGACCTGGCGGCGATCGGACCGCAGGCGGTCGACGTCGACGGTGGACCAGTCGTACATTTTCGTTCCTTTTCTTCTACGTGTTCTGACAGAGGATTTCGGTGCCGGCGGGAACACGGGTCCGCCGGCCAAGGAGGTAGTAGGGAACAGCTGCGGCGACCGACCCGGCGAGCCACGACAGATCGACATGGCCGATGGTCACTGCCCCCGGGCCCTGCAGACCGTCGATCGATGTCGTCATGAACAGCACGCCGATGACAACGCCGAATATCATGCAGCCCAGTGCTTTCCAGTTGACATCGTCGGCCCAGCGGGTCGACGTGGCCCGATAGAGCTGCCCGACGTCCAACTGCCCGCGGTGCAGGATGAAGTAGTCGATGAGGGTGATGGCGGCCCACGGCGAAATCCACACCACCAGTGCGGACATCCACGCCGAGGCTGAGTTGGCGAAGTTGGCCGAATGGAGAAACCCCCACAACACCATCGAGCTGACGGCGCCGCCGCCAAGCGCGATCTTCCATTGTGTGGCTTTGAGATCCAGGGACAGAACGGCCAGCACCGAGGAGTACATCACCACGATGTTGGTGGCGATCGGCCCGTGCAGGATCAACAGCAGCACCGGTAGCGCGAGCACGCCGAACGCGGCGATCACCAGCTGAGCGGGGTCGGCACCGCCGCCTGCGGAGGCGATATAGGCACCCAGGATGCCGAGCCACACGACGGGGACGAACATGCCGGCGAACGTCACGGCGAACAATCGCCGATTGGAGACACCGACGTTGGTGAATCGGGTGTAGTCGGCAGCGTAGACGAACCACGTGATGCCCCAACCGATCCCGATGGCCGTCATCACGGTGCTGGCGGCCGAGATCTTCTCCGGGAAGCTCAGCGTGCTCGGCGCGAGACTCGGATGCACGTGAATCCCGGAGACGATGGTCATCACCACCATGACCGCCAGGACGATCGGCATCGTCCAGCGCTCGAACAGGCGGATCGCATTGAAACCCCAGGCGGTGATGAGGACCTGGATGACGACGATGGCCGCGGCGATGGCGTATCGGATGGGTCCGCTGTCGGCGTTGACACCCATGCGGTCGACGGCGGCGACGGCCAAGTCCAGCACCACCCAGGTGTTGACGCCGACCCAGCCCATGGGCATCAACACCATGACTGCGGCAACGAGATAACTGCCGCGGCGGCCCAGAGCTGATCGCGCCAGCACCATGGCGTTGACGCCGGTGCGCTGGCCCATCACGCAGAACAGGGCGAACAGCGCCGAACCCAGCACGTTGCCGACGATCAGCACGCCGACCGTCTCGAACAGGCTGAGACCCAACCCGAGGCCCAGCGTGCCCAGAACCCAGTTGATCGGTGCAAGGTTGGCCCCGGCCCAGATCCAGAACTGATCGGTTGCCGTGGACGTGCGCTGTGCGGGTGGTACGTGATCGATACCGAGGTGCTCGACAGAGGTGACGGCAGAGGTGTCTGAGGCGATGGGTGCCGCCACCGCCGTCTTGTCGGCTGGCGCGGTCACCCGTGCATCCGAACTACAGTGCAGAAACGTTTCTTCACAGGTAGAGCCTCCCGTGGAAAGTTGTGATTGGGGTCACGGGACATGTTTGCAGAAACGTTCCTTCTTGTCTAGACGAGGCTCGACAAGTCCGCCCGATCGCCGAGAAGCCCTCTGGTGACGCAGACCCGCGTTACGCGTACACAGGTGGCTTCTCGCTGAAGGAGTGAGCGGCTACAGGTTCTCTACGGGTACCGGCTGGATGTGCTCTGCTTCCGGCAGCGTGAAGCCGAATATCTGTGCATAGAAAGACAATTCGGAATCCAGCGCGCGGCGGATGTTGGCCGCCTGACGGAACCCGTGCTGTTCACCCTCGAACGCCACGTAGGCCACCGGCACACCCTTGGCGCGCAGCGCTCCGACGATCATCTCGGCCTGGTTGGGCGGCACCACCTCATCCTCGAGACCCTGCAACACGATCAGGGGTCGGTCGAAGCCGTCGACGTGATGGATGGGTGAACGCGCGACATAGAGATCGCGGCGTTCGGGGTAGGGACCGATCAAGCTGTCCAGGTACCGGCTCTCGAACTTATGGGTTTCGGTGGCGAGCGCCTCGAGATCAGCCACGCCGTAGTGGCTGGCCCCGGCGGCGAAGGTGTCCCGGAAGGCCAGGACCGCCAGCGTCGTGTAGCCGCCCGCCGAGCCGCCCCGAATGCAGAGCCTGGCCGGATCGACACGGCCCTGCTCGCCCAGCCAGCGGGCGGCCGCTTCGCAGTCGTCGAGGTCGACGACTCCCCACTGCCCGCGCAGCTGGTTGCGGTAGGCGCGGCCGTAGCCGGTGGAGCCGCCGTAGTTCACGTCGACCACGGCGAAGCCCCGGCTCGTCCAGTACTGCGTACCGAGCTGCAGCATCGCCCGGGCGGCGCTCGTGGGGCCGCCGTGGATCAGCACCAGCAGGGGCGGAAGCTCGCCCGGCTCGGCGGCCACGTCTGGGTTGGTGGGTGGGTAGAACAGCGCATGCGCGGTCCGCCCGCCGCTGGTCGGGAACGAGATCGCTTCGGGTACCGAGAACCAGCCCTGTTCGATCCCGAGATCACGTGGCGCACGCAGTATTTCGCTGCTCTCGACAGCGCCGGTGGGGTCGACGGTCACCGAGACCACTGCCGGCTCCGCGGTGGCCGATGCGCCCACGAAGACGACGCGGTCGCCATCGGCCTGGATCGAGCCGAATGACGTGTAGGGCACGTCGAGGTCGACCACGCGCCCATCGGCGAGACGCACGGCCAGATACCCGATCCCGTCGCGTGACGAAGCAAAGACGGTGCGACCACCCGAGAGGAAGGCATAACAGGACTGGCCGAAAACCCATTGCGGACCACCGATTTCGGCGGCCGCCGTCACCATGGCTTCGACACGGTCCTCGCCAGGTATCCATCGGTAGAGGTTCCACCAGTCCGATCGGTCGGAGACGAACCAGAGTGAACCATCGTCAGCCCACCGGGGATTGCTCACCGACTCGCCGTCACCTGTGCCACCCGGTGCCGCATCGGGACGACCCGCCACCACCTGATGGTCTCCCGACACCGGGCCGGTATCGCCGGTCTGCAACGCGGCCACGCACAGCTCGGTGCCGTCCCAAGGCATGTCGGGATGCGACCACTGCAGCCAGCACAGTCGCTCGCCGTCCGACGAGATCCGTGGATCGGACACGAAGTCCGGGCCGGTGACCAGTACGCGCGGGTCCAGCTGACCCGTGGCGTCGAGGACGACGATCTCGTTGACGACATCGGCCGGACCCCCGCCTGCGGGATGGTGCTCGCGGACCACCAAGGCCCACCGCCCGTCCGCTGTCACGCACCCGTCGGCCCAGCGGTCACCGCGGGGAACTTCGGGCTCGGGGGTCAGCGCTGCTGGGGCCGCAGTCCCGGTGACGGTGTAGAGGCGTTGGTCCACCCAGTCGGTGAACCACAACGTGTCGCCCGCGACCCACCACGCGCCGCCGCCGTACTCGTGGACAGCCGTGCGGGCGTTGGCTCCGGCAGGCAGCAGGTCGACAGCCGGTCCGTCAGCCGTGCGCTGGACGAGTTGCGTGCGGCCGCCTTCTTCCGGCCGTTGCTCGGACCAGACCACGGCGTCAGGACGCAACCTCACGTCGCCGAGCCCGGCGGCGGCGCGCACCACCAGCTCGGAGGTGATCGGGGTGGGCCACGAGCCGAAGGTCGCCATGGGTCTCCACCCTAGGCCCGTGGCAGCCGCGCCGTGAGAACGCCAACTGCCGGTCGACGCCGCGCGGCGAGGTCGTGAACTTTATGTGCTCAATGTGGCGGCCGTGTCATCCAGGCCGGACCATGGACAGCGAACACGACGCGAAAGGTCCAGGTCTTGACTGTTTCACCGCACGTGACGGAGCGAGTCCGGAAGCCGCACTGGTCACTGGCCCGGACGTGGCTCTTGCAGCCGGGGACCCCGCGCGGCGTCGAAGCGTACGAGGCCGCGGCCGTCGGCCACGCCGATGCTGTCGTTCTCGACATCGAGGACGGGCTGCCGGACGAGCAGAAACCAGCCGGTCGCCAGTCGGTTGCCGAATGGCTGCACGGGGGTCACGCCTGGGTGCGCATCAACAGCACGAGCACCCTGGCGTGGAAAGCAGATCTGGACGCGCTCGCCGACGCCCCAGGCCTCCTCGGCGTGATGCTGGCCAAGACCGATTCCGCCGACGACGTCGCCGCCACCGTCGCGCGGTTGGCGCCCGGCACGCCGTTGGTGGCGCTCGTCGAATCGGCGCTGGGTGTCGAGTCGGCTTCCGAGATCGCCCGGGCAGCCGGCTGTTCTCGAATCGCGTTCGGGGTCGGTGATTTTCGTCGTGACACGGGAATGAGTGACGACCCGACCGTGCTGGCGTACGCGCGCCCGACTGGTCATCGCCAGTAGAGCTGCGGGACTCCCCGCACCCATCGACGGACCGACGTTGCGTGATCAGACGCGCCAACTCGCCCGTGACACCGCGGTCACCAAGGCTGCCGGGATGACCGGACGCCTCTGTCTGGCCGTCGAGCATGCCCAGACGATCAACAACCTGCTCAGCCCGTCACCACTCGAAATCGACGAGGCGCGTTGCGTTCTCGCCCGCCTGGATGCGCCCACCGGCCCCTACGACGGCAGTGTCGGCCCCACCCGTGCCCGCGCGGAAGCCGTTCTCGAGCTGGCCGACCGGCTCGGTCTGCGCTGACGCCGACTCACGCCGTACGGGCGCTGAAGTCAGGCGTTCGGTCGGGCGTCGCCTCGGCGAGCGCTGTGACGGTCTTGTCGGCGTCGAAATCCCGGCCGTACACCGGTGTTCCGGGCTGCTGACGCCAGGATTCGGAGATCGGACCGGCATCGACGGGATCGAATCCCAGCTGTTCGACGATGCCGTTGACCAGTTCACGGCCTGGGCCGTCTTCGCCGGCGATGGGAAGCGCGATGCGCGCAGGTGCGCCGCTGGGCGTCCCCTTCTCCAGCAGGTGCTTCCACCAGATCCCGTTGAACACCTTGTACACCGGTGCGCCGATCTGCTCGGCAACCCACGCGCTCTCGACCTGACCGTCCTCGATCGCGGCGATCTCACCGTCGCGCTGCTGGGGGTAGTAATTGTTGGTCTCGATTACGGGTGCGCCCGGCTTGCGGGCATCGACGATGCCGTCGGCAAGGTCGGGAACGTTCTTCTGCGGAATGCTCACGACGACCAGGTCGGCATCGGCCGCCGCGTCCTTCGCCCAGACGGCCGTCGCACCGGTTTCGGCCGCAAGGTCGGCGAGTGTCTCGGGAGCACGCGAGTTCGATACGGCCACTTCGTGTCCGAGTTGGCTCAACCGACGCGCCAGTGTGCCGCCAATTTGACCTGCTCCGATGATTCCGATTTTCATGCAACGCCTCCGTGTGGTGGTTCTGCCCTCAAGCGGCAACGGCTCACCCATGTGCCCTATTCCGTGTCGCATGGACCCGAGGAGGGCCGCGCGCCTGTTGAGTGCGAACACAGGTGCAACGCCCCGGTCTATGTCTCCGAACAGTCCGGATCATCCGTCCGCGCGACTACGATCGACGGGATGACCAGCATCGAAAGCCGCATGGTGGGGCTCGATGCAGCGGGCCGGTCGTGACGCCACAGATCGCCCGCCCAGGCACTGTGCCCGGCAGCGTCAGCGTCCGCGACATCGTCGAGCTGCGGCATCTTCAGGCGACTCTGCTCGCGGGTGAAGCCGGGCTCGACCGCCGAGTCTCCTGGGCACACGTCAGCGATGCCTTCGACCCGTGGAACTGGTTGGAACCGGGCGACCTAGTGCTGACCTGCGGTTACATCGTCCCGGAAGAGCCGGCGGCGCAGGTGCGGTTCGTGGAGAACATGGTTGCGGCGGGGCTCAGCGGCATCGTGGTCGGCGAGGACGAGCGTCGCCCGCACCTCTCCGACGAGATGCTCGCCACGGCCGACCGGGTCGGCTTCCCCGTGATCGACGGCGCGCACGCGGTCGGCTTCGCGCAGTACGTCCGGTTCGTCGCCGCGGCCAACGCACGCGGCGAGGACCAGTCGTTCACGCAGATCGCCAGGGTGAACGGCGAGGTGATGGCGAGCCTGCGGGAGACACTCGCGGGCACCGAGTTCGTCGAGCGGCTCAGCCGGGTCGTCAGCTGCAGGCTGCATGTCGTCGACCCAGAGATGTGGGAGCCACTGATCCGCGGCGGTGAGACCCCCGATCGCGCGTGGAAGGACGCCTACGACGCCGAGGTCAGCCGCTCCTCCGGCCGCGCGCCGTTTGTGATGAACCTGACGGTCGACGACCGGACGGCGCTGACCATGCCGATCGCCAGTGAACGCTCGGCCTGTCTGGTCGCCTTCCCGGAGGGCGATTCGAGGCCTCGGCTGGCGGTCCTGCAACAGATCGCCGCAGCATGTGCTCTGGAGATCGGCCGCGTCGATGCGGCCGTCGAGCGCTCCCGCCGGGCCGGCGCCGGACTGCTGCACGACGCGCTGAACGCCAGGCTCGAGCATGCGGTCCTGACCGCACTGTTCCGCGAACGCCGCCTCGAGGGCGACCTGCGCGTGCTGGCCGTCGACGGCCGTCCCGCGTCGATCGAAAGGCTCGCGCGCCGATGGCTGATCCGCGGTATCCCGTTCCTGCTGGGTGACATCGGCCAGGTCGCCGTCGCGGTCGTCCGGGCGATCGACGTCCCGCAGACCGACTTCGAGGAGCGCACCACGCTGGAACGGTGGCGAGCAGGCCTGAGCGACCCGTTCGTCGGGACCGCCAACCTCGGCGATGCCGTCCGTCAGGCGCGGTGGGCGCTGGAGACCGTCAGCCCGGACGGCTCGGCGCTCGCGCTCTACGGCGACAGCAGTCCGTCCTTCCTCCCGCGCACGCTCGCCGAGTCCAAGCTCGCGGCCGACCGCGTGCTGGGCCCACTCATCGAATACGACCGCGAGCAGGGCACCGAACTGATCCAGACCCTCCAGGTGTATCTGGAATGCGATCGCTCGCCGAGCCGGGCCGGCGAACTGCTCTTCATCCACACACAGACCGTGAACTATCGGATCAACCGGATCCAGGAGTTGACGGGTCGCTCGATGCGGTCTACCGGCGACGTGAGCGAACTGTGGTTCGCGCTGCGGGCGCTGGCACTGTCGCGCGCCACCTAGGAGGGGGCCGGCTGTCTGCGCATATGAGCCGCGACAGGCGGGTCATCGTGCAGCACAGTGGGCAGCGACGCCCTGGGTTGGCACACTGCGACGGGTGACCAACAAAGGCGAGCAGTCATCCGAACAGCGTGGTTTGTCCGAAGGGCGCGGTTTGTTCAACAGGCACAGTGTGATCGTCACCGGGGTCGCCTCCGGTCTCGGCAGCGCGCTGGCGCGCGAGTTCGCCGCTGAGGGTGCCCACGTCATCGGGTGCGACGTCAACGACGAGGCCGGGGCGGCGGTGATGGACGGCATCGGCGTCTATCGCCACACCGATGTCGCCAAGGAGTCCGAGGTCGAGGCACTGGTCGACGACGCCGTGCAGCGGTTCGGTCGGCTCGACGTCATGGTGAACAACGCAGCGATCCAGGTCGAACAGGAGCTGGCCGACACCACCGAGGAACAGCTCGATCGAGTCCTCGCGGTCAATCTGAAGGGCCCGTTCTTCGGATGCAAGCACGCGATCCGCGTGATGCGCGAAGCGGGAGGTGGCGCGATCGTCAATGTGTCGTCGGTCCTCGCGGTGGCCGGTGACCCGATGCTGGCCGCCTACGGCGCCGCCAAGGGCGGCGTGCTCGCCATGACGAAATCCGCCGCCGTGAAGTACGGGCGCGACGGGATCCGCTGCAACACCGTCCTGCCCGGCGACATGCAGACCGAGATGGTCGAGGCGTATTTCGCGGCAGCCGCGGACCCCGCCGCCCTGCGGGCACAGGCCGAGGCCGAATACCCGCTGGGCCGGATCGGCCGGCCCCGTGAGGTCGCCCGGGCGGTGCTCTTCCTCGCATCGGACGACGCGAGCTTCGTCACGGGCGAGGCGCTGGTCGTCGACGGCGGGCTGCTCGCCGAGTGCTACTGATGGGTGTGCACTTCGATCCGCACTGGCATTACCGAGGGCTGCAGTGCCTGCGATTGGAAAACGAGCATGTGGCGCTCGAGATCCTGCCGGAGCTGGGGGCCAAGATCTACCGGATCGTCGACAAGGCCCGCGACCACGACGTGCTCTGGCAGGCGCCACGGATTGCGCCGCACAGCGCGCCGCTGGGCTCGAACTTCGACGATCACTGGGCCGGCGGCTGGGACGAGGCGTTCCCCGGTGGCGTGGCTTCGGTTACCCGCCATGGTGATTCGATTCCATACATGGGTGAGCTGTGGACCCAGCGCGCTGACTGGCAGGTCGAGGAGTGTTCGGCCCAACGCGTCGTCTTGGTCTTCTCGATCCTCACGCCGATCACCCCCGCCCGGTGGCAGCGACGGCTGACGTTGGAGGCGGGCGCCTCGGCGTTCACGGTCGACTATCGGATCGAGAACATCGGCTACCGCCCCTTCGATTTCAACTGGGGGCTGCACCCGGTCCAGTCGATCTCGCCGGCACACCGCTTCGACGTCCCTGCCCGGCGCGGCGAGGTCGACGAGGATGGCGGTGGCGTGCTGGGCCGCACCGGCGAGCAGTACCGCTGGCCGATGCTCGGTGAGCGCGATATGCGCCGTGCTCTCGGCCCCGAAGCACTCGACCTCACCCTGCACTACCTGACTGAACTCGACGACGGTTGGCTGGCGTGTACCGACACCGCCACCCGGCGAGGTTTCGGTTTGACGTTCGACCGCACGGTCTTTCCGGTGGTGTGGCTGTGGGTGTCGTACGGCGGCTGGCGGGGCGCCTACCACGCCATCGTCGAACCGTGGACCGGCTACCCGAGTTCACTGTCCGATGCCGTCGAGGCCGGCCGGGCCCGTGCACTCGCGCCAGGTGAAGTGCTGGAAACATCGCTGACGGGCGTCGTCTACGGCGGTGTCGAGTCCGTGTCCAGCCTGCACGCCGACGGTTCGGTCATGCCGTGACGGGTGCACGCCCGACCCCACCCCTACGAACGGAGATCTGCATGCAACGGCTCGGCATCGTCCACACCGTCTCCCAGCTCGCGGCGACGTTCGCCGAGCTCGCCGGCGAACTGCTACCCGGTGTGCAGACGACGGTGATCACCGACGAGCTCCTGCTCAAGCGGACGATCCGCGACGGCGCGGTCGACGACGTGACGCGCGACCGGTTGCGTGGCCACGTCGACGCGCTCGCCGACTTCGGTGTCGACGCGGTGCTCGTGACCTGTTCATCGGTGGGCGCTCTGGTGGACGAAATCGCGCCGCGTGCTGCTGTCCCCGTCGTGCGAGTCGACCGCGCCATGGCCGAACGCGCCGTCACACTC
>CAMFLL010000127.1 GCA_945957405.1 uncultured Mycolicibacterium sp. | reverse complement strand
ATCCGGTCGAAGTGCCGGGTCTTGTAGCCCGTCGACGACTCGTGGGTGTTGCCGTGCATCGGGTCGCACTGCCAGATCACCTGATGGCCGGTGGCCTGTACCTTCTCGATGATGGGCGGCAGCACGTCGCGGATCTTGTTGTTGCCCATGCGGGTCACCAGTGTCAGGCGTCCCGGCACATTGTGCGGGTCGAGCCGTTCGACGTACTCGACGGCCAGTTCCGGCGTCATGTTCGGGCCGATCTTCACGCCGATCGGGTTGGCGATCACCTCGGCGAACGCGATGTGCGCACCGTCGAGTTGACGGGTGCGGTCACCGATCCACACATAATGCGCCGACAGGTCGTAGAGGCGCGGTGAGTCGTTCTCCCCCGATCCGGCGTCGAGCCGCAGCATCGCGCGCTCATAATCGAGCACCAATGCCTCATGGCTGGCGTAGATCTCGGCAGTGTCCAGGTTGCGATCGTTGACCCCGCAGGCGTTCATGAAGCGCAACCCGCGATCGATCTCACCGGCCAACGCCTCATATCGGGCACCCGCCGGCGATGTGCGGACGAACTCACGGTTCCAGTCGTGGACCAGCTGCAGCGACGCCAGCCCTGAGGACGTCAGTGCGCGCACCAGGTTCATGGCGGCGCTCGCGTTGGCGTAGGCCCGGACCAACCGGGATGCATCGTGCTCGCGCGCGGCGGCGTCCGGGGCGAAACCGTTGATCATGTCGCCGCGGTAGGACCGCAGGCCCAGCGCATCGGTATCCGACGAGCGCGGCTTGGCGTACTGGCCGGCGATCCGGGCCATCTTCACCACCGGCATGCTGGCGCCGTAGGTCAGCACCACGGCCATCTGCAGCAGCGTGCGGATGTTGGCACGGATATGCGGTTCGGTGTTGTCGGCGAAGGTCTCGGCGCAGTCGCCGCCCTGCAGCAGGAACGCCTCACCCCGCGCGACGGCGGCCAGCTGGCTGTGCAGCTTCTCGATCTCCGACGGCACGGTCACCGGCGGCACGCTTTCGAGCACCTTCCGCATCGCCTTGGCCTGGTCGGGATCCCAACTGGGCTGCTGCGCGGCCGGCTTGGCCAATGCCGAATCGAGGCGTTGACGCAGGTCGTCGGGCAGCGGCGGCAGCGACGGCAGCTGGTCGATGGGTACGTCGACGGTCCAGTTCACCCATCCATGGTAACTGCGTGCGACAGCGCTCCTTACCAGCTGGTAGGGCCCCGGACCTCGGCGGGAGGAGCGGTCAGCGGGGCTCCGGTTCAGTGGTCATGATGTATAGGAAGGACCCCAGCCGTGATGACCCGACGGCGTCTCGTTCATGACCTGGAACCGCAGCAAATTGTGCTTGGCATCGACGAGGGCGTCGTGGGTATCCTTGGGCCGCGGCGGCATCCGCGGGCAGCCGTGGTCCTCCCAGACCTGACGCAACTCGCGGGTGAACCGCGGAATCTGGGGCGGTAGGTGCGTCATCGGGCCCCACAGCTGGCACAACGCCACGTGGTCATAGGCCGCCACCCACGCCCACAGTTCGATGGGTTCGTCGCCGTCGATGCCGAAGAAGTCCTCGAGGTCCTCACGGATCCGCCTGCGGGAACGCCACAGCTGCGACGACGGTGGCGGCAGCTTCGGCAGCACGTTGGTGCGCACCCAGGTGCCGGCCCGTTCGGCCGGGAATTCGGTTGAGACACCGTAGTATTCGCGACCGTCTTCGGCGACCACGCCGATCGAGATCAACTCGATGGTGCGCCCGTCGTCGATGAACTCGGTGTCATAAAAATACCGCACGCCGCACCCTATCCAGCGCCGACGCGGGGCTTGTCGGACAGCGGCGCCTCCCGCGCCAAGCCGGGGGGCGGCGCGGCGGCATGGATCTCGCGGTCCAGCTCGGCATCGACCTCTTTGTCGTCGGGGAAATGCGGCATCCCGGCGATGGCGTCCTGCAGCCACAGTTTGGCCTGGACCACCGGCCTGCGCAGCCAGCGTTCCCGTTCCAGGGCGCGGTGCATCTTCTTGGGTTTCGTGGTGTAGCGCCAGCGCGCCCAGGGCGCGTGCGGTCGCGACAGCCTGACCGCGCCGACGAGCAGCAGCGGCGTGATGAACATGCCGACCAGGCCGGTCCACACCTTGCCCTTCAGCAGCACGATGACGGCCAGCATCAACGTCAGCACCGCGACACCCACCACCAGTGCACGCGCCGCGATCGACTCGTCCTCGCGCCAGATGGTGATGTCGAAGAACGACAGCGGGTTGAACCCGAGAATCAGCAGGCCTGCCACCGCGACCGCCGCGAAGACCGCATCGACCGACGTGCGGCCGTCCTCGGCCCAGTACACATCCTGCAGGTGCAGGATCAACGCGAACTCGTCGAGCACGAGTGCGGCGCCGATCCCGAAGAAGATCGCCGCTGCGGTGAATTCGGGGACGCCGCCGTCGACGGCGAGGGTCACCATGGTCAGCCCCGAGATCATCACCAGGATCACCCCGATGACCATGTGGTGGATGTGCACGGTGCCGTGACCCATGTTGCGCGGCTGCCACCATTTCTTGGGTGCGTCACTGTCGGCGTGCGCGCGGATGTACCGGACGATCGTGCGGGTGATGAAGAAGGTGACCAGGAACGCGATCAGGCACCACATCAGCGGCTCCCGGCCGGGCGGGATGTCCGGGCGGAGATCGATGTCGAACTCCAGCGCCTGTGACGATGTGAACACGGGCCAGAACTTACGCCTACTTGCAGGCATTTTTCGTACTCGACGCCGGTGGGGATGGCACGACTGAGCTAACTGCCCCGATAGTCTGTTCTGGTCATGAGTACTGCGCGGTGGCCCCGGATGAGCCCGAAGACGATCGGCGGGTGGCGCGTCGCATGGTGGGCATTCCACCTGGCGGCCGCTCTCGCCTTCGGCTACGCGGCCTGGCGCCTGCTCGGCCACACCCCCTACCGCATCGATATCGACGTCTACCGCATGGGTGGGCGGGCCTGGCTGGACGGACAACCTCTTTACACCGGTGACACGTCGTTTCACACGCAGGGCGGTATCGATCTGCCGTTCACCTACCCACCGCTGGCCGCCATCGCATTCGCCCCGTTCGCGTGGCTGACGCTGCCTGGCGCCAGCGCGGCCATCACCGCGACCACGCTGATCCTGCTGGTGGTGTCGACGGTCATCGTGCTCACCAGACTCGACGTCCTCCCGGACACGCCGGTGCGGCGCTGGTTCCTGGCCACGGCGCTCGTCGCGCCGACGGTCCTCTACCTCGAACCGATCCGCGCCAATTTCGAGTTCGGCCAGATCAACGTGGTGCTGATGACGCTGGTGATCGCCGACTGCGTGCCACGGCGCACCCCCTGGCCGCGGGGCGTACTGCTGGGGCTGGCGATCGCGCTCAAACTGACCCCGGCGGTGTTCCTGGTGTACCTCGTGGTGCGGCGCGACGTGCGCGCGGTGATGGTGTCGATGGCGTCGTTCGTCGTCGCGACACTCGCCGGGTTCGTGCTGGCCTGGGGCGATTCGTGGGAGTACTGGACCACGACGGTGCGCGACACCGACCGGATCGGCACGGCGACGCTGAACACCAACCAGAACATCGCAGGCGCGCTGGCCCGGCTGGGTCTCGGTGAGTCCGAGCGGTTTGCCCTGTGGACCCTGGCGTGCTTTGCCGTCCTGGGTGTGACGGTATGGGCGGCCCGGCGCATCCTGGCCGCCGACGAGCCGGTGCTGGCGCTGATCTGCGTCGCGCTGTTCGGGCTGGTGGTGTCGCCGGTGTCCTGGTCACACCACTGGGTGTGGATGCTCCCGACCATCATCGTCACCGCCGTGGTGGCCTGGCGCGGCCGCAACGTGATCCTGGGACTCATGTCGGCGGCAGGCCTGGCGCTGATGATCTGGACACCGATCGACCTGCTGCCCGAGCATCACGAGGCCACGGCTGCCTGGTGGCGCAAACTCGCCGGTGGATCCTATGTCTGGTGGGCAGTGGCGCTGATCGTGGTCGCCGGGCTGACGGTCACCGCGCAGCGGGCCGCGCGGATCAGCCGGCGGCGGCCTGCGGGAGCCGAGCGGCCGGCTGCTGACCGTTCGACACCGGATCCGAGTCGGGCGCTTCTTTGAGGCTGGCGGCGTAGATGTCGACGTACTCCTGGCCAGACAGCTCCATGAGCTCGTAGATCACCTCGTCAATCACGGCGCGTTCGATGAATCGGTTACCTGCCATACCGTCGAACCTGGAGAAGTCCATCGGCTCACCGAACCGGACGGTGACGCGACCGAACCGCCACATCTTGCTACCCGGCGGGTTGACGACATCGGTTCCGATCATCGCGACCGGAATCACCGGCACACCCGTTTCGAGCGCGAGGCGGGCCAGGCCGGTCTTGCCCTTGTACAGCCGACCGTCGGGCGACCGGGTGCCCTCGGGGTACATGCCGAGCAGCTTGCCCTGGTCCAGGACGCGCGACGCGCTGGTCAGGGCCGCCTGCGCCGAATCGGCATCGGTGCGGTCGATCGGCACCTGGCCGGCCGCGGTGTAGAACCACCGGTTGAACCAGCCCTTGATACCCGTGCCGGTGAAGTACTCCTGCTTGGCCAGGAAGGTGATCCGGCGACGCACCACCAGCGGTAGGTAGAAACTGTCCGCCACGGCGAGGTGATTACTGGCCAGAATCGCCGGGCCGTCACTCGGAACGTGTTCCAGCCCTTCGACTTTCGGCCGGCCAAGCAAGGACAGCAAGGGTCCCATGAAGACGTACTTGAACAGCCAATACCACATGGACCCTCCGCTTCGGGCGCACCTGTCGGTGCATTCCGGCCAACTTTACCCACCGGTTCTGAATGCGACCACAGGTCGGCGGACTACTCCTCGACCGTCACCGGGATGGGCTGGTAGCGGCCGGTCGGTCGATCCGGACTCGACTCCGCTGTCGGTTCGTCGGGCGGTGGGCCATCCGGCGGCGTGCCGTCCGGTTCGTTGCCGGCCGACCCTTCGACGACGGCTCGGATGACCGCGAGCAGCGCGACGCTGTGTTCGGAGATGACGGTGATCAACGGGTGTTCTTCGCCGGTCACCAGTGCCGCCAGGGCGCACACCGGGCACCACACCTGCTGGCATTTGCCGGGCCCGTCGCCGGCCCGCGCGGCGGCCAACGCCGCCGCGGTGCGCACCGCGGGATCGAGCCGGTCCAGGATGCTCTGCGCCAGTTGCCGCAGCTCCGGCCCCAGATCGGGATGAGACCCACTCATGTCGGCCACACCTCCGCGTTGGGTCGGAAACGCACCGTGAGGTCGGTGCCCTTGAGCGCAGCGTCGATCACGATGCACCGCCGCAGCACCGAGGCCAGCCGGACCCGGCGCCGCATACCCCCCACCCCGATGATCAGATCGTCATCGACCCGGCCCAGCGTCAGTGAACCCGAATCGACGTGCGGTAACTCTAGCCGCATCCGGTACACCGACTCGAGTCCGGCGCCCGACTCCAGATCGACGACGGGCCGCAGCGGGCCCGGTGGCGGCGAGCCGTCCCGGCGCCGGACACTGTCGAGGAGATCCCCGAGTGCCTTCGGGCCGATCGGCTCGCCGGGCAGGTGCGGCGCGAGGACCAGCTGCACGTCGCCGATGGTGGACGACAGACCGTCGAGCACCGCCTGCTGCTCAGCGATTCGCTCGGAGTACCAGTCGAACGCGGGGTGGTCGGGCAGATTTCGGTATTCGTATGAATCATCGCGGATCAGAACCTGATTGACGATCAGGTCGGCGACCTTGACACCCATCAACGTCAGCGATCCCAGCGTGCGCGCGGCTTCGGCGGCCACCACCCGCTCGGCAGTGAGCACCAGATGGGCGCTGACCGCCGAACCGTCGGTGAGCAGAGCGGACAGCGCTTCGACCCCTGCGGTGATGCGTTCGAGCATGTCGACGATCGCGGCCGACGCGACGCTGTCTCCGGTCGGTGACAGGCGGCGGTGCCGCGGCCAGGCGCGTTCCAGGTACAGCCCGAATGTCGACGGCAGGGTCAGCATGCGCAGCGCATCGGCCGTCGAGGCGCAGTCGACCACGATGTGGTCCCACGCGCCGGAGGCGGCCAGCTCCCCCACCTCGTGCAGACCCAGCACTTCCTGAATCCCCGGGAGCGCCGAAAGCTCCTCGGGCGCAACATCTCCCAGATCCGACTCGGGAAAACGCTCGGCGAGTGGGCGGGCGATCTCACGCCACCGGGCCTCGAGCAGAGCCAACGTGTCCAGGGCCAGGGCGTCGAGCAGGCCGCCACCGGCGTCGGCGTCATCGGTGAGCACCCGGACCGGCTCACGCGCTCCGGTTGGTGGCACAGGCACCCCGAGCACGTCGCCGAGCGAGTGGGCCTGATCGGTGGACACCGCGAGCACCCGCAGTCCGGCGCGCGCGTCGCGCACCGCGGTGGCCGAGGCCAGCGTCGACTTGCCGACCCCGCCCTTGCCGACGAAAAGGCTTATCCGGGCGCGGCCAGCAGAATCGAACTCGCTGGTCTGGGTCAGCCCTCGACTCTTTTCTTCAGATCTTTCAACGCCGTGTCGGTCAGTCGGCGTTCGGCCTTGCGTTTGAGCAGACCGATCATCGGGATGAGCAGATCCACGGCCAGCTCGTAGGTGACGTCAGTACCAGAACCGTTGGGCTCCAAGCGATATGCACCGTCCAGGCTCTTCAGCAACGAGCTGGACACCAGCGACCACCGCACCGAAGCGCGGTCGGCGGGCCACTCGTATTCGAGCACCATGGTGTCCTTGAGCACCGCGGCGTCGAGCACCAGGCGCGCCGTCTTCGGGTACCCCTCGTCGTCGGCGTCGAGTACCTCGGTGTCCTTGTACTCCTTGACCCATTCCGGATAGGAGCCGATGTCGGCGATCACGTCCATCACCGTGCCCGGATCCGCATCGATGTAGATGGTCTGCGCCGTCTTGTCCGCCACGTGTCGCTGCCCTAACCCTTCAAGCCCGTCACCGAGAGACCTGGATTCCCACCCCTCTCGGGGTCAAACGGTACCCCGACCGCACACCACCCGGCCCCCTAACGCGGCTGCGGCGCCGTGCCGACCGGACGTGCCGCCTCCAGCTCCGCCTTGACCTCGAACGACATCTTCTTGCCCGCCACCCTGCGGCGATGGTTCAGCTTGGCCATGTTCATCTTCGCCAGTTCGAAGGCCGCCGCGCCCGACGGCTCGGCGTGCAGGAAATAGTGCAGGATGACACCGTCGAGGATCGGCTGCAGCCAGATCTCCATCGTGCCGGTGAGCGGCCCGGCGACCGTCCAGCGGACACCCTTGTCGCCGCGGTCTTCTACCACCTGAAGTTGCAGGTCGGGCCACCAGCGCCGCCAGCGGGTGGGATCGGACACCATGGCGCCGACGGCGGCGCCGTCGGCGGCGATGAACGTCTCGTCAGCCACCTGGATGCTGTTCATCGACACAGCTTCACACATTCGCCGACGCGTATTCGAAACTGGCCTCGGGCGGCCGGCCCGCGAGGCATCCGTGAGGACCATCACACTCCTCTGACCTTGTCCTACTAGTGTGGACGCAACATCGACCAGCGAAAGAGGCTTGACCATTGCGTGAGTTAAGTGTTCCCGCGTCGTTCCCCGTCGCCGAGCACGACAACATCGTCTCTGCCGTGTTCGAACACGAGCGCGACGACCCGAATTTCGTCATCTACCAGCGCCTGGTCGACGGCGCATGGAAGGACGTCACCGCCGCCGAGGCGGCGGGGCTGATCCGTTCCGCCGCAAGGGGTTTGATCGGCCTGGGGGTCCAGCCCGGTGACCGCGTCGCAATCCTGAGCGCCACGCGGTTCGAATGGGCGATCCTCGACTTCGCGATCCTGTCGGTGGGCGCACTGACCGTTCCGATCTACGAGACCTCGTCGGCCGAACAGGTCAAGTGGGTGCTGTCGGATTCCGGCGCCGTGCTGTTGTTCGCCGAGACCGACGCCCACGCCACGCTGGCCGCCGAACTGGTGGGCGAACTACCCGATCTGCGGCGCGTGCTGCACATCGACGGGTCGGGCCCCAAGGCGCTCGACGAACTCGACGCTGCGGGCCAGTCGGTCGAGGCCGACGAGGTGACCAAGCGGGTCGACGGCCTACGCGCCGAGCATCCGGCGACCTTGATCTACACCTCGGGCACCACCGGCAGACCCAAGGGCTGCCAGCTGACCCATTCCAACCTGGTCTACGAGATCCGCGGTGCCAAGACCTGCATGCCGACGCTGCTGCAGAAGGGCGAACGGCTGCTCGTGTTCCTGCCGCTGGCCCATGTCCTGGCCCGGGCGATCACCATCGGCGCGTTCCACAACAAGGTCACCGTCGGATTCACCAGCGACGTCAAGAACCTGGTCCCGATGTTCGGCGTGTTCAAGCCCACGATCGTCGTCTCGGTGCCCCGCGTGTTCGAGAAGGTCTACAACACCGCCGAGCAGAACGCCGCCAGTGACGGTAAGGGCAAGATCTTCGCGATCGCCGCGCAGACTGCCATCGAGTACAGCGAGGCCCTGGACAACGGCGGCCCCGGCCTGCTGCTGCGCCTGCGCCACGGGCTGTTCGACAAGCTGGTCTACGGCAAGCTCAAGGCCGCCCTCGGCGGTGACTGCACGGCATCGATCTCGGGCGGCGCACCGCTGGGTGCCCGGCTGTGCCACTTCTACCGCGGTGTCGGGCTGACCATCTACGAGGGTTACGGCCTGACCGAGACCAGCGCCGCCATCACCGTCAACCGGGTCGGCGACATGAAGGTCGGCACCGTCGGAAAGCTGCTGCCGGGCAACAGCATGCGTATCGCCGATGACGGCGAGCTGATGGTGCGCGGCGGCGTGGTGTTCGACGGCTACTGGCACAACGACCAGGCCACCTCCGAGGCCATCGAGGACGGCTGGTTCCACACCGGCGATCTGGGCGAGGTCGACTCCGACGGCTTCCTCAAGATCGTCGGCCGCAAGAAGGAACTGATCGTCACCGCCGGCGGCAAGAACGTCGCCCCCGCGGTGCTCGAGGACCGGCTGCGGGCCCATCCGCTGATCAGTCAGGCCATGGTGGTCGGCGACAACCAGCCGTTCATCGCGGCGCTGATCACCATCGACCCCGAAGCGTTCGACGGCTGGAAACAGCGCAACGGCAAGGGTTCCGGGTCCTCGGTGGGTGATCTGGCCACCGATCCGGACCTGATGGCCGAGGTCGAACGGGCGGTCAAGGAAGCCAATCTGCAGGTGTCGCATGCCGAGGCCATCCGCAAGTTCCGCATCCTGCCGGTGGACTTCACCGAGGACACCGGTGAGCTGACCCCGACGATGAAGGTCAAGCGCAAGGTGGTCGCCGAGAAGTTCGCCGACGACATCGAGGCGCTGTACCGCAAGGACTAGTCGGCCAATCCAGGTCAGGCCAGCAGGTCGCCCATCCGGGCGGCCAGGGTGTCCCAGCGCCAGCTGTCCATCACCCAGTCGCGCCCGCGCGCGCCCATCCGGGCGGCGTTGTCGGGGTCGGCGAGCAGACCGGCGATCGCCTCGGTGACCTGATCGACGGCGCGGCCGTCGACCACCCGGCCGGTGGCCCCGTCGAGCACGGTCTCGGGTGCGCCACCGGAGTTGCCCGCCACCACCGGGACACCGGTGGCCGACGCCTCCAGGAACACGATGCCGAGGCCTTCGACATCCAGGCCCGCCCCCCTGGTCCGGCACGGCATCGCGAACACATCGCCGATCGTGTAGTGCGCCGCGAGTTCGTCTGCGGGCACGCCCTCGGTGAACACGACGTGCTCCTCGACGTCATGCTCGGCGGCCAGCCGCCGCAGCGTGTCCAGATAGGGCCCGCCCCCGACGATCACCAGCGCCGTCCCGTCCACGCGGCGCCGCAGCTCTGGCAGCGCCCGGATCAGCACGTCCTGTCCCTTGCGCGGGACCAGCCGGGACACGCAGAGCACCGTGGGGCGGTCCCCCAGCTTGTAGCGCGCACGCAGGTCGACACGGGCGACGTGATCGGGACGGAAGCGATCGGTGTCGACCCCCGGCGGCAGGTGCTCCATCGCGGCGTGTGGGCCGAAGGCCGACGCGAACCGACCGCGGGTGTACCGGCTGACGTAGGTGATGGTGTCGGTGCCGTCGCCGATGCGGCGCAGCGCCGACCGCGCCACCGGCAGCATCGACCACCCCACTTCGTGGCCGTGGGTGCTGGCCACCACCTTGGCCGCGCCCGCGGCGCGGGCCCGCGGGCCCAGCAGCGCCAGCGGTGCCGCCGCCCCGAACCACACGGTGTCGATCCGGTGCTCGTCGATCAGCCGGCGCATCCGGTTCTCGACCGCCGGTACGGGCAGCATCAGCGTGCCGGGATGCCGGGTGACGCGGTAACCGGCCGCGTCGGCACGTCGGTCGTAGACCTCGGCGCCCTTCCACTTCGGGGCGTACACCGTCAGCTCGTGCTCACCTGTGGCCGCCAGGCGCATGACGAGCTCTTCGAGGTAGGACTGGATCCCGCCACGCCTCGGCGGAAAGTCGTTGGTAACCAGCAGGACTCGGGTCATAGCCTGACCAGGCTAGCGTGACCGCCGCCGACGATCAGGTCGACGCCCGCGCAAGCCAGGCCCGCCATTGCGTCAGCAGCGTGTCGGGTCCGGCGTGCAACACGTCGCGGAACGCTGTCACCGCGTCGACCCGGCCCGGCGCCGCGGCGCGCAGATAGAGCTGCTTGAGGGTCTGCGGGCCGTACTGCTCGGCGATGAACCGGCAGAACAACCAGGAGCGGTCATAGGCGTCGCTGAGTTGCGGCCCCGTGGCCGTGAATTCACTGTCGGCCGGTAGGGCCTCCGGTGTCCGAAACCGCGCAGGCACCGACGCCGCCGGACGCGCCACGTAGTCGGCGACACCTTCGGTCAGCCACGTCGGGGCGTCTGGCGCGGTATCGGCCCGGGCTGCGTAGTGGAAGAGCTCGTGGCTCAGCACCACTCGAAGCGATCCGGTGCTCATGCCGGACGCTCCGGGCGCGAGCACGATCCGCTGCCCGGTGACCAGCCGGCGGGCGGGGTCCACCTCGTCGGCGACGGCGACCGCGGCGATGTCCACGCCGACGCCGGCGGCCTGCGTGCTGAACTGCGCACCGGTGAATGTGGCGACGACGACGATGTCGTGCGTCCAGTCGGTGCCCCAGAACGCCTCGACCCGACCGACAGCAGGTCCGATGTTCGCTGCGACACGTTGCAGGACGACGTCGGTGGCGGGCCCGCCGAGGCTGATCAAGGTGACGGTGCGTCCGTCACCGACGACCAGGGAGGGTGGCACCGATGCCGCTACGGGCGGCGCAGCCGGGGTGTCCGTCGTCTGCGACCGGTCGACCACCAGCCAACCGCCGGCGAGGACGACGAGCGCGACAAGGGCCCCTGACAGCGCCCGTCGCCGATGGTCAGTAACGGCGGGCGTTGTAGAAGGGTCCGGCACCATCCAGCGGCACCACCTTGACGGGTTGGCCGTAGGTCGATGCGTGCACCACCATGCCGTCGCCGACGTAGATGCCGGTGTGCGAGGCGTCGGAGTAGAAGTTCACGACATCACCGGGTTGCAGCTGATCACGCGATACCGCTTGACCGCCGGCCGCCAGCATCTGGCTCGAGTGCGGAAGCGAGATACCGGCCTGCTGGTAGGCCCACATCACCAGGCCGGAGCAGTCGAATGCGCTGGGTCCGGCGGCACCCCACGAGTACGGCGAACCGACTCGGGTCAATGCGGCCTGGACGGCAACGGCGCCTTCACCGGTACCGGGTGCGGGGACAGCTGCCTCCGGCGGTGCCACGTCACCGGGCGGGATGCCTTCGGGCAGCGGGTTGGGGGGCGGGGCGTCGGCCAGGATCTCGGGCCCTGGCGCAGCCGCGGGCGGCGGGACCGGCGCGGGGGCGGCCAGCGCGACCCGCTGGTCGGGGGTGAGTGCGTTGTACTGCGACTTGACGACAGCGATCTTCAGTTGCAGTTCGCTCTGTTTGGACTGCAGGTCCGCGCGCACCGCGGCGGCCTGCTCGGCGGCGGTCTTGGCGTCCGTGGCCGATTGCGCCGACGCCAACTCGGCGGTCTTGGCGGCCTGGTCGGCGTTGCGGTAATTGGTCATCTGCGCCGACAGCTCGGCGGCGACCACACGCTGGACGGCCAGTTTGTCGATCAGGCCCTGCGGCGACTCGGCGGTGAGCATGGCGTTGAGTCCGTCGGTGCGGCCGCCCATGTACATGGCGGCGGCATACTTGTCGACGCCGGTCTGGAAGGTAGCCAGCTGCGCCTTCGCGGCATCGACGGCGGCCTGATCGTCGGTGTGTTTCTGCTCGGCGGCGGCCTGTATTTCCAGCTTCTTGTTGAGATCGATCTGCGCGCTGTGCATGGCCTCGGTGGTCTGCTCGGCCTCGCGCGAGAGTTCGTTGAGCTTTGCTAGCGCGTCCTGGGCGGGATCGGCGTGCACACCCGAGGCGAGGACCCCGGCGGCCAGGACCAACCCGGCCATGACACCTGCCGACGTTCGCTTAAGGGGTCGCTTGACAGCGCGATCAGTCCGTTGCTTACCGACAAGCCTCAAGATTACGTGTCCTTAAAATGCCTTCGCCACGCGACTGCCATGTCGCCGCCGAACCGCCTTAGGTCTCAAATAGGTTACGAAACGGCATCGGCGTTGTCCATCAGGAGACGCAAATTTAACAGCACCCAGTGTCAGAAGGGAAACGCGGCACGCCCGCGTCCGGCTGAGACTCAGGCCACACCCGGGCGCGGTTGGCGGTGGATCGGCACCAGTCGCAGGCGCGGCGCAAGACCCGCCTCGGCGAGGACCTCTAGGGCCGCCCGCTCGTCGGCCAGCAAAGTGTCCGGAACCCCGAGCAGCACGCTGACCACGCAATCACGGCACCCTGGCCCTCGCACGGCACAGTCATCACAGTCGATGATCACCGGGTCTTGCGGCTCTGGCGAGCCGCCTTGTTGTCTCGTCATCGCGGTCCTCTCATCCATCCCGTAGCTTCTGCGCGGACGGTATCCGAGGGCACCGACAAGTCCGCCGATGAGACGCATGTGACAGTCGGGGCGCGTGTATATCCCCGGGATGTCAGCGGTACTGAATACGGTCATCCCGTGGGGTCGCAGCGCACCGCGCAGTTGAGCTTCGCGGACTTCGATCCGTCCGCAGACGTCTCGTTACGGGACACGACGTTCGTCGTCGTCGACCTCGAGACCACCGGCGGACGGGCCGCACCGAAACATCCGGGCGGTCCGTGCGACGCCATCACCGAGATCGGGGCCGTCAAAGTGCGCGGCGGAGAGGTCATCGGCGAGTTTGCCACACTTGTCGATCCACGTCGGGCGATCCCCCCGCAGATCGTGCAGCTGACCGGCATAACCACAGCTATGGTGCGCGACGCGCCGACCATCGAATCAGTGTTGCCCATGTTCCTCGAATTCTCCCGCGGCGCCGTCCTGGTGGCCCACAACGCCGGGTTCGACATCGGGTTCCTGCGGGCCGCCGCGGCGGCATGCGAACTGACGTGGCCGCGTCCGCCGGTGCTGTGCACCGTGCGCCTGGCCCGCCGCGTGCTGACCCGCGAGGAGGCGCCCAGCGTCCGACTCGGCGAACTGGCACGGCTGTTCCGGGCGGCCACCACGCCGACCCACCGCGCGCTCGACGACGCCCGCGCCACCGTCGACGTGCTGCACGCCCTGATCGAGCGGGTGGGCAACCAGGGGGTGCACACCTACCCGGCGTTGCGGTCCTACCTGCCTGATGTCACGCCGACGCAGCGCCGCAAACGTGTGCTGGCCACCAACCTGCCCCACCGGCCGGGCGTCTATCTGTTCCGCGGGCCGTCGGGTGAGGTGCTGTACGTCGGCACCGCCGTCGACTTGCACCGCCGGGTCAACCAGTACTTCAACGGCGCCGATCCGCGCGGCCGAATGAAGGAGATGGTCGCGCTGGCGCTCGGCATCGACCATGTCGAGTGCGCGCACGCCCTGGAGGCCGGCGTCCGCGAACTGCGCCTGCTGGCCGCCCATGCCCCGCCGTACAACCGCAAATCGCGGTTCCCGCAGCGGTGGTGGTGGATCGCGTTGACCGATGAGGCTTTTCCACGGTTGACCGCGGTGCGCGCGCCGCGGCACAACCGCGCGCTTGGCCCGTTCCGGTCCCGTTCCGATGCCGCCGAGACCGCGGCGCTACTGGCCCGGTTCACCGGTCTGCGGACCTGCACCACCCGGATCGGTCGGTCGGCCACGCACGGTCCGGCATGCCCCGAGCGTGAACTGTCGCCGTGCCCCGCCGAGCGCGACATTCCCGCCGACGTCTACGCCGCCGCGGTAGCCCGGGCGGCGGCGGTGCTCGCGGGCAGCGACGACCGCCCCCTGGCCACCGCCATCGCCCACGTGGCGGCGCTGGCCGAGCGCGGGCTCTACGAAACCGCGGCCCGGCTGCGTGATCACACCGCGACGGCCGTCGACGCCCTATGGCGTGGACAGCGCCTGCGCACGCTGGCCGAGATCGACGAGCTGATCGCGGCCCAACCGGACGGCACGGGCGGCTGGCAGCTGGCGGTCATCCGGCGCGGTCAGCTGGCCGCGGCGGGCTCGGCACCGCGCGGTGTGCCACCGATGCCCGTCGTCGACGCGATCTGTCTGGGCGCCCAGACCGTCCTGAGCGAGCCCGCGCCACTCGGTGGGGCACTGGTCGAGGAGACCGCCCTGCTGGCGCGCTGGCTGACCACACCGGGTACCCGGATCGTGCGCACCAGCCAGGGTTGGGCCTCCCCGGCGGCGTGCGCGGGTCGCTTCGCGACGTGGTCGGCAACGGCGCGCTCGGCGCGCCTGGCCGCCGAACAGGTCGAACGCTCCCGCGAACAGGATTTCCCGCGCCGGCCCAGGGACGGCGATCCGCTCACAGCCTGTGGGTGAACTGCACCCACTTCGCGAGAAGCTGTGCGGCAGCACCGGAATCGATGGCCTGGGTCGCGCGCTCCAGACCCGACTCCCATGCCGGCAACCACTCCGCGCTGCTGGACAGGCCGGCATGGGCCACCATCGCACCTGCGGCGTTGAGCACCACGGCGTCACGAACCGGGCCGGTGGCCCCGGAGAACACCGCGCGCGCCTCGGCGGCATTGCTCTGGGCGTCCCCACCGAGCAGTTCGGACAGATGCGCCCGGGGGAACCCGAAACCGGCGGGGTCGAACGTCAGCCGGTCGATGGTGCCGGCCTGCACACGCCAGATCGTCGACGTCGTCGTGGTCGTCAGTTCGTCGAGTCCGTCGTCACCGTGGACCACCAGGACACTGCAGCGCCGGGCGGCGAACACACCTGCCATCACCTCGGCCAGGTCGCCGAAGGCGCACCCGATCAGCCCGGCCCGCGGGCCGGCCGGATTGGTCAGTGGGCCAAGCAGATTGAAGACCGTCGGCACACCGATCTCACGGCGGGCGGCACCGGCGTGCCGCAGCGACGGATGGAACTGCGGCGCGAAGCAGAACCCGATGCCCACCTCCGCGACGCAGCGGGCCACATCGTCGGGTCCCAGGTCGATGCGGACGCCGAGCGCCTCGAGCGTGTCGGCACCGCCGGACAGCGACGACGCCGCCCGGTTGCCGTGCTTGACCACCGGGACGCCGGCGGCCGCCACCACGATGGCGGCCATGGTGGACAGGTTGACGGTGTTGGCACCGTCACCGCCGGTGCCGACGACGTCGACGGTCTCCGTGCCGATCTTGTCGGTGGGCACGCGCCGGGCGTGGGCCAGCATGGTGTCGGCCAGCTCGCTGACCTCCGCCGGCGTCGGGCGCTTGATCTTCATCGCCACACCGAAAGCCGCGATCTGCGCGGGGGTCGCGTTACCCGTCATGATCTGATCCATCGCCCAGCCGGCCTCGCCGGCTGCCAGGGACTCGCGCTCCGTGAGGCGGCCCAGAATGCGCGGCCATGTCGTCTGAGAATCGGCGTCAGTCACGTGCCGATATTCCCATGTCGCGGCAAGCGGATAAGAAGCGGGAGCGACACACTTGTGACCAAATGCCTCCCCGGGTGGAGTTCACCAACTACAAAGCGTCATACTTCTAGTTGTGACGAGCGCTGTAGGGACCTCGGGGACTGCAATCACGTCGCGCGTACATTCGCTGAACCGACCGAACATGGTCAGTGTCGGCACCATCGTGTGGCTTTCCAGCGAACTCATGTTCTTTGCTGGACTGTTTGCGATGTACTTCACCGCGCGCGCCCAAGCTGGTGGCGACTGGCCACCCCATCCGACCGAGTTGAACCTCGCGCTCGCCGTACCGGTGACGCTGGTCCTCATCGCGTCGTCGTTCACGTGCCAGATGGGCGTGTTCGCGGCCGAACGCGGTGACGTGTACGGGCTGCGCCGGTGGTACTTCCTGACGTTCCTGATGGGTGCCTTCTTCGTCGGCGGTCAGGGCTACGAGTACATCCACCTGGTCAAAGAGGGCACCACGATCCCGGGCAGTGCGTACGGCACGGTGTTCTACCTGGCCACCGGCTTCCACGGCCTGCACGTCATCGGCGGTCTGATCGCGTTCATCCTGCTGCTGGCCCGAACCACCATGAGCAAGTTCACGCCCGCACAGGCAACTGCGGCGATTGTCGTGTCGTACTACTGGCATTTCGTCGACATCGTCTGGATCGCCCTCTTCGCGGTCATCTACTTCGTCCGATGAAGAACTGACGTCCGATGAAAACAACTAACGTCCGATGAAGACTAAGCAGCCCACGAACAGGAGTGCTCGGTTGAAGATCTCGCGGTTGATCGGCTCGGCCAGCGGTGACCGGTCCCGACGGCGGCTACGGCGCCGGCTGACGGCCGGACTGCTGCTGTTGGTGGCGCTGGCCATGGCCGGCGGTCTGGCCGCGATCCTGACCCCCAAACCGCAGATCGCGGTCGCCGACGAGTCGCAGTCGGCGATGCTGCGCAACGGCAAGCAGCTCTACGAGACTTCCTGTGTCACGTGCCACGGCGTCAACCTGCAGGGTGTCGCCGACCGCGGGCCGAGCCTCGTCGGCGTCGGCGAAGCCGCGGTGTTCTTCCAGGTGTCCACCGGCCGCATGCCGGCGATGAGCCTCAACTCGCAGGCCCCCCAGAAGGCGCCCAACTTCGACGACACCCAGATCGATGCGCTCGGTGCCTACATCCAGGCCAACGGCGGCGGGCCCATGGTGGTCCGCGACGCCAACGGCCAGATCGCCGAGGCATCGTTGACCCAGGGCGACGTGGCCCGCGGTGGTGACCTGTTCCGGCTCAACTGCGCGTCCTGCCACAACTTCACGGGCAAGGGCGGTGCGTTGTCGTCGGGCAAGTACGCCCCCGACCTCGGCGACGCCACCCCGCAGCAGATCTACACCGCGATGCTGACAGGTCCGCAGAACATGCCGAAGTTCTCCGACCGGCAGTTGTCGCCGGAAGAGAAGACCGACATCGTCAGCTATGTGCGGCACGCGGCGGAGGCCCGCAGCCCGGGCGGCTACGGCCTCGGCGGCTTCGGACCCACATCCGAGGGTATGGCGGCGTGGATCATCGGAATGGTCGCGATCATCGGCATCGCGATGTGGATCGGGGCGCGGGCATGAGCGACACCAGCAGGGGCGACAGCGTGGACAAGGGCACCGACACCCCGGGACAGACCGGCGTCCCCGGTGAGCCCACCGACGCGCAGTTGGCCTCGATGTCACGCGAGCAACTGGTCGTCCTCGGCGGCCAACTCGACGGTGTCGACACGGTTTTCAAGGAAACCCGGTGGCCTGTCGAGGGCACCAAGGCCGAGAGGCGCGCCGAACGCACCGTCTCCTACTGGCTGCTGCTCGGCGGCGTCAGCGGCCTGGCCCTGCTCGTCGTCTTCCTGTTCTGGCCGTGGGAGTACAAGCCCGAGTCGCTGGCCTACAACTTGGCCACCCCGCTGTACGGTCTGCTGTTCGGTCTGTCGATCCTGTCGATCGGTATCGGCGCGGTGCTCTTCCAGAAGAAGTTCATCCCGGAGGAGATCTCGATCCAGGACCGCCACGACGGCGCGTCCCCTGAATTGCAGCGCAGGACCGCCGCGGCGAACCTGACCGACGCGCTCGAGGGCTCAACCGTCAAGCGCCGCAAGATGATCCTGGCGTCGATGGGGCTGGGCCTCGGGGCATTCGGCCTGGGCACCCTGGTCGCGTTCGCCGGTGGTCTGATCAAGAATCCGTGGAAGCCCGTGGTGCCCACCGCAGAAGGCAAGAAGGCCGTGCTGTGGACCTCGGGCTGGACGCCCCGCTTCCAGGGCGAGACCATCTTCCTGGCGCGCGCAACGGGCGACAGCCACTCCCCGTTCGTCAAGATGCGCCCGGAGGACATCGACGCCGGCGGTATGGAGACGGTGCTCCCGTGGCGCGAGAGCGACGGCGACGGCACGACGGTGGAGTCGCACGAGACACTGGCCGCCATCCTGATGGGCGTCCGTAACCCCGTCATGCTGATCCGCATCAAGCCGCAGGACATGCCCAAGGTCGTCAAGCGAAAAGGCCAGGAGAGCTTCAACTTCGGCGATCTGTTCGCCTACACGAAGGTGTGCTCACACCTGGGCTGCCCGTCGTCGCTGTACGAGCAGCAGACCTACCGCATCCTGTGCCCGTGCCACCAGTCGCAGTTCGACGCGTTGCACTTCGCCAAACCCATATTCGGTCCGGCTGCGCGCGCGTTGGCGCAGCTGCCCATCACCATTGACCAGGACGGGTATCTGGTTGCCAACGGCGACTTCATCGAGCCCGTCGGACCGGCCTTCTGGGAGCGCACATCATGAGTCCTAACCTCGGCGAGATCATGGCCAAGCAGGGTGATGCGATCGATTCTCGCTACCACCCGTCGGGGGCGGTCCGCCGCCAGCTCAACAAGGTCTTCCCCACCCACTGGTCGTTCCTGCTCGGTGAAATCGCGTTGTACAGCTTCATCGTGCTGCTGATCACCGGCGTGTGGCTGACCCTGTTCTTCGACCCGTCCAT
>CAMFLL010000126.1 GCA_945957405.1 uncultured Mycolicibacterium sp. | reverse complement strand
ACCGTGGCGTGTTCTCGGCGCGGGTGCAGGACGCCCTGTTGGCCGATGACCGCATCCGCCATCTCCGCGGGCGGGTGGCGCACGCCGTGGGCCGCGACGGCCGGATCCGGCTGACGCTGAGCACCAATCGGGGTGGTGAGCACGTCGAGACCGTGCACGGCTTCGATCTCGTGATCGACGGGTCGGGGGCGGATGCGCTGTGGTTCACGGAGCTGTTCAGCCAGGACGCCCTCGATCTGATCGAGCTGGGCCTCGGCGGCCCGCTGACCGGTGACGCGCTGCAGGAGGCCATCGGGCACGACCTGTCGGTCGACGACGTCGCGCCGAAGCTGTTCCTGCCCAACCTGTCCGGCCTCAACCAGGGACCGGGTTTCCCCAACCTGAGTTGCCTGGGTCTGCTGTCCGACCGCGTGCTGGGCGCCAGATGGGCCTCGGCCACCACGACACGGAGCGACCCGGTCACCACAAGAGAAAGCGACTACCGATGAGCAACAACCCCTTCGACGACGAGAACGGCACCTTCTACGTTCTGGTGAACGACGAGGACCAGCACAGCTTGTGGCCGACGTTCGCCGACGTGCCCGTGGGCTGGCGGGTGGTGTTCGGCGAGAGCGCCCGCGACGACTGCCTGGCCTATGTCGAGGAGAACTGGACCGACATGCGGCCGCGCTCCCTGCGCGAGGCCATGCAGTCGACCGTGGCGGACTGACCTTTCCCCGCGAGCGCTCAGTCCGGTACGAGAAAACCGCGAAATTTCGTACCAGGGTGCGCGCTCGCGCAGAGAAAACTCAGCCAGGGGCGGGCGCGAGGTGGTCCATGTCGAAAACGCGGGCGTGCAGGACGGTCCTGTTCCGCAGCGCCGCCCGCACTGCCCGGTGCAGGCCGTCCTCGAGGTAGACGATGCCCTTCCACTTCACGGCGTGGGGAAACAGGTCGCCGTAGAACGTGGAGTCCTCCGAGAGCAGCCGGTCGAGCGCGAGCACCGTCGTCGTCGTGACGAGTTCGTCGAGCCGGATCTGGCGGGGCGGAATCTGCGACCAGTCGCGGTAGGTCAAACCGTGTTCAGGGTACGGCTTACCGTCACGTACACCTTTGAAGATCATCGGCCCGGTTCTCTCCGTGCATGCCCCCTGCGACATGGACACGCTTGAGGCTAGTCGCTGCGAGGTGACGCCGAGGGTGGTGACCGTAAAATGGGAGGACTACAGACTGGTAAGGGAGGTGTGCGGCGTCATGGCCAGTGCTGAGGATCGCCGGTTCGAGGTGCTGCGCGCCATCGTGGCGGACTTCGTGGCCACCAAGGAGCCCATCGGCTCCAAGAGCCTCGTCGAGCGCCACAACCTCGGTGTTTCGAGTGCCACCATCCGCAACGACATGGCGGTCCTGGAGGCCGAGGGTTACATCGCCCAGCCGCACACCAGCTCGGGCCGGGTGCCCACCGAGAAGGGCTACCGTGAGTTCGTCGACCGCCTCGACAACGTCAAGCCGATGTCCTCGGCGGAACGCAGCGCGATCCTGACCTTCCTGGAATCGGGTGTCGACCTCGATGACGTGCTGCGTCGCGCCGTGCGGCTGCTCGCCCAGCTGACCCGTCAGGTGGCCATCGTGCAATACCCGACGCTGTCGTCGTCGACGGTGCGGCACCTGGAGGTCGTGGCGGTCACGCCGGCGCGGCTGCTGCTGGTGGTCATCACCGACTCGGGGCGCGTCGACCAACGCATCGTCGAACTCGGCAACCCGCTCGACGAGCACCAGCTGGGCCAGCTGCGGGAACGCCTGGGGCAGGCCCTGGACGGTAAGAAGCTCTCGGCGGCCTCGGTCGCGGTGGCCGATCTGGTCAGCCAGCTCGACGGCAGCAGCGGGCATTCCGCCCTCAGCGATGCGGTGGGCCGGTCGGCGACGGTGCTGCTGGAGACCCTTGTGGAGCACAGTGAGGAACGTCTCCTGATGGGCGGCACCGCCAACCTGACGCGCAACACCGCTGACTTCGGCGGTGGCCTGCGATCAGTGCTCGAAGCACTCGAGGAGCAGGTCGTCGTGCTCAAGCTGCTGGCCGCTCAGCAGGAGGCGGGCAAGGTCACAGTCCGGATCGGACACGAGGCCGAGATGGTCTCGGGAGCCGGGCAGATGGCGGGCACATCGGTGGTGTCCACGACATACGGCACAATAGACACGGTCTACGGCGGCATGGGGGTGCTCGGGCCCACACGGATGGACTATCCGGGCACCATCGCCAGCGTCGCCGCGGTTGCGTTGTACATCGGTGAGGTCCTGGGCGCCCGCTAGGGGAAGCGCCCGGATCGAGAGAACAGAAGTCTGGGGTTAGGCGTGGCACGCGATTATTACGGTCTGCTCGGTGTGAGCAGGGACGCGAGCGATGCGGATATCAAGCGCGCCTACCGCAGGCTGGCTCGCGAGCTGCATCCTGACGTCAACCCCGACGAGACCGCTCAGGCCAAGTTCAAGGAGATCTCGGCCGCCTACGAGGTGCTGTCGGATCCCGAGAAGCGTCGCATCGTCGACCTCGGCGGCGATCCGCTGGAGAACGCTGCCGCCGCCGGTAACGGATTCGGTGGTTTCGGCGGTCTCGGTGACGTCTTCGAAGCATTCTTCGGCGGCGGCGCGGCATCGCGCGGCCCGGTCGGCCGCGTCCGGCCCGGCTCCGATTCGCTGCTGCGCATGCGGCTGGACCTGACGGAGTGCGCCACCGGCGTGACCAAGCAGGTCACGGTCGACACCGCGGTGCTGTGTGACCGCTGCCAGGGTAAGGGCACCGAGGGCGACTCCCGCCCGGTGACCTGCGATACGTGCGCCGGCCGCGGTGAGGTGTCCAGCGTGCAGCGCTCGCTGCTCGGCCAGGTCATGACGTCGCGGCCGTGCCCCACCTGCCGCGGGGTCGGCGAGGTGATCCCCGATCCGTGCCACCGCTGCGGCGGTGACGGCCGGGTGCGTTCGCGCCGCGAGATCAGCGTGAAGATCCCCGCCGGCGTCGGCGACGGTATGCGGGTGCGGCTGGCGGCCCAGGGCGAGGTCGGCCCCGGCGGCGGCCCGGCCGGCGACCTCTACGTCGAGGTCCACGAGCAGACCCATGACATCTTCGTCCGCGACGGTGACGACCTGCACTGCACCGTCGAGGTGCCGATGGTCGACGCGGCGCTGGGCACCACCGTCACCGTCGACGCCATCCTCGATGGTCTGACCGAGATCACCATCGCCCCGGGCACCCAGCCGGGCTCGGTGACCACGCTGCGCGGCCACGGTATGCCGCACCTGCGCTCCGGTGTGCGCGGCGATCTGCACGCCCACGTCGACGTCGTGGTGCCCGCGCGGCTCGATCACAAGGACACCGAGTTGCTGCGCGAACTCAAGCAGCACCGCACCAAGGATGTCGCCTCGGTGAGGTCCACCCACGCTGCCGCCGGGACCAACGGCGGCATCTTTAGCCGGCTGCGCGAGACCTTCTCGGGCCGCTGAGGTTGTCCGACCCCCTGTTCTACGTCGACGCGATCCCCGGTGTCGGTGGCCTCGCGGTCGTGACAGGCGACGAGGGTTTCCACGCCGCCACCGTGCGACGTATCAGGGTGGGGGAGCGCATCGTGCTCGGCGACGGCGCCGGTGAACTGGCCGAGTGCGAGGTCGACGGCACCAGCAAGCGTGAGCTGACCGCGCGCGTGCTGACCAGGCGGTCGGTGCCGCTGCCGAATCCGCCTGTCACCGTGGTGCAGGCCATCCCGAAGTCCGAGCGCTCCGAACTGGCCGTCGAGCTGGCCACCGAGGCCGGCGCCGACGCGTTCGTGCCGTGGCATGCCGCCCGTTGTGTGGCGCGCTGGGACGGTCCGCGCGCCGAGAAGGGGCTGCGACGGTGGCGTGCGGTCGCCCGGTCCGCGGCGCGCCAATCCCGGCGAGCCCATATCCCAGAGGTCGACGACGTGGTCGCCACGCCTGATCTCCTGACCCGGGTGCGCGACGCCGACCTGGTGCTGGCCCTGCATGAGTCGGCGACGGTTGCCTTGACGGAACTCGATGTGGCACAAGCGAAGTCGATCATCATCGTGGTCGGACCAGAGGGTGGTGTCACCGACGAGGAGATCGCCGCGCTGACGGGCGCGGGTGCACACGCCGTGCGGCTGGGCCCGACCGTACTGCGCACCTCGACCGCCGCGGCGGTGGCGTTGGGTGCGCTGGGAGTGCTGACGCCGCGCTGGGGCTAGCGAGTCGACGATGCCGGGCGAGGGACGAGCCCGGAGGAGGAGCGAGCGATTGGGCTAGCGAGTCGACGATGCCGGGCGAGGGACGATGCCGGGCGAGGAGCGAGCGATTGGGCTGACCTTCGCCCGTCAGCAGGCGTCTTCGGTGCCGAACCTGCCGGGGTAGTCGTCGAGGGCCGTCGGTCGTGCGCACTGGACGTAGCTGGCCTGGTTGCCACCGGCCTGGCGCGCGTCGTGCATCGCGGTGGTGGCCAGCGCCACCAATTCGTCGAGCAGCTCATACGGTGGGCACGACGCGAGCTCGCGCATCGGTGTGCTGACGATGCCGATGCTCGCGGTCATCCGCAGCGGTGTCGACTTCAAGGCACTGCGGACGCGTTCGACCAGGGCGCTGGAATCGGTCGAGACGAAACTGTCGGCCACCACGAATTCGCTGTCGGTGACATGCGCGACGATGGCGTCACGGCGGGTGGTTTCCCGCAGCGCCTGCCCCACCGTCACGCGGGCGCGCTCGGCGTGGGCGGCGTCGTTGAACAGCGTGAAGTTGTCCAGGCTGATCACGATGATCACCAGGTACCGGTCGTCCATCCGGCTGCGTGACGCGATGAAACCGCCCACTGCCTCGTAGAAGGCGTCCTGGTTCAGCAGCCCGGTCACCGGTTCGATGTCGGTGGGCTGGTCGTCGACGCCAAGCAGGTGAACGAACGAGTGTGTGACCGCCGAGACCGCGACGATCGCCACGGACACCGCGAGAAGTAGTCGCACGGCCCAGGCGATATCACCGCCGACGCCGACCGACACCGCCGAATACACCACGGTTCCCGCGGCGACGACGAACATGCCGAACAGATACCTGGCGGTGTGGAAGAACGCGATGTACGCGCCGACGGCGGCGAACGTCGTGCCCGTGGCCAGCGCACTCACCGGGTTTGTGCGGGTCAGGCTGGTCAGCGCGACGCACACCGTCAACAGGACCGCGCACGCGACGGAATAGTTCTTCGTCGGCCACCGCGGTCGGATCCAGGCCGCCGCCACCAGCAGGGCACACAGGGCCGCGACCACCGCCAGAATCCTGGCGACGATGTGCTGCGGGCCCGCCGGGCTCCAGAGCATCATGACCGGTAGGACGCCCAGCACGACGACAAGAACCACCACCACACGAGACGTGGCCGCTTGCGCACCGCGCGCAGCCAGGATCGCGGTGATCCAGTAGTAATGGTCGGGTTGGTGCCACCACTGACGAAGCGTCCGGATCATGGCCCCCGCCACGCTGTCGACAAAATGCTCACCACCGCCTAGATGTGCCCGCTTCAGCCTAACCGGCGGATCAAACGTGGTCAGCGGTTCGGCGGCGGCATTTTCCGGTGGGAATCCGGAGCAGGTCAGCAACGTTGATCATTGGGTCGAGTCGCCGCCCGGCGGTAGACTGACGCTCCGAGGAGCCGGGGCCTTTGCCCTGGTGTCGAACCACAGAAAGCAGGCACTGAAGCCCACGTGACGCCCCGCGAAACGAACGCTGCACCCGCAAGTTCTCCTACTGCGGTCCGGAGCAGCATGAATGTTCCGCCCGACCTCGTCGTGGGCCTGCTGGGCTCCGCGGACGAGAATCTGCGCGCACTCGAACGCAGCCTGGCCGCCGACCTGCATGTCCGCGGTAACGCCGTGTCGCTGTCCGGTGAGCCCTCTGATGTCGCCCTGGCCGAGCGCGTGTTGACCGAACTGATCGCGATCGTGGCAGGTGGGCAGACGCTGACCCCCGACGCCGTTCGGCACAGCATCGCCATGCTGACCGGTACCGGCAACGAATCGCCCGCCGAGGTCTTGACGCTCGACATCTTGTCGCGGCGCGGTAAGACCATCCGGCCAAAGACGCTCAACCAGAAACGCTACGTTGACGCAATCGACGCCAACACCATCGTGTTCGGCATCGGTCCGGCCGGCACCGGCAAGACCTACCTGGCCATGGCCAAGGCGGTCCACGCGCTGCAGACCAAGCAGGTCAACCGCATCATCCTGACCCGGCCCGCGGTGGAAGCCGGTGAGCGCCTTGGCTTCCTGCCCGGCACGCTGATCGAGAAGATCGATCCGTATCTGCGGCCGCTGTACGACGCGCTGCACGACATGATGGATCCCAATGCCATCCCGAATCTGTTGAGCGCCGGGGTCATCGAGGTCGCGCCGCTGGCCTTCATGCGCGGTCGCTCGCTGAATGACGCGTTCATCATCCTCGACGAGGCACAGAACACCACGCCCGAGCAGATGAAGATGTTCCTCACCCGGCTGGGCTTCGGCTCGAAGATCGTCGTCACCGGTGACATCACCCAGGTGGACCTGCCCGGTGGCACCACATCGGGGCTGCGGGCCGCCGTCGACATCCTCGAGGGCATCGACGATATCGCCGTCTCGGAGCTCACCAGCGCCGACGTCGTGCGGCACCGGCTGGTCTCCGACATTGTCGACGCCTACGACAAGGCCCAGGCCTCGTCGGCGCCAGGGGCCAACCGCGCCCAGCGGCGATCGCGGAGGTGACCGCCCGGTGAGCATCGAGGTGTCCAACGAATCCGGCCTCGACGTCTCCGAAGAGGAGCTGATCAGCGTCGCCCGGTTCGTCATCGAGAAGATGAACGTCAACCCCGGCGCCGAGCTGTCCATGGTGCTGCTCGACACCGCCGCGATGGCCGACCTGCACATGCGCTGGATGGACCTGCCGGGTCCCACCGACGTGATGAGCTTCCCGATGGACGAGCTCGAACCCGGCGGCCGGCCCGACGCCGCCGAACCGGGGCCGTCGATGCTCGGTGACATCGTGTTGTGCCCTCAGTTCGCCGCCGATCAGGCCGCGGCCGCCGGTCACGATCTGGAACATGAGCTGGCACTGCTGACCGTGCACGGCGTCCTGCATCTGCTCGGCTTCGACCACGCCGAGCCGGACGAGGAGAAAGAGATGTTCGCGTTGCAGCGTCAGCTGCTCGAGGACTGGTACGACGATCAGGCCAAGCTCTACCGCAAGACACAGCAGACCGAGCGCGACCGTCGGTTGCTCGACAAGTCGCAGGCCTTCCCCTCCTTCAACACCGACCACGAATCGTGAGCGGTTTAGGTCCCCTTCTCGGCGCGATCGTGCTGATCGCACTGGGCGGGCTCTTCGCGGCCATCGACGCCGCCATCAACACAGTGTCGATGGCCCGGGTCGACGAACTGGTGCGCGACGAACGCCCGGGTGCGTCCCGGTTGGCGCGCATCATGCACGAGCGGCCGCGCTACATCAATCTGGTTGTGCTGCTGCGCATCACGTGCGAAGTGACGGCCACGGTGCTGTTGGCCGGAGTGCTCACCGAGCATCTGGGCATGACGTGGGGTCTGGTGGCCGCCGCAGCCATCATGGTGGTCACCAGCTTCGTGGCGATCGGCGTCGGACCGCGTACGGTCGGCAGGCAGAACGCCTACTCCATCGCGCTGGCGTCCGCCGTTCCGCTGCAGACCATTTCGGTGTTGCTGACACCGATCAGCCGGCTGCTGATCCTGCTCGGCAACGCGCTCACCCCGGGCCGCGGCTTCCGCAACGGCCCGTTCGCCTCCGAGATCGAGCTGCGTGAGGTCGTCGACCTGGCCCAGCAGAGCGGTGTGGTGGCCGACGACGAACGCCGGATGATCCAGTCGGTCTTCGAACTCGGCGACACCCCCGCCCGCGAGGTGATGGTGCCCCGCACCGAGATGGTGTGGATCGAGAACGACAAGAACGCCGGCCAGGCGACCTCCCTCGCGGTGCGCAGCGGGCATTCCCGCATCCCGGTGATCGGCGAGAACGTCGACGACATCGTCGGTGTGGTCTACCTCAAAGACCTTGTCCAGCAGACCTATTACTCCAACAACGGCGGCCGTGACACCGGGGTCGAGGAGCTGATGCGGCCCGCGGTGTTCGTGCCGGATTCCAAGCCGCTTGATGCCCTGCTGCGTGAGATGCAACGCGACCGCAACCACATGGCGCTGCTGGTCGACGAATACGGCGCGATCGCCGGTCTGGTCACCATCGAGGACGTGCTGGAGGAGATCGTCGGTGAGATCGCCGACGAGTACGACACCGACGAGGTCGCGCCCATCGAAAAGCTGACCGACCTGGGCGACCTGTCCTACCGGGTGTCCACGCGGCTGCCGATCGAGGACCTCGGCGAGCTCTACGACGTCGAGTTCGACGACGACCTGGACGTCGACACCGTCGGTGGCCTGCTGGCGCTGGAACTGGGCCGGGTGCCGTTGCCAGGCGCCGAGGTGGTGTCCCACGGCCTGCGGATGCGTGCCGAGGGTGGCCACGACCATCGCGGCCGGGTGCGGATCGGCACGGTACTGGTCGACAGGGTCGAGCCTGAACCCGATGCCGACGCGGGCACCCAGTCGTCGGACGAGGCGGCCCGCAGTGAGCCAAGCAACTCTGGACGAGGAAGCCACGGACGATGACTGAACTGGACGCCGAGGACGCCAAACTCGTGACGCTGGCCCGCGGTGCGATGGCACGTGCCGAGGCAGGTAGCGGCGCGGCGGTGCGTGACAGCGACGGCCGCACCTACGCCGGGGCGCCGGTTGCGCTGGCGGCGCTGACTCTGACGGCGCTGCAGGCGGCAGTGTCCGCGGCGGTGTCCAGCGGCGCAACGGGTTTGGAGGCCGCCGTGCTGGTCGCGGGTTCGGCCGACGACGCCGGGGTGGCCGCGGTGCACGAGCTCTCACCGGAGGCTGCCGTCATCGTCACCGACCGCGCGGGCACGCCGCAATGACCGAATTCCGTTCCGGTTTCGTCTGTTTCGTCGGCCGCCCCAACACCGGCAAGTCGACGCTGACCAACGCGCTGGTGGGGGCGAAGGTCGCCATCACGTCCAACCGGCCACAGACCACACGGCACACCATCCGCGGTATCGTGCACCGCGACGACTTCCAGATCATCCTGGTCGACACCCCCGGGCTGCACCGGCCGCGCACGCTGCTCGGCGAGCGGCTCAACGATCTGGTCAAGAGCACGTACTCCGAGGTCGACGTCATCGGCCTGTGCATCCCCGCCGACGAGGGCATCGGACCCGGTGACCGCTGGATCTACAACCAGATCCGCGCCGTCGCACCCAAGACCACGCTGGTCGTCGTCGTGACCAAGATCGACAAGGTGCCCCGCGACAAGGTGGCCGCCCAACTGGTGGCCGTCCAGGAGGCGTTCGGTGAGCACGCCGGCGATATCGTGCCGGTCTCGGCGGCCAAGGGTGAGCAGGTGGACGTCCTGATCGACGTGCTGGTCGGCCATCTGCCGCCCGGGCCCGCGTTCTATCCCGACGGCGAGCTCACCGACGAGCCCGAAGAGGTGCTGATGGCCGAGCTCATCCGCGAGGCCGCGCTGGAGGGGGTGCGCGACGAGCTGCCGCACTCGCTGGCGGTCGTCATCGAGGAGATCGAGGAAAGGCCCGGGCGCGCCGAGGATCAGGCTCTCATCGATGTGCACGCCGTCCTGTTCGTCGAGCGGGACAGCCAGAAGGGCATCGTGATCGGTAAGGGCGGCGCCCGCCTGCGGGAGGTGGGTACCGCCGCGCGCACCCAGATCGAGGCGCTGCTGGGGACGAAGGTGTTCCTGGATCTACGGGTCAAGGTCGCCAAGAACTGGCAGCGTGACCCGAAACAGCTGGGCCGTCTGGGTTTTTAGGGCGTCCAGCCCGGCACCTGGCCGAATTGCCGGCGGTCCGGCTGCTGCACCGGCGGTGCGCCGTCACCCTTGCCGAAGACCGCCACCACGACACTGCGGTCGGGTACCAGGTTGGCCGACCAGACACCGATGTCGACGTTCGAGCAGTCCGACATGATGGCCATGTAGTCGGGCCGGTACATCCACTGCTGCAGGATCTCCACGCCGCTGATCGCCAGGGCCGGGTTGATGGCGACGGTTTCGGCGACGGCACCGGCGTAGCCCGCATTGCGGGCGCGGTCGGCGACCGTCGACCCGTCCGAACCGATGTCACCGTCGAGTGCCCGATTGTTCAGGACGTCATCGGTGTGCCACTGCGCGGCCAGCCGCAACTTCGGGTTGATCTTGATGCCGTCGTTGGGGGTGGGGCCGGAGCCCGGGCACCCCGCGCGGCGCTGGATCGTGTAGACGTTGGCCACCACACCGTCGTTGAGCCGGCGGTTGTCGGCGGCGGCATTGGGCGCGACCAGGCCGGCGGTCACTGCCAACGCCGGGACCATCACTGCCACGCCGCGGGCGATGCGTCTGACCGTCATGAGGTCGCAGAGTACGCCAGTGCCGACGTCAGGGGTGGCCGAACCGGCGGCCGCGGGTGGCCCGAGCAGTGTCATCGGGGCTTGCCCTAAGGTGTCTCGGTCCACCACGGTTCGGGTTGCCTGGTGGTCCAGCCGCTGACGGCTTCCAGTTCGGCGGCCAACGAGATCAGCAGCGGCTCGCTGTTCTCGGGTCCCATTAGCTGGACACCGATCGGCAGGCCGTCGGACGTGAAGCCCGCGGGGACGTTGACCGAAGGCCAGCCGAGCACATTCCACGGCCACGTCACCGGGCAGGCCGCGATCATCGCGCGGTCCGTGGCGGGGCCGGACAGGCGGTCGAACGCCTCGATGCGTGGTGGCGGCTGGGCGGTGGTGGGCGCGAGGATCACATCGACGCTGTCGAATATCGCGCCGATGCGGCGCTGTGAGGCTGCCTCGTAGGTGCGCGCCTTGCGAAGAGCCTGCTGCGAGAGCGCTCGACCCATGTTGATGTTGGCCATCGTCCGGCGGTCCAGCGTGACGGCATTGCCGACGTGATGCGACCAGTCGACCAGGCCAGCGGTGGACCGGGACAGGAAACTCCACGACAGCCGCAGGCCGTAGTCGGGGTTGCCGTCCACCATCGAGTGACCCAGCTCGGCCAGCTGGTCGGCGACGGCTTCCAGGGCGACGCGGACCTGCGGGTCCAGCTTGGCGCGGAAACCGTTGTACGGGAACCGGGTTGACACCGCGATGCGCAGCTGGCCGGGGGAGGTGCGGACCGCGTCGGACAGGTTGACGGGCGGGGGCCGGTGCAGGTCGCCGGGCACGTTACCGGATACGGCATCCATCACCAGGGCGGTATCGGCAACGGTTCGGGCGAGCACACCGTAGACGGTGATGCCGTTGAACGCCTCCGGCATGGGCCAGGTCGAGATGCGACCACGCTGCGGTTTGATCCCGACCAGGTTGGTCCACGACGCCGGGATCCGGACACTGCCCGCGCCGTCGGAGCCGATGGCCGCCGCCACCAGACCGGCCGCCACCGCGGCCGCACTGCCGCCCGATGACCCACCGGGAGTGCGCTTGGCCGCCCACGGGTTTCGGGTGTGGCCGAAGCCCGGTCCGCTGGTGAACGGCCACTGACCGAACTCGCATGTGTTCGTCTTGCCGACGATGACGGCGCCGGCCGCGCGCAGCTTGCGCACCACCTCGGAGTCGGTGACGGCCGGCTTGACCCAGCCGGACGTGCCGAATGCCGTTGGCACACCGGCGATGTCGACGTCATCCTTGACAGCGATGGGCACACCGAGCAGAGGGGCCGTGTCGCCGGCGGCCCGTCGTCGGTCGGCGGCCGCGGCGTCAGCCAGGGCCGTGGCGCGCAGCACCACCCGGAATGCGTTGAGGGTCGGTTGGCTGCCGTCGATGTCGTCGAGGGACTGCCGGGTGAGGTCGACGGCCGTCACTGCGCCGCTGGCCAGCTGATACAGCTGGTCGGTGACGGTGGGGAAGCGGACGGATCGCGTCGAGGTCATCACCGTCGAGAGTATCCGAGGGATACCGGGTGGTGCGGTTTGCTGTGACCGGCATCGGGGTCGACCGGTCGGTGTGGCGCCCGGCGCGCGTCCGCGACGGTGTCGGCAAGTGATGCGAAACTGGTTCGATGCGGCTGTATCGGGACCGGGCGGTGGTGCTGCGCCAGCACAAGCTCGGCGAGGCCGATCGCATCGTCACCCTGCTGACGCGTGACCACGGTCTGGTGCGTGCGGTGGCCAAGGGGGTGCGTCGGACCAAGAGCAAGTTCGGCTCCCGCCTGGAACCGTTCGCGCACATCGACGTCCAACTGCATCCGGGTCGCAACCTCGACATCGTCACCCAGGTGGTGTCGATCGACGCCTTCGCCACCGACATCGTCAGCGACTACGGGCGTTACACCAGCGCGTGTGCCGTGTTGGAGACCGCGGAGCGGCTGGCCGGGGAGGAACACGCACCTGTGCCCGCGCTGCACCGGTTGACGGTGGGTGCGCTGCGCGCGGTGGCCGACGGTTCACGCGCGCGGGAGCTGATCCTCGACGCCTACCTGCTGCGGGCCATGGGGATCGCCGGCTGGGCGCCCGCCCTGACCGAATGCGCGCGATGCGCGGCACCCGGTCCGCACCGGGCCTTCCACGTCGCCGCCGGCGGCAGCGTGTGTCTGCACTGCCGGCCCGCCGGTTCGACCACGCCGCCGCAGGGGGTGCTGGACCTGATGGCGGCCCTGCACGACGGCGACTGGGACCATGCCGAGGCGTCCCCGTCGTCCTACCGCAGCCAGGCCAGCGGGCTGGTGGCCGCGCATCTGCAGTGGCATCTCGAGCGTCAGCTGCGGACCTTGCCTCTGGTGGAGCGCGTTTATCGGGTGGATCGCACGGTCGCCGACAACCGCGCGATGCTGGTCGGGCAGGATATGGCGCATGGCATTGAAAGGGAAACGGGGGCAGACCTACCCCCAGCTGCCGCCGGCGCCTGACGACTATCCGGTGTTTCCGGACACGTCGACGTGGCCGGTGATTTTCCCCGACCTGCCGCCGAGAACCAACGGCCGATTCTCCCGCCCGCCGCAGCACCCGTCGAAGGCGGCGGCCCCGCAGATTCCCGCCGACCAGGTGCCCAGTCATGTCGCGGTGGTCATGGACGGCAACGGCCGCTGGGCCACGCAGCGTGGATTGGGCCGCACCGAGGGACACAAGATGGGTGAGGCCGTCCTCATCGACATCACCTGCGGCGCCATCGAGATCGGGATCAAGCACCTGACGGTGTACGCGTTCTCCACCGAGAACTGGAAGCGCAGCACCGAGGAGGTGCGGTTCCTGATGGGGTTCAACCGCGAGGTGGTCCGCCGCCGCCGCGAGAACCTCAACGCGATGGGAGTCAACATGCGCTGGGTCGGCTCACGGCCGCGCATGTGGAGCAGTGTCATCAAGGAGTTCGACATCGCCGAGAAGATGACGGTCGGCAATGACGTCATCACCATCAACTACTGCGTGAACTACGGTGGCCGCACCGAAATCGTCGAGGCGTCACGGCAACTCGCGCTCGAGGCCGCCGAGGGCCGGATCAATCCGGCCCGCATCAGCGAGGCGTCGTTCGCCAAGCACCTGCACCGTGCCGACATCCCCGATGTCGACCTGTTCATCCGGACCTCGGGGGAGCAGCGGGCGAGCAACTTCCTGCTGTGGCAGGCGGCGTATGCCGAGTATGTGTTCCAGGACAAGCTGTGGCCGGACTACGACCGCCGCGATCTGTGGGCGGCGTGCGAGGAGTACGTGTCCCGTAACCGCCGGTTCGGGCGGGCCTGATATGCCCACCCTGCTCGAGCGGCTGTCCGCGGCGTTGGCCGAGGCGATGACCGTCGTCGAGGAACCCGACGGGGCGCTGACGGTCAGCTTCGAGGGTGTGGTGGCCTCGCTACGGGTGGTGACCATCGCCGAGGGCCTGGAGATGGTGTCCCTGACCCAACCGCTGGCCTGGGATCTGCCGTTGACCAACAAGACGCGCGAACGCGTCGCCGAACACGCCTCCGGAACGCTGCTGGGCACGGTCGCGCTGGTCGAGAAGCCGGTGCCGACGGCGACCAACGGCTCGTCGGCGGCCACCGCCACACGCAGGTCGCCGGCCAAGAAGGTCGCCGACGTGATGCTGCGGTACAACTTCCCCGGCGCAGGGTTGTCCGATGACGCCTTGCGCACCCTGATCCTCATGGTGCTGGCCGCAGGCGCCGATGTGCGCCGCGCCCTGATCAGCTGAACGTCAGCTGCGGCAGGCGTTGCACGTCCCGAAGATCTCGATGGTGTGACTGACATCGGAAAAGCCATGGGCGACAGCCATTTCGGCGGCCCACACCTCGACCTCCGGGCCGGCCACCTCGACGGTCGCGCCGCAGTGGCGGCACACCAGGTGATGGTGATGGTGATCGGAGCAGCGCCGGTACACCGATTCACCGGTGTCGGTGCGCAGGGTGTCGACCTGGTTGGCGGCCGCCATCGCCTGCAGGGTGCGGTACACCGTCGTGAGGCCGATGTGGTCGCCGCGGCGGCGTAGCTCGTCGTGCAGTTCCTGGGCGGACCGGAACTCGTCGACGGCTTCGAGCAGTTCGGTGATGGCGGCGCGCTGCCGCGTCGCGCGGGTGGTGCGCACCTCGGTGGTCACCGGTGGTCCTCGCTGGCATGCGCGACGGCGTCGACCACGATGTGCGCCAGATGGTGATCGACCAGGCGGTACATCACCTCGCGTCCGGACCGCTCACCGGCCACCACGCCGGCCGACTTCAGGATCCGCAGATGCTGGCTGACCAGTGGTTGCGGCACCTCCAAAGCGTCGACGAGCTCGTGCACGCACCGCTGCGACTCGCGCAGCTGCAGGACGATGGCGATGCGGACCGGCGCGGCCAGCGCCCGCAGCAGGTCACCGGCGGTGTCGAGGATCTCGCGGGACGGCGACGGCGGGCACGGCGCGCTCCCGTGCCGATGGTCGAGCTCGTCATGCATGGCGGTCGACACGGCGCGATACCTCCGGAACCTGGTACTAATGGAAATGGTTTTCAGTTGCCCCCACTGTTACATGCACGATCGCGCATGTCAACGCGGATCCAGGGGACCCTCGGGTTCCCGGCGGCTACTTTCAAATCCATGGACCCATTGCAGATCGTCGTCCGCGGACGTGCCCGCGGGAGTTACCCAGCCGAACGCGGCACCATCAGCCTGGCCGCCAACGTGGAGGGCTCCGACCGCGAGAGTGTCTACCGCAGGGCCCTCGACGTGCACGCCCCGCTGTGCCGTGATCTGACCGAGCTTGCCGACGCGGGTGCGGTGTCCCGCTGGAACAGCGACCAGCTGCGTGTGTTCAGCTACCGGCCGTCGGGCTCCGGGGGATTGCGCCGGCTCACATACCGGGTCGCCGTCAAGGTCGAGGCCGAGTTCGTCGACTTCGAAAAGATGTCGCTGTTCCTGGACCGCTGGGCCGTCGCCGAGGGCGTCGAGGTCGGCTACACCCACTGGGATGTCACCGAGGAAAACCGGCTGACGTACGAAGCAGAACTGCGCCGCCACGCGGTCGCCGATGCGACCGCCAAGGCGCAGGCCTTCTCCGATGCCGCGGGGCGGGGTCCCGTCACGGCGGTGCAACTCGCCGATCCCGGCATGCTCGGCCTCGGGCAGGCCGAATACGGTGCGGCCCGAGCCATGTTCGCCAGCGCACCGGCCGGGGCGGGCGGCCCGGCACTGGAACTGCGGCCCGACGACATCGAACTCGATGTGCGGGTGGATGCGCGGTTCACCGCGGGCTAACTCAATACTGTCGTCGGGTATCCCTTCACCACACCGATCTGCTCACGCCATGACGTCAGCACCGGGTACTGCCGCGGGCACACCGGATCAAACGGCACACACCGCGACGTCTGGTAGCGGTCCGCATTGGCGTTCTCCACCGCGACGCGCAATTCGAACTCATAGGCCACCTTCGAATCGGTGGTCAGCGTCAGGTGGCTGTCCTGCTGGCTGTAGTCGTAGTTCACCCCGTCGATCCCGGTGTGCGTGGCCGCCGGGTCGAGCAGGATGCCGTTGATCCACCACGTCACCGTCCGGACCTCGCTGATCCGGTCGGCGATCGCGGTGAACACCGTGGTGCGCTGCCGCGGGACGGTCAGCACCGCGAATGTGCGTGGGATGGACAGCGACATCGCGGGCAGCGCGGTATTGGCAACGGCCAGCAGCTCGCTGGCACGCAGGTTCACCACGGCATCGCCGGAACGCAGCTGTACATCGGAGGTGCCGCCGAGGGTGTCCTCGAGCGTGGTCATCTCCTCGAGGCGTTCGATGTCGACCGGTGGTGTGACCGGTCTGGTGCTCGCCGCCCGCCGGTTCACCGTCGACGCCCGCGCCAGGAGCGGTGTCAGTTTGGCGGGCAGCTCCGCGCGTGGTGCGACGGGCGCGCGGGTGAACACACTGTCCACCGCGACCTTGCCGTCGAGGACCACATCGCGGACCGTTCGCGGCGGACAGGAGTAGGCCCCGAGGATCCGGACGGTGGGGTCGGCCAGCCCATAGGTCTTGTAGCGCAACGTGACCACGTCGTCGTCGATACCGGTGACCTGGATGAGCGAGATCCGTCGCTCGTTGGTGAGGACGGCGTACACGGCCATGCTCGGGAAGAACATCTCGATGTCGGGGCCGAACGGCAGGTCGGTGACGATGAGGCGGCCGAGATCGGCCACGGGTATCGAGCGTTCGGTGTACCCGAGTCCGTAGAGCCGGTAGCGCGGCACCTCGTCGAATCTGATCCACGGGGTGTCGGCGATGCGCGAGATGCACAGGGCTTCGAGTTTGGCTGCGGTGTCCTTGCCGACCCAGCGCAGGTCGGCGCCGTCGATCCCGGGCCCCGGTGCGCCGAACTTGCCGTTGTCGAGATCGAGCACCTGGCCGGGCCGCAGTCGCACAGTGCCCTGGCAGCGCACGGGTGCGGTGTCGCGGACCACCACCCGGCAGCCGATGGCGACATCGTCGATGAAGGCGCGCTGGAAGATCAGGTCGAAGCCCACCGCGGGCACGTCGATGGTCGGCACCGCGGAGTTGATTGCGGAGACGACGGTGTCGGCCACGGTGTTGACCACGTCTTCGACCGTCGAAGTGATCAGGTGCAGCAACAACGGCAGCACCACGGCGCCGATCAGCCCGCCCAGCAGCGCGCCGAGGAAACCGGCGCCGATCCAGCAGTACCACGGCACATCGATGTCGAAATCGGGATCCGACAGCACTGCGTCGACATGAAGCTTGCCGTTCTCCACGTTGATCGTGAAGTCGCCGCCGAACGTCGCACTCGCGGTGTAGCAGAAACCGTTCTTCTCGACACGCGCACGCAACCGCACCGCCTCGTCGACCAGATCGAAGTCCAGTTGAGTCAGGAACACGTCGTGGTCTTTGTCGATCTCGGCACGACGCACCAGGTGGCCGTCGACGAAATCGTCGGGTGCCAACCCGAGCCCGGTCTCGATGGCCGGTTCCATCAACCGCATCAGCCAACCGAAACTCATCATCATGGTGGCGTTGTCACCCGCATTGACGACGCTCGCGGTCAGGTTCGCCACGTTTCCCGGGGTGCCGCCGCCGAACGTCAGGCACACCGCGAAGACGTTCTCGCCCACGGGCACGTCGATGACCTTGACGTCGAGTTGGGTCGGCATGATCAGCGGCGCACCGGGCTCCGTGGCCACCGGCACCGAGATCAGCAGGGGGATGTTGCGTAACCGGTTCGCCAGGGCGTCGGTGTTGACCGGGACACCGGCCAGCGTCGCCGACCGGAAGTAGAGCCGGTCCTGCAGGTTGAGCCGCGCGGTCTGAAAGCCCGGCCTGCTGCGGTCGACGTCGATACCCGCGACCAACCGGATCCGCCACGCGGGACCGAGCGCGCCACTGATCTGGATGTCGACTGCGTTGGTCTGGTCAGCGGTCAGCGGCACGTCGGTGGGCCGGTCCAGGCTGACCGACAGGGTGAACCCCTGGCAGGGCAGGTTCAACACGCTCAACAGGTCACACAGGAAGTTACTGGTGTCGAACGCGACACCGAGCACGTCCTGCAGCGGTTTCTCGGAGAACTCCATCACCAGGTCGAAGCCGGCGCTCTGCTGCCCGCCCATGTCAGGGCCGCCTGCCCGTGATGCGGACGGTGACCTTCGGGGTGATGGTCTGCCCGTTGGGAAGCACGATGGGCCGCGCGACCAGGCTGTCGGGGCTGTTGGCGCGAGGTTGCCGCAGCCGGTGCGCGACCGCCGCGGGCACAGGAATACGCAGGCGGCGCAGGAAGGTTCCCGGGTCGGTCAGGAACTGCTCGGTGGCCTCCGGGTTGTTGTCGAGTGCGGCCAGGATGCGTCGCTCTTGCCGCGCCAGCTCCTCGATACCCGCGTTGAACTCGGCCTGATCGCTGGGCCTGTCGTCCACCCGCGCCTCGTCGAAGCGATCCGATCCGCAGCATTCATCTGTCATGACGTCCCCCAACGACCTTGACGTGGGTGTCAGTTTAGATCTGAGCGATCGGAGAAAACAGGGGCCGTTAGGCTGTTCGGGTTACAAACCCCTGCTTAAGGAGCACTCGAGCATCGTGGCGTCCGTCATCGACACCATCGCAAACCTGGCCAAGCGCCGCGGGTTGGTCTTCCAGTCCGGTGAGATCTACGGCGGCACCAAGTCGGCGTGGGACTACGGGCCGCTCGGCGTCGAGCTCAAGGAGAACATCAAGCGGCAGTGGTGGCGGTCCGTCATCACCAGCCGTGACGACGTCGTCGGCCTCGACAGCGCCATCATCCTGCCGCGCGAGGTGTGGGTGGCGTCTGGCCATGTCGAGGTGTTCAACGACCCGCTGGTCGAGTGCCTGAACTGCCACAAGCGGCACCGGCAGGACCACATGCAGGAGGCCTACGCCCTGAAAAAGGGCGGCGATCCTGATGACGTGCCCATGTCCGAGATCGTCTGCCCGGACTGCGGCACCAAGGGTCAGTGGACCGAACCGCGTGACTTCAACATGATGCTCAAGACCTACCTCGGCCCGATCGAGACCGAGGAGGGCCTGCACTATCTGCGGCCCGAAACCGCACAGGGCATCTTCGTCAATTTCGCCAACGTCGTCACGACGGCGCGGAAGAAGCCGCCGTTCGGTATCGGCCAGATCGGCAAGAGTTTCCGCAACGAGATCACGCCGGGCAACTTCATCTTCCGCACGCGCGAGTTCGAGCAGATGGAGATGGAGTTCTTCGTCGAGCCCGACACCGCCAAGCAGTGGCACCAGTACTGGATCGACACCCGGCTGCAGTGGTACGTCGACCTCGGCAT
>CAMFLL010000125.1 GCA_945957405.1 uncultured Mycolicibacterium sp. | reverse complement strand
ACCTCTTCGATGATCTCGGCGAGACCGGCGATGATTTCTTGCTGGCTGGCGGCCACAGTGTGGCTCCCTTCATATTTTTCTTCGTGGCCCGAGGCGGGTCGCCGCCCCGGGGTGACTATGTGGTTGTGCTGACGGAACGGCTCAGAGCTCGCCGAGTCCGTCCAGGTCCGCGGGTGTCTTCACGGCGTGCGTCGGAATGCCCTTGAGTTCGCGTTTCGCGATGCCGACGAGCGTCCCGGCGGGCGGGAATTCGACGATCGCCTGCACTCCGCGGGCGCGGATCGAGTCGTTGCAGAGGTCCCAGCGGACCGGACGGGTCAGCTGCGCGACAAGCTTGTCCATCGCATCGGCGGCCGAGGCGACGGGCCGGCCGTCGGAGTTCGACAGCAACTCGGCGACGGGCTCGGCGGTGGCGACACCGGCCGCTGCGGCCGAGTACCCCTGGGTGGCCGGCGCCATGAACTGGGTATGGAACGCACCGGCGGTGGCCAGCTGGCGGACCCGGGCCTTGGCGGGCGGATTCTCGCCGAGCTTGGCCAGGGCATCCAGTCTGCCCGCGGCAACGATCTGGCCGGCCGCGTTGCGGTTGGCCGGGACCAGGTCGAGATCGGCCAGGGCGGCCAGCACCTCGGCCTCGTCGCCACCGAGCACCGCCGACATACCGGTGGGCTCCACGTTGCAGGCTTTGGCCATCTCGGCGCCACGGGTGGCGGCCAGCTTGACGGCGTCGTCGGCCGAGATGACCCCGGCGATGGCGTAGGCGGCGATCTCGCCGACCGAATGCCCGGCAACCACCAGGTCGGCGTCGGCCAGCAGGCCACGCTTCTTCAGTTCCTGGTGGGCCAGCAGGGTGGCGGCGACGACGAGCGGCTGGGTGACCGCGGTGTCGGTGATCTCTTCGGCGGTGGCCGTGGTGCCGAGGCGGGCCAGATCCAGGCCGCTGATCTCGGACCAGGTCGCGATCTGCTCAGCGGTGCCGGGCTGCTCCAGCCACGGGGTCAGCATCCCCGGCGTCTGCGATCCCTGTCCGGGAGCGAGCAGCGCGATAACGGGTGTCGGTTCAGGCACGTCTCTAAGAGAACACTGTGAACGCCGTTTTCAGCGGTGTAAGAGATTATGAACCTTGTCTTATGTTTTTGTGGACAACCCACAAAACGGCACGTGATGGGACTGCATCGATACCTGGCCGCAACTTATGAAGTTCAGCAAGATCGTCCTAGATGGCCTGATTGACGTCGGAAACGCTGATCGGCGACGTGGTGATCTGGTTCATAGTGCTGCTGGGCGTACTCGGATGATGTGGCTGATGAGCCAGCCGGCCCACCGTCGCGGCGACTCGCAGCACGTACGCGTCGCGCGGAGTGGTCGGATCACGTCCGGTGAAATCGGCGATCCGCTTGAGGCGATAGCGAACCGTATTTGGATGAACGAACAACCTGCGGGCGCACGCCTCGATGGCGCCGCCAGAGTCGAGATAGGCATCCAGGGTTTCGGTGAGCGCCGGACCCGCGTCAGCTAACGGCCGCATCACGTCGTTGTGCAACGCCGCGATGGCGGTCTGATCACCCATCAAGGCGCGCTCAGGGAGAAGTTCACGGGCCTGGACGGGCCGAGGGGCGCCGGACCAGCCTGCGACGGCGTTCATCCCCGAGATCGCCTCGCTGGCGCTGTGATAGGCGGCGGTCAGCATCGGTGCGGTGGGGCCGACCACGACGGGGTCGCTGGAGAACGCGCTCAGCAGGTCGGTGAGGAACTTGTCGGTGGCGGTGAGTTGCCCCGACACGATCGCCACCAGCCAGGTGCCGTGGATGTCGGTCAGCGCCGCGCGGCCGTGCCGGTTGGCGGCGTCACGGATGTCCTCACTGGCCAGATCCGCCCGCTCGGCCGGCGGGGTGCCCACGACGACGGTGGCCGGCGCGGTGGTGTCCCAGTTCAGGGCGGCGGCGCGGGACAACAGTTCCGGGCCCGTGTCGCCACGAACGACGGCGTCGACGACGCTGGCCTCCATGCGGCTGTCCCAGGCCCCACGCGCCTCGGCCGCATCGGCGTAGGCCTTGGCCGCCGCGAACGCGAGGTCGCGGCTGTAGCGCAGGATGCCGACCGTCAGCGCCTTCATCTGTTCGTCGTTGCGGGCCAGCATGGGAATGACTTCTTCGAAGTACTCCATGCTGACGCGCACCATGTCGACCGTCTGGCGCAGCGCGATGTGGCGGGTGAGTTCCTGCGGCACCAGGGCGAATGCCTCGGCGGTGTAGCCGACGTCGCTCTCCGGGTCGTGCAACCACTCCGCGAAGTTGACGACCGCGGTCTGCAACACCAGCTGCACGCTGGCCCGCTGTGAGGCCTCCAGCTCGTTGAAGAACGGCAGGCGCGCCTGCATGACCTGCACGGCCTCGGTGGACAGCCGGCCCGAATACTGTTTGAGCCGGCGCCGCAACGAATCGGGGACATTGTCCAGCAGCTCGAGCGGCGAGCGCTGGGGTAGGTCCTGGTTGTCCGGCACCCCTAAAACTTACGCCCGCTTTCTGGGTGGAACCTCCAACCGGTCTGACCGGAATGCAGTTGTGACCGCTGTTTCACACTCGAAACTGCGGTGAGTGCGTGAATTTGCGTCGAATTGCGCACTCACCGCAGTCTCGCGGAAGGACGGGCGGGGATGACGGGGGAGCTACGCGCTGCCGGTGTCCTTGAAGGACACGCCCGCGGCCAGCACGTCGTCGATCTTGTATTCCTTGGCGGCCGCCACCGCCACCGAGGGGTCGATCTCACCGTCGCGGGCCAACGCTTCGAGCACCGCGACCACCACCGACTCGGCGTCGGTGTTGAAGTACCGGCGCGCGGCGGGGCGGGTGTCGGAGAAGCCGAACCCGTCGGCGCCCAGCGTCACGTAGGTGCCCGGCACCCACGGCCGGATCTGCTCCGGGACCGCGCGCATCCAGTCCGATACCGCGACCACGGGACCGGCCGCCTCGGCGAGCACCTGCGTCACGTATGCCTCGGGGGCCTGGCGGTCCGGATGACGCAGCCGTTCCTTCTCGACCGTCACACCGTCGCGGTTGAGCTCACCCCAGCTGGTCACCGACCACACGTCGGCGGCCACGTCCCACTTCTCGGCGAGCATGTCCGCGGCGCGCAGCGCCTCGGGCATGGCCACCCCGGAGGTCAGGATCTGCGCGACGTTGGAGCGCTTCTCCTGCGCCTTCCGATAGCGGTAGATACCGCGCAGCAGACCTTCGGGGTCGAAGTTCTCCGGCTCGGCGGGCTGCGTGTACGGCTCGTTGTATATCGTCATGTAGAAGAAGACGTTCTCCGGGTTCTCGCCGAACATCCGGGCCAGGCCGCTTTCGATGATGTAGGCGATCTCGTAGGCGAACGCCGGGTCGTAGGCCACCACCGCGGGGTTGGTGGAAGCCAGCAGCAACGAGTGGCCGTCGGCGTGCTGCAGGCCCTCGCCGGTCAGCGTGGTGCGTCCGGCCGTGGCGCCCAGGACGAAACCGCGGGCCATCTGATCGGCGGCCGCCCAGAAGCCGTCGCCGGTGCGCTGGAAGCCGAACATCGAATAGAAGATGTAGATCGGGATCATCGGCTCGTTGTGGGTGGCGTACGCCGTGCCGACCGCGGTGAACGATGACGTCGAACCGGCCTCGTTGATGCCCTCGTGCAGGATCTGGCCGGCTTCACTCTCGCGGTAGGCCAGCATCAGTTCGGCGTCCACAGCGGTGTACAGCTGTCCGTTGCGGTTGTAGATCTTCAGGCTCGGGAACCACGAGTCCATGCCGAACGTGCGGGCTTCGTCGGGGATGATCGGCACCAGGCGGGGCCCGATGTTCTTGTCCCGCAACAGTTCTTTGAATGTCCGCACCGTCGCCATGGTGGTGGCGACCTCCTGCTGGCCCGACCCCTTCTTCAGCGCCTTGTAGGCATCGCGGCCCGGCAGCGTCAGTGCCTTGGCCTTGGTGCGGCGCTCGGGCAGGAAGCCGCCGAGGGCGCGGCGCCGGTCGAGCATGTAGCGGATCTCCGGTGCCTCCTGGCCCGGGTGGTAGTACGGCGGGAGGTACGGGTTCTCCTCGAGCTGGGAGTCGCTGACCGGGATGCGCTGAAGGTCGCGGAAGTCCTTGAGGTCCTGCAGCGCAAGCTTCTTCATCTGGTGGGTGGCGTTGCGGCCCTCGAAGTGCTTGCCCAGGGTGTAACCCTTGATGGTCTTGGCGAGGATGACCGTGGGCTGACCCTTGTGCTCCATCGCCGCCCGGTAGGCGGCGTACACCTTGCGGTAGTCGTGGCCGCCGCGCTTGAGGTTCCAGATCTCGGCATCGGTCATGGGGTCGACGAGCGCCTTGGTCCGCGGGTCGCGGCCGAAGAAGTGGTCGCGGACGTAGCCGCCGTCGTTGGCCTTGTAGGTCTGGTAGTCACCGTCGGGCGTGCTGTTCATCAGGTTGACCAGTGCGCCGTCGCGATCGGCGTGCAGCAGGGCATCCCATTCGCGGCCCCACACCACCTTGATGACGTTCCAGCCGGCGCCGCGGAAGAAGGATTCGAGTTCCTGGATGATCTTGCCGTTGCCACGCACCGGGCCGTCGAGGCGCTGCAGGTTGCAGTTCACCACGAAGGTCAGGTTGTCGAGCGCCTCGTTGGCGGCCACCTGGATCAGGCCGCGACTCTCCGGCTCGTCCATCTCACCGTCGCCGAGGAACGCCCACACGTGCTGATCGGAGGTGTCCTTGATACCGCGGTCGCCCAGGTAGTGGTTGAACCGCGCCTGGAAGATCGCGTTCATCGGGCCGAGGCCCATCGACACCGTCGGGAATTCCCAGAAGTCGGGCATCAACCGCGGGTGCGGATAGGACGGCAGGCCGCCGCCGGGGTGGCTGTGCTCCTGCCGGAAGCCATCAAGTTGGTCGGCGGTCAGCCGGCCCTCGAGGAAGGCGCGGGCATAGACGCCGGGGGAGGCGTGGCCCTGGATGAAGATCTGGTCGCCGCCGCCCGGATGGGACTTACCGCGGAAGAAGTGGTTGAACCCGACCTCGTAGAGCGCTGCCGAGGACGCGTAGGTGGAGATGTGACCGCCGACGCCGACACCCGGTCGCTGGGCGCGGTGCACCATGATCGCGGCGTTCCAGCGGATCCAGGCGCGGTAGCGACGCTCCACATCCTCGTCGCCAGGAAACCAGGGCTCGAGTTCGGTGGGGATGGTGTTGACGTAATCGGTGGAGGTCAGCGCGGGGATCGACACCCGCTGCTCACCGGCGCGTTCCAACAACCGCAACATCAGATAGCGTGCTCGGGCCGGTCCGGACCGATCGAGCAGGTCATCGAAGGATTCGAGCCATTCGCCCGTCTCGTCGGGATCGATGTCCGGCAGATACGAGGCGACTCCGTCCCTGATGACTCGGACACGGTCGGTTTCAGCTGCGGTGCCGGAGTTTTGGGCCAGGTCTTGGCGCACGAACTCGGTAGTCAACGCACTACTCCTTGGGTGGTGGTGCGAGGATTTCCCGCACGCTCGTGTGGTCGCCCCCTATCCTGCCCCCTTCACGTCGTTCGCGACGGGCAGTCCGCCTTGATGCCCGGGGCATGCATCAAGCCGGTAACGTCAGCGCCTGTGTTGAGGCAGTGGCTCCGCGCGACGGGCAACGCAATACCCCTCGTCGCCGGGCTTGGAGCCGCTGTCGCCATCGGCGTCGTGGGGTGCACGACGTCGACAGACGGGGCGGCATCCGTCGACAAGAACGATGTACCCGCGTACCGGACGTCGGTGTCCGTATCACGATCGGCGGCCTCGGTGACATCGAGTGTCCGTGAGGCCGAGCGGCAGGCGACATTGACCACCGAAGCCGTCCATACCGTATGCGAGACGCTGAGCACCAGTAGCGCCGACGCCGTCAAAACGGTCAACGCCTACGTCGATGCGGCCAACACCGGCGGTGACCTCGTCGCGACGGCGGCACCCGCCAAGGACGCGTTGAACGGCAGCGCCGACCAGGTGGCCGCCGACATCAGCGATACGCTGCCCCAACCCCTGCGCGACGCCCTGAACTCCTGGGTCGACGCGTCGCGGGCCGCGGCGGGCGTGCTGGCGGTTTCGGGCCCGGCTGCCGACTTCAATGCCGCCGTGGACCGGGTGAACAACACCCGGTCGCAGGCGCTGGATCTGTGTGACGCATCGTATTGACGCGGCCCATGCCCGGTTCTTCATGACCAGGCACGTCGCACTGTGCGACGATTAGGGCAAATTTGTCTTGACGCAACAAACTCGAGGAGGACAACGGTGGTCGCGGCGGACGGCGCCTCGAACTTCGCCCGCAAACTGGGCATCGAAAAAGAACAGATTGTGCAGGAGCTGGGCTGGGACGAGGACACCGACGACGACATTCGTGCCGACGTCGAAGATGCCTCCGGCAGTGAGCTTCTCGATGAAGACGCCGACGAGGTGATCGACGTCGTCCTGCTGTGGTGGCGCGACGGTGACGGCGATCTGGTGGATGCGCTGATGGACGCCATCACGCCGCTGGCCGAGGACGGCGTGATCTGGGTGCTGACCCCGAAGACGGGTAAGCCCGGGCACGTCATGCCCGCCGAGATCGCCGAGTCGGCCCCCACCGCGGGGCTGATGCAGACCTCGTCGGCCAATCTCGGCAACTGGAGTGCCAGCCGGCTGGTACAGCCCAAGTCGAAGGCCGCGGGACGACACAGCTGATGCTCGCGCCGGGGGACGCGGCGCCGAATTTCACCCTCAAGGACCAGCACGGGCGGTCGGTCACGCTCAGTTCCTTCGCGGGCACCAGGAACGTGCTGCTGGTGTTCTTCCCGCTGGCCTTCACCCCGATCTGCCAGGGCGAACTCGAGCTGATCAGGGACAATCCCCAGCAGTTCGGCAATGCCGAGACGGTGACGTTCGCGATCGCAGCCAGCCCCCCGCCCGTCCACAAGGTGTGGGCCGGCCAGCACGGGTTCACCTTCGGCCTACTGTCGGATTTCTGGCCGCACGGCGCGGTGGCGCAGGCCTACGGCGTGTTCAATGCGCACAGCGGCCTGGCCGACCGGGGCACGTTCGTCATCGACAAGTCGGGCGTCATCAGGTTCGCCGAGTGCAAGGAACCCGGCGAGGTGCGCGACCAGACGGTGTGGACGGCGGCGCTGGACGCATTGGGCTGATCTCGCGCCTTCGCCGAGAAGCCCGCCAGTAACGCGTTTTGCGAGTCGCGCGTCACCAGAGGGATTCTCGGCGCGCATTTGGGGCTCAGACGGCCGAGCAGGTAGCCTGCCACGGCACGGGCGTGTAGCTCAGTGGTAGAGCTCTGGTTTTACACACCAGCGGTCGGGGGTTCGAAACCCTCCGCGCCCACTCTATTTTCATTTCGCTCGGCGGTTCACCACCGCGCGGCCACGTTGGCGGCGATCTGCTGGGCAATCTTGACCGCCGAGTCCGCGGGGTTGGCGCTGCACGTGTTGACGTCGACAATCACATTGTTCGCGAGCGTCAGCGCCCGTCCACATCCCCAGCCGGCGGCATCGGCGTTCTGTTGAGTGGCGATGGTGCTCAGTGTGCCGTTCGCGTTGGCGATCTCCCCAACGGACCACTGCGACTCGCTCTGGGTGTGGGTGTACTGGCGACACGTCGGCCACTGTTGGGCCGAGGCATCGAAGAAGGCGCCGGCTGTCACCGCGATGGGAAACAACACGACCGCCTGCTTGAGATAGTGCGTGAAACCGTCGCCGTCGTTGAGGCTCTGATCGTGCTCGGCCCAAAAGCCACTGTTGGCGTAGACCAGCGCCTCGGCCGCGCCGTCGATGGCGAGGCACTCCGGAGGTGCCATGGTGGCGCTGTTGTCGGACATCGAGGCCTGGTCGTCGGTGACCGCCATTGCGGTCGCGCCCATGGCGGCGTTGACCTGTTCGGCGCTCAGGAGCAACCCGGGGAGCTCACGCGCGACAAGAGGACGCGGAATGATCGACCGGGTGGTGGTCGTCGACTCGGCGTTGCTGATCGAGCCGCCACACCCGGCGAGCAGAACGCAGGCTGCAACAGCAAGTGCGGCCGTTGGTTGGCGCATGTGTTCCTCCCCAGTCCCCACAACGCGGCAGGTCAACACTCATGGTGCGTAACACCGCCGACGCCGACGCGGATTTGAGTGGTGTTTCTTGGTAACGATGAACGTTGTTCTTGGTAACGATCGTGGGTCGGGCGGGGGCAGGCGGTTTCGGAACAGGTTGCTCAGGATTCAACCGAGAGCCGACATCGACCTGCATGAATCGAGTAGCCGAGTATTCTCGTGCGCCGCAGCGCTCGTCATGAACATGGCCCCATGCACGGAGTGGTCTCATCCTTTGACGCGGCGCTGATGGCTCACGCGCTGCGGAGCGGAATGCCGACGATGAGTGCCAACATTCGGCAGCTCGCCTTGAGCGCGATACCGCGGCCGCCAAGTATCCTGCGCCGCAGCGTGTCCCACATTAATAGCGTTGAAAGCGGTTGCGCTGCAACAGCGACGGCCGCATCGGGCTTTCCCGGTCCGCACTCGGTGATAGGCGCGTTGGTCGGGTCGCTGAGACCGCCGTTGCCGTCGCTCAAGGTGCCAGAAGTCGCTCCCGTCGGCCGCCTTCCGGAGGGCCGCATGGTCGAACTCGGTGGCCGCGGCCGCACTTACGTGGTGGACATTGGGCCACGAGACGCCCGTCCAACATTCATCCTGCTCCACTCCCTCGCGTGTACGGGGCTGCTGACGTGGTACCCATCGTTGGAGATGTTGACTCGCTACGGGCGGGTGGTGGTGTTCGATCAGCGATGCCATGGCGCAGGTATCGCCTCGCCACGGTTCCTGTTGGAGGACTGCGCCGACGATGTTGTCGCGCTGGCCGACGAGCTCGGTATCGAGACATTCATCCCAGTGGGTTTTTCGATGGGATCGCTGGTGGCGCAGCAGGTGTGGCGGCGGCACCGGGACAGGGTCGATGGGTTGGTGCTCTGCGCCGCGGCAGCGACATTCAGTCGGGCCACCCATGAGCGCCTCGTTGCCGGTGTATTCGCCGCACTGCTGGAGGCATTGGGCCCACAGTCGGGGCGGCCCGATCCTGCGCGACTGAAAGCCATTGACGACATGGTGACCAGTGATCGGATCTGGGCACTGGGGCAATTCCAGGCGACCAGCTACGGGGCGATGATGAGGGCGCTCGCCGAGATCACCCGGTTTGATTCCACACATTGGATCGCTGATATCGACGTCCCGACTTCCGTGCTGATACCGCTTCGTGACCGGGTCATCCCGCCACGGCACCAGCGCTGGATAGCCGAACAGATCCCCGATGCACAGGCCGTGACGGTCGACGTGGGGCATGCGGGCTGCACGATGCAGTGGAAGGAGTTCGTGCCCGGACTGCGTCTGGCCGTGGACTCGGTGCTGGGCCGAATTGCCCATGCGCGCCGCGCAACAGCGGGTATGCCGGCGTATGGATAGCTGTTGCTCGCTCACTCGCGTTGTTGCCCAAGCTTTGCAACAGCGCAATTGACCTGGGCCTGGATGATCGCTCCCCGCAATGGCCCGGTCGCGGCAGCGGGCACCGTGATTGAATTCGTCGATTCTCAGAGCGCCGAAACTCCGAATCGGCTCAGGAAGCCCGTGAACCCGTCTACCGTTGTCTTGAGAGACAGTTGTCTTTTCGCCGCGAGACAGGGGTAAGCGGTCGTGAACAGCATCAAACGCTCGGCTATTGGAATTTTCGGTGTGGCCGTCTTCCCCGCCGCAATCCTGATCACCGCACCGACCGCGGCGGCCGATTGCAATTACGCCGGTGGGTCCACGGTCTGTGCTCAAGGCGAGGTCCGCGGGCCCGATGGTGTCCCGAGGGCTGCGACACCTGTCGTGCCGTACCCGTGCGAGTACGACTGGTATTGCGGCACGGACTGGGACCTTGACATCGGTTGGGATCCCGGCCGCCCCAACCGTCCCGGTGGCGGCGGCGGTATCGGACCCCGGCGGTGAAGGGACTCATGACCATGCGACCCATCGATGAAGGAGCCACGATGAAGCACTCCGCGCGCCGCGCGATCGCGGCAACGGTCGGCGCAGCCGCGATGCTGCTCGGAAGCGCCGCGATCGCAACAGCCGACGACCCGCCCGTCCCGCCACCGTGCACCGCCGCGGAACTGGCGCGCGTGATGTCGGGCGTCACGTTCGACACGTCGAACTATCTGACCGAGCACCCCGACGTCAACGACTTCTTCACCAGCCTCAAAGGCCAGCCCAAGGACCAGATCAGCGCGCAGGCACAGCAGTACCTCGATGCCAACCCGACGGTCCGCGCCGATCTGCAGGCGATCCGGCAGCCGTCGGTGGATTTCCGGAACCGCTGCGGGCTGCCTGACATGCCCTGAGCGCTACGCGACGGGTACCGCCACTTCGTTGCGCCGCCGGAACGGCAGCGTCCACGGTGGGTCGTAGAACCAGGCCTGGGGATGACCGTTGGTCGCAATGTGGTTGTCCCGCAACACATCCAGTAGCGACTGCGTCTGCCGCCGGACGGCGGCCGAGCCGCGGTCGCCGCTGAACCTGATCACGGCGAACGTCTCAGCCGGTACCTCGACGAGGCGGACGGCATCGTCGTCGGGTGCGGGCAGCGTGGCCAGTGACCATTTCGACGGCATGTAGAACCGGATCACCGAACCGCCGTCGGCGGAGTGCGTCTGGGCGACAGGGGCCGTCATCGCGATCGCATCACTCTTCTGGGCGACCGGCGCGGTCATCGCGATGGTGGCATCACGATGATTACCGCCGAAGATGTAGCCGGCCAGTCGCCGGAATCCCGTACTGCGCGCCGCTTCGTCATCCTCGAACACCGTTGTCTCGGCCGCGATGCGGGGCCCATACTGCCGGAGTTCCACGTCACCGGCCAAGGGCCGCGCAAGATAGAACGGTTCTTCGGTTCCGATCCGGATACCGACGATGCCGCCGACTCCTTCCAGCACCTGCACGGTGGTGCTGAGCACACGTTTGATCATGCGGTGCTGGATACCCCGATCGGGTCAGCAGCACCCCTTCGACTGTGCGCTCAGGTGTGCGTGGTCGGAGTTGTCGGCGCCGGAGACGGCGGACAGGAATTCGTCGAGGTCGACGCGCGCGCCGCCGACCCAGGTTCCCGCCACCTGCACCCGCTCGATCAGGTCCTCGGGCTCGACGGCCCAGGGGTCGGCGGTCAGTTCGACGAAGTCGGCGAGCTTGCCCGGTGTGATCGAGCCGATCAGGTGCTCGCGGTGCAGTGTGCGGGCGGCATTGACGGTCTGGGCCCGCCACGCCTCATCCAGTGCGATGGCCTGATCGGCACCGTGCACCCCACCGCCGCGGGTGCGCCTGGTGACGGTGGTCGCGATGTTGATCACCGGCGTCGGCGGCGACACCGATCCATCGTTGTGCAGTGACACGCAGGCGCCGGAGGCGACCGCATCGGCGAACGCCGCCCACCGCGCACCGTGCTCGTGGTCGAAGATCGCGCCGTCGAGCAGGTCCCCCCAGTAGTAGTACTGGAACGGCGACATCGACACGTGCACACCCAGTCTGGCGGCGCGGTCGAAGTGCGCGCGCGTCCCTGCCCCACAGTGTTCGAGACGCCAGCGGTGGTCGGTGCCGAGCAACTGGTGGCGGGTCAACGCGTCCTCGTAGGCGTCCAGTGCCAGGTCCAGCGCGAGGTCGCCGTTGGCGTGGAAGGCCATCTGCCAGCCGGCCGGTGCGGCGATGTCGATGATGGCGTCCAGTTGCGCGCGGGTGTAGTTCATCGACTGCGCGCCTCCGGCCGTCGCGGGGTCGATACCCGCGGTGCGCGTCGCCTCGGTGTCCAGGTAGGGAAACGAGATGGCGATGTTGCCGACCCACGGCGACCCGTCTGTCCACAGTTTCACCCCGGCCTTGGTCAGCATCTTCTCGCCGGCGGCGAAACTGGTGGGCTCGGCATAGGTGTCGGTGATCGACATCTCCCACATGCTGACCCGCAACGGGCAGGACGGTGCGGCGGCGAGCGCCTCATAGCCCGCCGCGAATTTGGGGTCGTAGGTCATGTCGGAGGTCGACGTGTAACCGCCGCGGGACATCAGCGCGTAGTAGAGCGCGCCCGAGGTCAGCGGGTCGCCCATCTGCGCCATCAACGGCCCGGTGACGGCGGTCAGGACCGGGAGTTCGAAACCCTGACCGTTGAGACTGCCGTCGGGATTGCGACCGTAGTGGGAAGCGACGGGATCGGCGGGCGGTGCGGTGTCCCACCCGTACTTCCTCATCAACGCGGTATTGAAGTACACCCCGTGCCCGGAGTTGTCGGTCACCACCGTGACGCGATCACCGAAGATCCGGTCCAGTTCGGCCGCATCGGGTTTGGGATGGCCGTGCAGCAGCGCGTCGAAACCGGCAAACCACAGCGGCAGGGCCGGATCGGTGTCCGCGATCGCCGCGTGGAATACCGCCTCGACGTCGGCCCAGGTGGGCGCGTCCCACGGCGCGATGGACCGTGCGGGCGCCTGGGTGGCGATGCCGCTCATCAGCGGATGGCTGTGCGGCTCAACGAAACCCGGCGCCAGCACCGCCGCGCCGGTGTCGACCACCTGGGCGCCGGGTAGCGCCGCACGGCATTCGTCGAGGCTGCCGACCGCGACGATGCGGTCACCGGAGACCGCGACCGCCTCGGCGCGCGGATTGTCGTCGTCCATCGTGATCACCGTCGTCGCGGTGAGGATCTGGTCGGCCATCCGCACAGTGTGTCATTCGGGCGGCGCGAAAAACTCCAAGGCGATGCCGTCAGGGTCACGGAAGCTGACGCCGGACCCGTAGTGGGCGTCGACCACGCCGCCGTGCGTGACACCGAGTTCATCGAGACGTGCTGCCCAGGACTGTAATTCGGCCCGCGAGGCACATCCGAACGAGACATGGTCCAAGCCGACGCGGAACTCGGTGAACTGCCCGTCCGGGGCCGGTGTGTCGTGTTGGTGGATACCGAACAGCGTGCCGCCGTCCAGCGCCCACACGACATGATGGAACCCGCCGTCGGTCGTCTCGTCGAGCGCGGGGTCTGTGCCGAACAACGCGCGGTACCACGGTGTGCTCACGGCGAGGTCGCGAACGGTGACCGCGACGTGGGTCAGGGCGGGAAAACTCATCAGGCCTCCTGGTTGGGTTGTTGCGGTATGCAGCTCATACGATGCGACGCCCGCGCCGGTTCACACGATCCGGTGCCCACGGCGCGCCCTGGCACGCATGTCCCAGAGGTAGAGCTGGTAGCCGGTGATCCACACCTGATGGGGGATCAGCCGGTCGGCCAGCCGCAGCGCCGCCAGCAGCCATTCGAACCGGCGTTGCTGCGCCGGGCTCCAGCCCAGCTTCATCAGGCCACGGAACTTGTCGGGCAGAAACCCTGTGGTGGCGAACATGTTGAACCGACCGACGGTGGCGTGGACGGGCCACGGCAGGAACACCATCGAGGCCACCCCGACCAGATGTTCGCGCACCGGGGCGTCGATGGTCAGATGGTCCAGGGAACGCTTCCAGTACTCCTCGAACGCCGTCCGGTCGGCGGGCCACATACCGTCGCGGACCTGCAGAGTGGTGCCCAGTCGGCGGGCGTCGTCGTACACCGCGTCGGCCGCGGCATCGTCGAGCGGGCCGTGCAGTAGTTCGTGCTGGTCGACGAAATACCGGTACAGGCAGGCCGCCACCCACAGTTGCAGGCCGGGATCAAACGCGTTGTAGGACACCGGGCTTGTGGCGCTCGACCGCACGTGGGCGTGCGCGGTGTTGACGGCGGAGCGGATCAGTGCGCGGTCGGCATCGGTGCCCAGCGTGGCCGCGGCCAGATAGGTGCCGGTGGTCCTGGCCCGTTTGATGGGGTGCTTGTAGACGTTGCCGCTGTCGACGGAACTCTCCACCACGCCGTATCCAACGCCAGGGTTGGCCAGCTGCATGATCACGTTGGCCGCGGGCAGCAACACCGCCGCTGGGTTGAGCAGGTCGACGACGCGGGTCGGCGGGGGACGCACAAGGGCAGTAGACCACCTGTGAGACGCTCCCGAGGTGATTTGGGGCCACTCGCGACCGGTCGGCCTGCTGCTCGGCTGCGTGCTCGACCTCGCCGTCGCCGATCCGCATCGATATCACCCGGTGGCCGGTTTCGGGACCGTCGCGGCGCGGCTGGAACGGCTGACCTACCGCGACAGCCGGCTCGCCGGTGCGCTGCACACAGGACTGTTGGTGGGTGCTCTCAGCGGCGCGGCGGCATCGGCGGCCCGCGCCATGGGCCGCGCCGGCCCGGCGTCGGCGGTCGTGGTGGCCGCCGCGGTATGGGTGTCGCTCGGCGGCACGTCGCTGGCCCGGACCGGGCACCAGATGGCCGATCTCCTCGACGCCGCGGACGTGTCGGGGGCCAGGACGTTGCTGCCGTCGCTGTGTGGGCGCGACCCGGCCTACCTCGACGTCGACGGCCTGGCCCGCGCTGCGCTGGAGTCGGTCGCCGAGAACACCTCCGACGCGCAGGTGGCGCCCGTGGTGTGGGCCGCGGTCGGGGGAGCGCCCGCGGTGCTGGCCTACCGCGCGATCAACACGCTCGACGCGATGATCGGGCACCGCTCGCCGCGGTACACGCGATTCGGTTGGGCGGCGGCCCGGTTGGACGACGCCGCCAACTTCGTCGGCGCGCGGCTGGCCGGTGCCCTGGTGGTGGTCGCCGCGCCGGCGGTGGGCGGTTCACCCGTCGCCGCTGCGCGGGCGTGGATCCGTGACGCGCACCGCCATCCCAGTCCCAACGCCGGGGTGGTGGAGGCGGCGTTCGCCGGCGCGCTGGGGGTGCGGCTGGGTGGGCCGACGCAGTACCGCCACGAACTGCAGATGAGGCCGACGCTCGGTGACGGCCGGATCCCATGTGCGGCGGATCTGCGCCGTGCGGTGCGGTTGTCGCAGGTGGTACAGGCCGGCGCGGTGGCGGTGGGGGTGCTGTTGGCGGCCGCGCTCAGCGGTGGCGGCCGTACCGGTCGGCGAGTTTCTGCTCGACGGTGACCGGTTCGGCAGGCGGCGCGCTGTCGCCGGCTGCAGCGCCGGCAGGGGGCCGCTGGTCGCGTTCGCGGCGACGGGCCTTGATCTCGGAGTACACGAAGTACCCCAGGCCGATCGGTGCGAGGATGCCGAACGCGATCCACTGGATCCCGTAGGACAGGAACGGCCCGGCATCGAGATGCGGGAGCCCGATGACGCCGAGACCGCCGGGCTGATCATCGACGAGTTGCAGGTAGGAACCGGTGAGCGGGACGCCCGCCAGCGTGGCCACCTGGGTGGTGTCGATGGCGTAGACCTGCTGGTATCCGTCGGCGACGAACGGCGCCTTGTCCTTCGGCACGATCTCGGAATCCCGCAGCCGGGCGGTGATGGTGACCGACCCGCCCGGCGGCGGGGCGATGGCCGGCAGGGGGGCACCCTGCTCGGGCTTGATGTAGCCACGGTCGACGAGCACCGTCGGCCCGTTGTCGACCGCGAACGGAACCAGGACTTCGAATGCAGGATCGCCGTCGACCACCCGCAGCCGGGCCAGCATCTGCTTGTCGGCAAGGTAGCGCCCGGTGGCGGTGACGCGGTGCCACTGCTGATCGGGTGCGGCGGAATCCTGCTGCGGCAGAACCGAAGTCAACGGTACCGGGTCGGCCGTCAGCGACGCGTTGATCTGGTCGTTGTTGCGCGACACCGTGGTGTTCTTGCCCAGCTGCCAGGGCGCGAGCACCGTGAAGCACAGGTAGGCGAAGGCCGCCACCACGATCGCCAGCGCGATCCAACCGGGTTTGAAGACGAAGGGCAGCCGTTGCAGGAATTTCATGGCTGGGCACCCAGCTGGTCGTCGACCCAGGCGTGCAGCCCGGGCAGTGACGCCTCGATGACCGCGAAGACGTCCTCGAAGTCGGCGAGATCGCCGTAGTAGGGGTCTTCGACGTCGAGCGCATGGACGCCCGAACGCGGGTCGAAGGACCGCAGCATCCTGATCCGCTCCGGCTCGACGCCCAGTTCGGTGAGCAGACGCACGTGGTTGCGGCCCAGGGCCACCACCAGATCGGCGCCGAGGTGATCGTCGTCGACCTGCGCCGCGACATGCTCGGTCGGGTATCCGTGGGACTTCAGGACGCGGTTGGCGCGGCCGTCGGCGCCGTCACCGGCGTGCCAGCTGCCGGTGCCCGCACTGCTCACCCGGACACGACCGGACAGGCCGCGGTCCAGGATCTGCCGGGCGAACATCTTCTCCGCCATCGGTGATCGGCAGATGTTGCCCGAGCACACGAAGGTGATGTGCAGCGCGTCAGACACCGAGCACTCCGCGCAGTGCGGCGACGTCGTCGACATGGGCCAGCACCTTCAGCCCCGGCTCGGGGTTCTCGAAGTCGGACTTCCCGTAGCCCCACCCGACCACCACGGTGTCGATACCGTGCGCCGCGGCACCCATGACGTCGTGGTGACGATCGCCGACCATGATCACCCGGTCCGGCAGCGGGACGAGCTGGGCCAGCGCGTGCGCCAGGACGTCGGCCTTGTCGGCGCGGGTCCCGTCGACGCTGGCGCCGGCGATCACCTCGAAATAGCCGTCGAGCCCGAAGTGGGCCAGGATGCGCCGTGCACTGGGCTCGGCCTTCGACGTCGCGACCGCAAGTCGCACACCGGCGTCCTTGAGGTCGGACAACAGCTGGGGGATGCCGTCGAACAGGGCGTTCATCGACCAGCCGCGGGTGGTGTAGTCGGCGCGGTAGGCGGCGATCGCGGCATCGGCATGATCACCGAGGCCCATGGCCTGCAGCGTCTGATGCATGGGCGGCCCCACGAGGCGGCCCGTCAGGTCGCCTTCGGGTATCGGCGCCCCGATCTGGCCCAATGCATGGCGGAAGCTCGCGACGATGCCCTCGGCCGAATCGGTGAGGGTGCCGTCGAGGTCGAAGATCACCAGCTGTGGGTGCTGGGCCGCCAGCACGGTCTCGGGCGCATTGGTCACGCTGTCATTGTCCCCGATGGATCGGCCACTACTGTTTCAAGGCGTGAGTGTGCGCCTTGACGACGTCATCGGGGTGCTCGACGCCGCGTATCCGCCACAGCTGGCGCAGTCGTGGGATTCGGTCGGACTGGTGTGCGGTGATCCCGGCGACGATGTCGAGTCGGTGACGGTGGCCGTCGATGCCACCCCTGAGGTGGTGGCGCAGGTACCCGAGCGGGGCCTGCTGCTCGCGCACCACCCACTGCTGCTGCGCGGTGTGGACTCGGTGGCCGCGTCGACGCCGAAGGGCGCCTTGATCCATCAGTTGATCCGGTCGGGCCGCGCACTGTTCACGGCCCACACCAATGCCGACTCGGCCGCCCCCGGCGTCTCCGATGCACTGGCCGCGGCCCTCGGCCTGACCGTGACGGATGTGCTCGACCCGCTGCCCGGCGGTGACCTCGACAAATGGGTCATCTACGTGCCGCCCGAGAATGCCGAGGCGGTGCGGACCGCGGTGTTCGGTGCCGGCGCGGGACAGATCGGCGACTACTCGCACTGCAGCTGGAGCGTCACCGGGGCGGGTCAGTTCCTGCCGCACGAGGGCGCGGTGCCCGCCATCGGTACCGTCGGTGCCCTCGAGCGGCTGCCCGAGGACCGGGTGGAGGTCATCGCGCCGGCCGGGCGACGCGCGCACATACTGGCCGCGATGCGGGCGGCGCATCCCTACGAGGAGCCGGCGTTCGACGTCATCGCGTTGGCGCCGCTGCCCAGCGGAACCGGTATCGGCCGGGTGGCGACGCTCGATGTCCCGGAGTCGTTCGCGACGTTCGTGGCCCGGGTGGCGGCGCGGCTTCCGGCGACGACGTGGGGTGTGCGGGGTTCGGGGTCCGAGGACCTCGAGGTGTCGCGCGTCGCGTTGTGCGGGGGCGCGGGCGACTCGCTGCTCGACCGCGTCGCCAGAATGGACGTGCAGGCCTACGTCACCGCCGACCTGCGGCACCATCCGGCCGACGAGCACCGTAGGCATTCGGAGGTGGCGCTCGTCGACGTCGCCCACTGGGCCAGTGAGCAGCCGTGGTGCGATCAGGCCGCCGCGCTGTTACGTGAGCAGTTCGGCGACCAACTTGCGGTACGGGTCAGTGATATCCGTACCGATCCGTGGAATGTGGGAGAAAACGCATGAAAGCCGATGTGTGGCAGCAGCATTCGCTGGTGAAGCTGATCGATCTGGACGCAGAGCTGAGCCGCCTCGCGCACCGGTCGACCAAGCTGCCCGAACAGAAGCGGCTCGATGCCGCGATCACCGGACATCGGGAGGCCGCCGACCGGTTGGCCGTCCTGCGCATCGCGGTCGAGGATATCGACGGCCAGGTGAGCCGGCTGGAAACCGAGATCGACGGTGTGCGTCAGCGTGAGGACCGCGACCGGTCGCTCTTGGATTCGGGGACCGTCAACGCCAAGCAGATGACCGATCTGCAGCATGAGCTGGAAACCCTCGAGCGGCGGCAGTCCTCGCTGGAGGATTCGCTGCTGGAGGTGATGGAGCGCCGTGAGGAGCTGACCGGTCAGCAGACCGAGGAGGAGGCGACGGTCGGTCGGCTCGATGCCGACCTGACCACGGCCCGCCAGGACCGTGACACCGCGTTGGCCGATGTCGAGAACACGCGGTTGGCGCGTGTCGGCGAACGCGAGCAGCTCACCGCAGGTGTCGACACCGAGTTGCTGGCGCTCTACGAGAAGCAGCGCGCCGCCTCGGGGGTGGGCGCAGGCGTCTTGCAGGGGCGCCGGTGCGGTGCCTGCCGTATCGAGATCGACAAGGGCGAGTTGGCCCGCATCGCCGCGGCCGCCGACGACGAGGTGCTGCGGTGTCCCGAGTGCGGAGCGATCCTGCTGCGTGTGCAGGGTTTCGGCGGTGGCAAGGCGTGAAGGTTCTGGTCGAGGCTGACGGCGGGTCGCGTGGCAACCCGGGGCCGGCCGGCTACGGCGCGGTGGTGTGGTCGGCCGACCACGGCCGTGTGCTTGCCGAGAGCAAGTCGGCCATCGGGCGCGCCACCAACAACGTCGCCGAATACCGCGGTCTCATCGCGGGTCTGACCGAAGCCGTCGCGCTCGGTGCCACCGACGTCGCGGTGTCCATGGACTCCAAACTGGTCGTCGAGCAGATGTCGGGGCGGTGGAAGGTCAAGCACCCCGACCTGATCCAGCTGCACGCCCAGGCGCGCGCCCTGGCCCGGGACTTCGCGCACATCACCTACACGTGGATCCCGCGTGCGAAGAACTCGCATGCGGACCGGTTGGCCAATGAGGCAATGGACGCCGCCGACGATGTTCTTGGCGAAAACGATGTTCTTGGCGAAGAGGCGACCGCACCGGAACGCA
>CAMFLL010000124.1 GCA_945957405.1 uncultured Mycolicibacterium sp. | reverse complement strand
CGCCGGTTCCTCGAGTTGTTCCAGCGCGACCTCGAACCCCGCCTCCGCAAGCTTGCCTGAGTGGCAAAACGACTTGCGGGGCGACGTGCGTCGACCGTAAATTGTATCTAATATTCTCAATTCATTAACCGACTCATTTCCGCACGGAAGGGGCCAGAATGCCACGTACCGAGTTCCACCGCGATCTGCAGGTCAAGTCCATGCCTGCCGACACCTGGGCGGCGATGATCGACGTACCGCGCCTGGTCAGCTGGGTGTCCATCGTCGAGGACGCCGTGGAACTGGAACCGCTGAGCAAGTACACCGCGGTGCTGATGGATCGCCTGGGCCCGTTCAAGATGCGCGCGGATCTCGATGTCACCGTCAGCGATGTGCAGGATGGCGCATCGCTCAAGGTGCGCGCGGTCGGCGAGGATCGGCAGGTCGGTGCCCGGCTGCTGGTCATCGCCACCATGGAGGTGCGTCCCGAGGAGCACGGGTCGACCATCATCACCGACGGCGTCTACGAGGTCACGGGCAAGGTCGCGAGCATGGGGTCGGGAACCATCAACAAGAAGGCTCAGAAAATCCTCGATGAGTTCTTCAGCGCGGCGAGCGAAGACCTCGGCGCCGTCTGATGTTGCCGGCATTTCGACTGTGCCGGCCTCGTGATCTCGACGAGGCCCTACAGGCGATCGGCGATGAGAAACTACCCTACTGCGGCGGCACCGAACTGCTGCTGGCCATGCGTGCCGGTCTGTATCGACCCGAGACCCTGGTGGACCTGAAGAATCTGACCGAGTTGTCGGGGGTTCGGATCGAGCAGGACACCGTCGTGATCGGCGCCACCGAGCGGCACATGGACCTCGCCGTGCATCCGGAGGTCCGCCGCCTGCTGCCCATGCTGGCGCGGGTCGAAGGCGCGGTCGGCAATGCCCGGGTCCGAGCCCAGGGGTCCATCGGTGGCAACCTGTGCTTCGCCGAACCAAAGTCCGATGTGGCGACGGCGTTGGTGGCCTACGGCGCCGAGGTCACGCTGGCGAGCCGGGGCGGGCGGAGGACTGTGGCGGTCGAGGACTTCGTGGCGGGTCCCTACTTCGCCGACAAGGAACCCGACGAGCTGCTGGTGGATATTCGAGTTCCGGTTCCCACCAATGGCACTCGGGCGGGCTACGTCAAGTATCAGGTCACCGAGCGGCCTACCGTCGGGGTCGGCGTGGTCCATGACGTCGCGGAGGGCAGGTGCCGCTTGGTGGTGGGTGCGGTAGGTGAGGTGCAGATGTTGTTCACCTTCGAGCATCCCGACGACATCGACGCGGAGGCCGTCGCCGCCGAACTGGATCCGACCCCCGACCTCACCGGATCCGAACGATACAAACGCCATGTGTCCGCGGTGTTCATCCGCCGGGTGCTCGACAGATTGGAGTCGGCGGCATGAGTGCGGACGAGGTCGCGGTGGCCATGATCAGTCTGCATGTGAACGGCACACCCGTCGAGCGCACGATATCGGTGCGCACACTGCTGGTCGACTTCCTACGCGAGAACCTCGGGCTCACCGGAACCAAGGTCAGCTGTGAACTCCAGGTCTGCGGCGTGTGTACGGTGCTGGTGAACAACCGCCCCGTCAGCGCGTGCACGTTCCTTGCCGTCGACGCCGACGGTGCCCGGGTGCGCACAGTCGAAGGACTCGCCGAGGGCGGCGGCCCAAACCGGTTGCAGGAAGCCTTCATCGAGCACCATGCGTTGCAATGCGGCTTCTGCACGCCCGGCTTTCTCATGATGTCGACGGCATTGCTCGAGTCTGGTCAAGCGGTGGACCGTCACGACGTGATCGAGCACCTGGAAGGCAACATCTGCCGGTGCACCGGATATCAGCCCATTGTCGACGCCGTCTGCGAAGTCGCCGAAGTGATGTGCCCCCGCCGCGGGTTCCCGGTGCCCGGCGACGAAATGAGCCACCTGTGAGTATCGATCTGCCACCGGCGCATCCCCATGCGACCCCGCACGCGCACGAGTTGCGGTCCAAACATGCCGACGAACACCGGATCATCGGCCGGTCGGTCCGACGTCGTGATCTGGTCGAAAAAGTCATGGGCACAGCGCAATACACCGTCGACATGACCATGCCGGGCATGCTGCACGCCAAGATCGTGCGGTCGGATCGGGCGCATGCAGAGATCCTCGGCATCGAGAAAGACAAGGCGTTGTCGATGCCCGACGTCGCTGCGGTCGTCACCGCATTCGACCTCGAGAAGCTGTTTCCGCGGTTCGGTCACATCATCTCCGACCACTTCATCCTGGCCACCGGCAAGGTGCGCTACTACGGCGAGCCGCTCGCGATCGTGCTGGCCGAGACCCGGGAGGCCGCGGCGGACGCCGCCGACATGATCGAGGTGAGCTACGAGGAACTGCCCACCATAATGTCGACCGTCGACGCACTGGCCGACGGTGCAGTGCTGGTACACGAAACCGAGTACGCGGCAACGGCCGACGCGTCGTTCAAAGAGTTGACCGAGTCCGAGAACGGCGGGAAGAAGCCCGACCTGACGAACGTCGCGCACGAGGTCAACATCGGCTGGGGTGACGTCGATGCGGCCTTCGCGGATGCCCACCTCGTGGTGGAGGGCCGCACTCGATACCCGATGCTGTACGGCTACGCCATGGAGCCCTATAACGCGGTGGCCTCCTACGGTGACGACGGCCTGACCGTCATCACCTCCGCGCAGCACCCGTTCATGGTCCGTGATGATCTCGCCCGCATCTTCGATCTGCCCCTGGCGCGGGTTCGGGTCACCGCCCCCTATCTCGGCGGCGGCTACGGAACCAAGTCCTACACCAAGGTGGAACCGCTGGTGTCCGTCGCGTCGTGGTACGTCGGGCGACCCGTCAAGCTGACGTTGAGTGTCGACGAGGCCATCTACACCACGCGCGTCGACGATGCGGTGGTCGATGTCCGAAGTGCCTTCGATGCCGAAGGACGGATCCTGGCAAGGGAATTCGACATCACGATGGACTCGGGCGCCTATGCCGACAACAGCCCGCTGGTGCTTGCGAAGTCTGTCAATCGCTGCTTCGGCCCCTACCGGGTGCCCGCGCTGCGAGTTCGCGGCCGCTCCATCTACACCAACACCTCACCCGCTTCGTCGTATCGCGGTTTCGGTGCGCCACAGGGCAATCTGGCCGGCGAGACCAATCTCGACCAGGCCGCCGACAAGTTGGGCATCAGCAGGGCCGACATCAGGCGGCGGAACCTGGTGCGATTCGGCGAGGAGATCCTGCCCGGCAACCGCGGCATCGACGCCGATCTGCCGGCCGATCTCGAGATGGTCGTCGAGTCATTGGAGAACGGTCGCCGCGACGTGCCGCATTACGGGATCGGTTTCGGGGCCGCGGCTTCGGATGCCGGCGCCTATCCCATCTCCACGGCCCAGGTGCGCGTGGAGACCGACGGCTCGGTGATCGTGCTGTCGGGATCCACCGAGATGGGGCAGGGCAGTAAATCGTTGCTCGCCCAGATCGCCGCCGAGGAGTTCGGTATCGACATGCGCAAGGTGTCGGTGATCCAGTCCGACACGGCGGGGTCGGCCTACGAACGCACCACGGGCGCCAGTCGGACCACGACACTGGCCGGCCTCGCGCTGCAGCGAGCCTGCGCAGATGCCAGACAGAAGCTGCGGTCCATGGCAGCCGAACTGTGGGGCTGCGCAGCCGAAGACGTCGTCGACCTACCGGGCGCGGTGCGGGGTCCCGACGGTCAAGAACTGGATTTCGGCACCGTGGTGCGGAAGTGGTTCGGTGGTTCGGCAGGTGAGGTCACCGGCGTCGGGTTGTTGCGGCGCGAGGGTGTGACCAAGGAGATGCCGCCGTTCTGGGAGACGGGCATGGTCGGGGTGGCCGTCGAGGTGGACCCAGAGACCGGTTACGTCACCGTCGACCAGTTGGTGACGTGTGCCGACGTCGGCTTCGCGATCAACCCCCAGGCGGTCGAGGCGCAGGATCTCGGCGCCGCCACCCAGGGCCTGGGCGCGGCGCTGTTCGAGGAGCTGGTGTACGACGGGCCCCAGCTCGCCAACGCGAACGTCGTCGACTACCGGGTACCGCGGGCCGGCGATCTGGCGCGACGCATCGACCTGATGATCGCCGAGCGCCGCGACGGCGTGGGGCCGTACGGCGCCAAAGGTGCGGGTGAGGGCCAGCTCAATCCGATTGGTGGTGCCGTGGCGTCGGCGGTCGCGCAGGCCGTCGGCCGCTGGCCGACCAGGTTGCCGTTGACCCCCGAACGGGTATGGCGTCTGCTGAACGATTTACCCGATGACGACTAGGCCGCCTAACACGCGGCGGAGAATTTTTGATCTAATATGCAAACTAAGTGTTACTACAACAGCAGTGGTCGGCGATGACGCCGTCCCGCAGGAGTGAGGCAGGGGGCGATGGCTCGCACGGTTGAGTTCGAAGTGTCGGACAAGGATGCGAAGGTCCTGGGACATATCGCGGATTCCGTCCGTGGCACTTTCAAGACCGTCGAGGACATGACGCAGGCCTTCATTCGGGAGGCGATCACGCAGGGGATCTTCCGGCCCGGCCAACGTCTCAACCTCGATTCGATCGCCGAATCGCTCGGCGTGAGCCGAATGCCGGTGCGCGCCAGCCTGCGTCAGCTCGAGAACGAGGGGCTGGTCCAGATCAACCACTACCGCGGCGCCACGGTCGCGGTGCTGCGCCCGGCCGAGATCGCCGAGATCTACGAGCTGCGCGTGTTGCTCGAGTCCTACCTGCTGCGCCTGGCGATCGATGCGCTCGACGACGATCTGCTGAACCGGCTGCAGGAGATCGTCGACGAACTGGAGAACGCCGAGGAACTCGGCGACCGACTCGAGCGGCGCTACCAGCTCTACGAGGAGTTGTACCGGCGGGCGGATCGGCCCAGGGCGCTTGCCCAGGTGAACAATCTGCGCGGTGCGGTCGGACGGTACCTGCTGCTGCAGCGCGTCGACGAGCACCACAGCCATGAGGAACTCATCAAGCTGCTGCGGGCCCGCGATGCCGACTCGGCGGTGGAGTGGCTCACCAAGCATTTGAAGAAGGTGTCCACGAGGCTGCAGGACATCGTGGCGCGCGACCAGGAAGCCACCCCGGCCTGATCCAACGACGGCACCGCAAGCCGTCGGTTCGTCCGCAGGATCGGTTGTGGCGGAGGCATTTTCGGTACGTCCATGCCCGGACGGCGTTGTCGCCGTGCTGTTTCGAGATTACTTCGATCAGGTGGTTTTAAATTGTGGATTTTGTATCTAAGATACTTGTCGAACCCTTTTGGTGAGGGTTGCGGGACTGCTGAGTGATGGGAGCGTGTGCATGAGTGTTGATCTGCGGTTGAGTGGCGGCACGGTGGTGACTCCGTCGGGAAGCGTGGCTGCCGACGTGCTGGTGGCGGACGGAAAGATTGCCGGCCTGGTGAGCTCTGATTTCGCCAGCAGCGCCGTGCGCACCGTCGACGTGACCGGAAAGCTGGTCCTGCCCGGCATGATCGACGTCCACGTGCACACCCGTGAGCCCGGTTTCGAGCACAAGGAAGACATCGAGACCACGTCACGCCAGGCGGCCGTGGGCGGCGTCACCACCATCTTCGGGATGCCCAACCTGAACCCGCCCACCAACGACGTCGAGACGCTCGGCGACGTCTTCGACCGCTACTCGCGGACGTCGATCGTCGACTACAACCACAACCCCGCGCCCACCAACTACAACCAGATCCAGCCGATGGCCGACATGGGCATCCAGGCCTACAAGATCTACATGGTGGTCGACACCGGGCGCACGTATCCGCACCCGGCGGGTACCGGCATGCACGATCACGGCCACCTGCTGAAGATGATGGACCTGATCGCCAAGACCGGTAAACGCTTCATCATCCATCCGCATGACCAGGCCCTGATGGATTACATCGAAGGGGAGTACCTGGCGCGTGGCGAGAACACGCCGCAGGCCTACGCATCGGCCTACGCGTCTCGGTCCGGCGTCATCTGGGACACCGCCATCGACGTCTGCCTGCGACTGGCCGAGGCCTCCGGGTGCCCCATCCACATCGCCCACATGCAGACCAAGCGCTCGATCGATGCGGTGCGGCGCGCCAAGGCCGCCGGTATCGACGTCACCTGCGAGGTCAACCACTGGGCGCCGTTCCTGTCGACGTGGGACGACGTCGAACGCCTCGGGCCGTATGCCCTGTCCTACTGGGTTCCCGACGAGGGCCGCGATGCCATCTGGGAGGGCATGGTCGACGGCACCATCGACATCTGTTCGTCGGATCACGCGCCGCATACGCGCGAGGAGAAAGAAATCGGCTGGACCAAGATGTGGAGCTGCCACACCGGTACACCCGGCATCCAGTACTACTACCCGCTGCTGCTCGATGCGGTGAACCAGGGCAAGCTCACACTCGATCGCGCGGTGTCCCTGGTTGCGACACGCCCTGCCGAGGAGTTCGGGCTGTGGGGTAAGAAGGGTGCCATCCAGGTCGGCGCTGATGCGGATCTGGTTGTGGCGAACATGAATTCACCGTGGACCATCACCAACGACGGTGTGTTGTCGCGGTGCGCGTGGACGCCGTACGACGGTCGCGAGATCACGGCGAACATCGAGCGCACCTACGTACGCGGTGCCGAGGTGTTCGCCGACGGGCAGGTCACCGGCCAGCCGGGTCACGGTGAGCTCGCGATCATCGGTGAGCATGCGCCGGCGGGCGCGACGGTCTAGCAGACACCCCGCGAGCAGACGCGGACTCGCATGATCTCACCTGGTTTCATGCGAGTTCGCGTCTGCTCGCCGCGTCGGGGATGGGCGCGGATGTGATGCCCGCGGCATCGAGGCGGCGGCGCGCCTCGGCATAGATGTCGGCAGGCAGCGGTCCGCGTCGCGCCGCCTCGGCGTTGTCACGGACATGCGACGGATCGGCGGTGCCCGCGATGATCGTCGTGACGCCCGGCGTGGTGATCGCATACCGCAGCAGGAACGCCGCAGGGGTGTCACCGTCACGCAGTTCGTCGAGCCCGGTGTCCGCGAACGTGACGGTACGGCCGTCGGCTGCCTTCTTCTCCCGCTTGCCCGCCTGCGCGACACCGCCGCGCACGATGATCCCGACCCCACGATCGCCGGCCAACTCGATCCGTGATTCGAGGTCCCGTTCCAAGGCGGAGAACGGCACCTGCAACGCAGTGAACTCGGCGATGGTGAGATGATCGTCGATCGCGGGCGCAGTGGCCGACACCCCGAAGGCGAGGATCTTGCCTTCGGCCTGTAACGCCGAGAGCGTCGAGACCACGTGCTCACGGTTCAGTACTTCCAGCGACGGGCTGATGTGCAGCTGGAGAAGGTCGAGGCGGTCGGTGCGCAGCCGCCGCAAGCTCTGCTCCACACCGGCCCGGATGTGTGCGGCCGAATAGTCGTGGGCCAACGGTTTGCCCGCGGTCGCGTCGGGTTGGAAGTCCAACGGGCAGCCGGCCTTGGTGGCCAGGACGTATTCGTCGCGCCGGTGGCCGATATGGGTGCCGATCCGCTCCTCGCTGAGCGCGTAGTCGATCGAGGTGTCGATGAAGTTGATCCCCTCGTCGAGCACGGTGTTGAGCACCGCCGCGGCGACCGACTCCTCCAGCGGCCGGGGATTGCGGTGCGGCGTACCGCGCAGTTCCATCGCACCGAAACCCAGCACGGTCACTTCCGGGCCGGCCGATCCGAGCCGACGACGTTCGAGGTCGCTCACCGGTTTTCCTCCTGGCATCCGTCGATCTATCGAAACTGCTGTCGATCAACGATATTCGATGACCACGACGCAGTGATCGCCACAGCGCATCTGACGCGACTTTTCGTGCCGCGCCCGGGAGCATTCGGTAAGTTCCGTCCATGCTGGTTTCCGCCAAACTCGCGCCGACATTCGACTATCCGGTGCTCGAGCAGTTCTGGTCCGACGCGGATCGGCTCGGGTTCCACGGCGTCTGGGACTACGACCATTTCTACGGTCTGACCGATCGGGTGCAGCCCACTTTCGAGGGCTGGACCACGTTGGCGGCCATGGCCGCGAAGACCGACCGAGCCCGGGTGGGTTGCCTGGTCAGTTCGGTGACGTTCCGCAACCCTGCGGTCCTGGCGAAGATGGCGGTGACGGTGGACCACATCTCGGGCGGCCGCCTCGAATTCGGGCTCGGCGCCGGTTGGCACGATGACGAGCACCGTGGCTATGGCATCGAATTCCCCTCTCCGGGAGCACGTGTCGCGATGCTCGACGAGGCACTCACCGTCATCCGCGGGCTCTGGACGGAGGAGTCGGTGACGTTCGAGGGTGAGTTCTTCACTGTCATCGACGCCTTGGCCAACCCGAAGCCGCTGCAACGGCCGCACCCGCCGATCGTGATCGGTGCCGTCAAACCGAGAATGCTGCGGGTGGTCGCCCGTCACGCCGACGAATGGAATGTGCCCGGCCAGGGACCGGAGGGCTGGGCCGCCACCAGCGCGGAACTCGATGCGGCATGCGCCGAGGTCGGACGGGACCCCGCTGACATCCGGCGCTCGGTGCAGCTGTTCCTGCATCCCGCGAATCCTGATCAGGTCGCCAAGGAACTCGACACCCTGACCGCTTATGAGCAGGCCGGCTGCCAGCATGTGGTGTTGTCGTTCTACCAGCCGCCGGACTCCGAGTTGCTGGAGCGCTGCGCCGCCCGCAACGCCTAATCGGCAGCCTTCACGCTGGCGCCCGGTGCGCCCTCTTGTTCGATGGCCGCCGCGTCCAGCGGCCGCGGTGCACGCCGCGACCGGCGCAGGCGGCGTTCCAGTCTGGTGGCCGCCGCGGACAGCAGGAAGTTGACGGTGATCATCAGGACGGCGATCACCATCAACGCAGGGATGTAGTTGCCATACGCGGCGCCGACCTGGGTGCCCTGCCGGACCATCTCGAGGAACGTGATCTGATAGCCGATCGCGGTGTCCTTGAGTACGACGACCAACTGTGAGATGAGCACCGGCAGCATCGAGGTGATGGCCTGTGGCAGCTGGATACTGCGCATGGTCTGACTCCAGGTCAGGCCAAGTGCGGAGGCCGCCTCGGCCTGACCGCGGGGGAGGGCGCCGACGCCCGCACGCACGATCTCGGCCATCACCGCACCGTTGTAGAGCGTCAGGCCGGTCACCACGCCGGCCAATGCCAGGTATTTGGAGGCGAACACGTCGTACTGGGCGTACAGGAAGTAGGCAAAGATCATCATGATGAGCACCGGAACGGCCCGGAAGAACTCGACGATGACCGAACACACCCACCGCACAGTGGGATTCGGCGCCAACCGGCCGACGCCGAGGAGCATCCCGAAGACCAGGGCCAACACGATGGAGATCGCGGCGGCCGTCAGGGTGCCCTGGATCCCGGGAAGTACGTAGGTCTTCCACAGATTGCCGGTCAGGAACGGCTCCCACTTGGCGCTGGTGAGCTGGCCTTTGGCGGACAGCCGGGAGTACACCACCCAGACCACCGCGACCACCACCACCAGTGCGACGGCAGTGATGATGTTGTTGCGCATCCGCGCGCGGGGGCCTGGCGCGTCGAAGAGTGCCGACGAGCCGGTCATCGGGCCACCGCCAGACGCTTACCCAGCCAGCCGAAGAACAACCCGGTGGGCAGGGTGAGGATGACGAACCCCAACGCGAAGACCGTTCCGACGGCGATCAACGCGGCGGTTTTCTCGATCAGATCCTTCATCAGGAGCGCGGCCTCGGTGACACCGATCGCGGAGGCGATGGTGGTGTTCTTGGTCAATGCGATCAGCACCGAACCCAGTGGCAGGATGACGGCCCGAAACGCCTGGGGCAGCATGATCATTCGCAGGTTCTGGCCGAAGGTGAAGCCCAGCGAGCGGGCCGCCTCGGCCTGGCCCAGCGGAACGGTGTTCACGCCCGAGCGGACCGTCTCGCACACGAATGACGCGGTGTAGACCGTCAACCCGAGGACCGCGAGCCGAAAGTTGCTGTCGGCGATCGACGTCGTCGATGACGAATCGGCCAGGGTGATGCCGAGCGTCTGGGACAGGCCGAACGAACAGAACAGGATGATCAACGTCAGCGGGGTGTTGCGCACCACGTTGACATATGACGTGCCGATCCAGTTCAGGACGGGAACGGGCGCCAGCCGCATCGCGGCCAGCACCGTGCCGAGAATGAGCGCACCGACGGCCGAGTACACGGTCAGTTTTATGGTGACCCAGAACGCCGCGAATATCTCATCGCTGTGCTCGGTGAAGATCTCCACTTAGGTGTACCCGGCCCCGGATCGCTCAGTACTTGTCGACAGCGGGCGGTTGGGGTGCGGTGATACCGGCCGGGCCCAGGTTCTTGTCGAACGCTTCCTTCCAGGCGCCGCTGTCCTCCATCTTGGTCAGCGCGTCGTTGATCTTGGTGCGCAGTTCGGTATCACCCTTCTTCAGGCCGATACCGTATTTCTCCTCTGAGAAGGGCTGGCCGACGATCTTGAAGGCGCCAGGCGTCTGCGCGGCATATCCGGCGAGGATCACCTCATCGGTGGTCACCGCGTCGACCGCGCCGTTCTTGAGCGCCTCGATGCACGCCGAATACGTGTCGTACTGCTGCAACTGCACGCTGGGGAATTCGTCCTTGATCTTCTGCGCCGGTGTCGAACCCGAGACCGAGCACAGCTTCTTGTTGTTGGCCAGCGACTCCTTACCGGTGATATCGGTGTTGTCGTTGCGCACCAGCAGGCTCTGCCCGGTGATCAGGTACGGCCCGGCGAAATCGACTTTCTCCTTGCGGGCGTCGGTGATCGAGTAGGTCGCGGCGATGAACTTCACCTGATCGTTCTGGATGAGGGTCTCCCGTTGCGCGGACGGTGATTCCTTCCATTCGATCTTGTCCTCGGCGTAGCCGAGTTCCTTCGCGACATACTTCGCGACGTCGACGTCGAATCCACTCATCGTGCCGTCGGGATTCTTCAATCCGAGGCCAGGCTGGTCGAACTTGGTGCCGATGACGATGGTGTCCGAGTCGCCGCCACCGCCGCCGCCTCCACCGCACGCAGTGACCGTCAAGGGCAGGGCGACGGCGAGTGCTACCGCGGCTGCAACCCGGAATCGCAAGGAGGGCATTGTTCTTCCTTTCGAGCGGTGGACGATTGACGATCAGTGATTGAGGATCTTGCCGAGGAAGTCCTTGGCGCGATCGGTTTTCGGGTTGTTGAAGAACTCCGCCGGTTCGGCGTCCTCGACGATCGAGCCGTCGGACATGAACACCACGCGGTGCGCGGCCCGGCGCGCGAAACCCATTTCGTGGGTCACCACCACCATCGTCATGCCACCCTCGGCCAGCGATGTCATCACCGAGAGCACCTCGTTGATCATCTCGGGGTCCAGGGCGCTGGTGGGTTCGTCGAACAGCATGACCTTCGGGTTCATGGCCAGCGAGCGCGCGATGGCGACACGTTGCTGCTGTCCGCCTGAGAGCTGGGCAGGGTATTTGTCGGCCTGGTTGGCGATGCCGACGCGTTCGAGAAGTGCCAGCGCCTCGGTGCGGGCCGCGTCCTTGGACACCTTGCGCACCTTCATGGGCGCCAGCGTGACGTTCTCCAGGATCGTCTTGTGGGCGAACAGATTGAAGGACTGGAACACCATGCCGACATCGGAACGCAGCTCGGCGAGTTTGCGGCCCTCCTCGGGCAACTGCTGACCATCGATGCTGATGGTCCCCGAATCGATGGTCTCGAGCCGATTGATGGTGCGGCACAGGGTGGACTTGCCCGAGCCCGACGGCCCGAGCACGACGATCACCTGGCCACGATGCACGTCGAGGTCGATGTCCTTGAGCACGTGGAGGCTGCCGAAATGCTTGTTGACCGCTTTCATCGAGATCATCGGCACGTCGTGATGTGTTTCCGCTGCGGCGGCCATGGCCGTTGACCTTACCCAGGAAACCCACAGCGCGCCCGCAAGACGGCAATCCACGAATTGGGTCCGACCGGTGCCCGTCCGTACGATGGTCGACGTGACTGCCGCTTTTTCTGCTGATACTTCCGTTTTTTCGGAAGCTTTCTCGCCGGCGGTGGCGCGCACATACCAGGTCCGCACGTATGGCTGCCAGATGAATGTGCACGATTCGGAGCGGTTGGCGGGCCTGTTGGAGGCCGCCGGTTACCAGCGCGCCGCCGAAGGCACCGACGCCGATGTTGTCGTGTTCAACACGTGCGCCGTCAGGGAGAACGCCGACAACAAGCTGTACGGCAACCTCAGCCACCTGGCGCCGCGCAAACAGAGCGATCCCGACATGCAGATCGCGGTCGGTGGCTGCCTGGCCCAGAAAGACCGTGAGACCGTCCTGACCAAGGCACCGTGGGTCGACGTGGTTTTCGGCACCCACAACATCGGCTCCCTGCCCACGCTGCTGGAACGTGCGCGGCACAACCGGGCGGCGCAGGTCGAGATCATCGACGCGCTCGAGCAATTTCCCTCCGCACTGCCCGCCGCGCGCGAATCCGCTTATGCGGCATGGGTTTCGATCTCCGTTGGTTGCAACAACACCTGCACGTTCTGCATCGTGCCGGCGCTGCGCGGCAAAGAGGTGGACCGCAGGCCGGGTGACGTTCTGGCCGAAGTGCAGTCGCTGGTGGATCAAGGCGTCCTGGAGATCACGTTGCTCGGGCAGAACGTCAACGCCTACGGCGTGTCGTTCGCCGATCCCGCCGCCCCCCGAGATCGGGGCGCGTTCGCCGCGTTGCTGCGTGCGTGTGGCAACGTCGACGGGCTCGAACGGGTCCGGTTCACCTCACCGCACCCCGCCGAATTCACCGACGACGTCATCGAAGCCATGGCCGAGACCCCCAACATCTGCCCGGCGCTGCACATGCCGCTGCAATCGGGTTCGGACCGCATGCTCAAGGCCATGCGCCGGTCCTACCGTGCCGAGCGCTACCTGGGCATCATCGATCGGGTCCGCGCCGCGATGCCACATGCGGCCATCACCACCGACATCATCGTCGGGTTCCCCGGTGAGACCGAAGAGGATTTCCAGGCCACCCTCGACGTGGTGCGCCGAGCCAGGTTCGCCAGCGCGTTCACGTTCCAGTACTCGAAGCGGCCGGGGACACCGGCCGCCGAACTGCCCGATCAGCTTCCCAAAGCCGTGGTCCAGGAACGGTACGACCGCCTCATCGCGCTGCAGGAGGAGATCTCCTGGCAGGAGAACCTCGCCCAGGTCGGCACCACCGTCGAACTGCTGGTCGCGGCCGGTGAGGGACGAAAGGACACCGCGACGGCGCGCATGAGCGGACGGGCCCGCGACGGTCGCCTGGTGCATTTCGCGCCGGGCGCTCTCGGCGCCGAGGCGGTGCGCGCCGGCGACATCGTCACCACGGTGGTCACCGGTGCGGCGCCGCACCACCTGATCGCCGACGGCGTTCTGCTGTCACACCGCCGCACCCGCGCCGGCGACGCGCACGCGACAGGTCAGCGACCGCGCACCGTCGGGCTGGGCCTGCCCGGTCTGGGTGCCCCGGCGCCGGTGCCGGTGACCGTTGGATGTGCCCGATGAGCGGGCGCGCCGGCGGGCCCGACTTCGACGACTACAAGGCCGAGATCGAGGCGGCAGAGCGCCGGGTCGCACGCGAAATCGACCCGGGGCCAAGGGCTCTGGTGGTCGCCATCCTGGTGTTCGTGCTACTCGTGACGTTCATCCTCCCGCACACCGGCGCCGCCAGGGGTATCGACGTCCTGATGGGCAACGACACCGCGATCGGCGTCGGGATCGCGTTGCCGTCCCGCGTGTTCTGCTGGCTGACGCTGGTGTTCGGTGTCGGGTTCTCCATGCTGGCGTTGCTGACCCGGCGGTGGGCGCTGGCGTGGGTGGCGCTGGCGGGAACCTGGCTGTCGGCGGCGACCGGCATGCTGGCCATCTGGTCGCGCCAGACGGCGCCGCATGGGCACCCGGGCCCGGGCATCGGACTGGTCATCGCCTGGATCACGGTGATCCTGCTGGCCTTCCACTGGGCGCGTGTGGTGTGGACGCGCACCGCCGTGCAGCTGGCCGCTGAGGAAGAACGCCGCCGGGCCGCCGCCGCACGACAGTCCAAGAGCCTGCTCGACGATCTGCCCGACGACCAGGACTGACCCGGCGTGCGCTGCTAACGCTTCTTGCTCAGCGCGCTGGCCGCCGCCTCGGCCCACTGATGCCACTGCTCGGCGCTGGCCGTGGCCTCTGCGGCTTCCTTGGTGCGACCCGCTGCGGCGGCCTTGGCGGCCTGCTTCTCGAACTGTTCCGCACGGGCCCGGAACTGGTCGGCGCGAGCCTGGGCCTGCGGATCGGTGCGATCTGCCTCGGCGGCGTCGCGGACCTTCTTCTCGACCGCCCGCAGTCGTCGCTCCAGGTCGGTCCGCTCGCGCGGAACCTTGCCGATCGCATCCCATTTGTCGGTGATGGTGCGCAGGGCGGCCCGCGCCCCGTCGTGGTCGGAGGTGTCGATGTGCTCGGCCTCCACCAGCAACGACTCTTTGGCCTCGGCATTCGCCGTCAACTCGGCATCGCGTTCGGCGGATACCGCGTTGCGGGCGCCGAAGAACAGATCCTGGGCGGCCTTGAACCGCTGCCACAGCGCGTCGTCGACATCCTTGGACGCCCGCCCGGCAGCCTTCCACTCGGCCAGCAGATCGCGGAACGCGGCGCTGGTGGGACCCCAGTCGGTGGACTCGGCCATGCCCTCGGCACGCACACACAGCTGCTCTTTGGCCTGGCGTGCTCCCGCGCGCTCACGGTCGAGTTCGGCGAAGTGGGAGCCCCGGCGCCGGTTGAAGGTCTCGCGCGCCGCCGAGTAGCGCTTCCACAACGCGTCGTCGGTCTTGCGGTCCAGGCCCGTGATGGTCTTCCACTCGTCGAGGATCGCCCGCATCCGGTCGCCGGTGGCTTTCCACTGCGTGGCGTTGGCCGCCAGGTCCTCGGCCTCGGCGGCCAGGGCCTCCTTGCGGGCCGTCTGCTCGGCGCGGTGCTCGTCGCGTTTGGCCCGTTCTTCGGCGGCGGCCGACTCGGCGTGTTCGGCGATGGCCGCCAGCCGGCCGGCCAGGGCGTCGACGTCACCGAGTACCGCCGCAGCGGGCAGATCGTCGGCGAGATGCGCCGCGGCGGCCTTGATCTTGCGGGCGTCGCCGGTGTGCGACTCGAGGCGGGCCTCCATCAGCGCGATCTCGGTCGACAGGTCGTCGAAACGCCTGCCGAAGTGCGCGAACGCCGCCTCGGTGTCCCCGGCCTGCCACGAGCCGATGACCCGTTCCCCGGCCGAACTGATCAGCCAGACCGTGCCGTCGTCGTCGACCCGCCCGAACCGGTGCGGGTCGCTGACGGGCGCCGCTGGAACCACCGGGGTGGCGGCGGCCGGGGCACTGGGCCGGGGGCCTGGTCGTGGACCCGGGCGTGGGCCTGGCACGGGACCGGGCGTCGGTGAGCTGTCCCCGTGTGTCGGATCTTGTGTGGTCATGCGATACCCGTACCTAACACTCCGCGCGGATTTCTCTGCGCACTGCCGCGCGACGCGGCGCCTGTCGACGTTCCAATGTATTCCAGGGGTATTCAAGCAGGTAGTCTCACCGGGCGCGGCCACGTTCGCGCTGAAGGAGGATCGCGGCGCGATGGGCAGGGCTGATATCGCCGCCGTGCTCGCTCTGGGCGCCGCGTTGTTCATCGCCATCGGCGACGTCATGCACCAACGATCGGCCCAGACGGTCACCGATGCACCGGTCAGTCACACCGGCTTGTTCCTCGAACTGCTCAAGGACCGCAGTTGGTGGCTGGGCAGTGCGGTGGCGGCGATCGGCTTTGTGCTGCAGGCCGCCGCGCTGGGGTTGGGTTCGGTTCTGCTGGTGCAGGCGCTGCTGGTGACATCGCTGTTGTTCGCGCTGCCGCTGAGCGCCCGGGCGGCCCGCCGGCGGGTCACCCGGTGGGAGTGGACCTGGGCCGCGCTGTTGGCGGCCTCCGTCGTCGTCATCGTCACGGTCGGGGATCCGACAGCCGGGACCTCCCGGGCCACCTGGGAGACCTGGGGTGCGGTGACTGCGGTGCTGGTACCGGTCGTGGTGCTGTGTCATGGGCTCCTACCGTTTCCACGGCACAGTGGGTGCCGTTCTGCTGGCTGTGGTGTCCGGAACGTTGTGGGGTGTCTTCGCGGTGTTGACCAAGGGTGTGGTCCACCTCCTCGGCGACGGTATCGGGCCGCTGCTGCGCTCTCCGGAGCTCTACGCCTGGGTGCTGGTCGGCGTGGGCGGCACCGCGTGGCAGCAGGCGTCGTTCCGGGCGGGCGCCATCACGGCATCGCTGCCGACGATGACGGTCACGGAGCCCATGGTGGGCTCGATCCTCGGTGTCGTGGTGCTCGGCGAGACGCTGCGCCCAGGCGAGGCCGGCTGGTTGCTGTTGATCGCCGCGGTCGTCGTGATGCTGGTCTCGACAGCCGCATTGGCGCGCGGCGAAGCCAGGAACACCGGCGACCCCGTTCACCCCGGCCCCGCCCGCTAGCGTTGAGCGCGTGTTGACGGCCATCGCGATCATCCCGTCGGCGCCCGTCCTGGTTCCCGAGCTGGCCGGCGCCGCCGCCGACGAGACCGCCGACCTGCGCGCGGCGGTGCTCGCATGCGCAGGCGAACTCCCGGACCGGTGGATCGCCGTCGGGGTCGATGCCGACGACGCGACGGTCGGACCCGACGCAGTGGGGACGTTCGCCGGGTACGGCGTCGACATCCCCGTCGCCCTGTCGCCTGATGCGGTGCGACCCGCGCCGGTTCCGTTGTGCGGGTTGGTGGCCGGCTGGGTCCGCGGGCAGGTGGCTCCCGCCGCCAGCGTGCAGGTGCGCACCTTCATCGCGACGCGGGACCTCGCCGCTGCCGTCGATCACGGGCAACGGTTACGCGCCGAGATCGACCAGGCCGGGGACGCGGTGGGTGTCCTGGTGGTCGCCGACGGTGTCATCACCCTGACACCGAGCGCCCCCGGCGGCCATGACCCCGATTCGGACGTAGTCCAGAGCGCGCTGGACGACGCCCTGGCCACCGGCGACTGCGCAGCACTGGTCGGCCTGCCCGACGGTGTCGTCGGTCGGGTCGCCTACGCCGTCCTGGCCGGGTTGGCCGACCCCGCACCCGGCGCCGCCGTGGAGCACTATCGCGGCGCGCCCTACGGTGTCGGGTACTTCGCCGGCGTCTGGCGACCATGAGACCGCTGGCGGTCATCGGGCCCACCGGCACCGGAAAGTCGGCCCTGGCGCTCGACGTGGCCGAACGGGTGGGCGGGGAGATCGTCAACGCCGACGCCATGCAGCTGTACCGGGGGATGGACATCGGCACCGCCAAACTGCCCCCAGCCGAACGACGGGGCATCGCGCATCATCAACTCGACGTGCTCGACGTGGGCCAGATCGCGACTGTGGCCACCTACCAGCGTGCCGCCGCGGCCGATGTCGAGGACATCGCGGCGCGCGGCATGGTGCCGGTGATCGTCGGGGGATCGATGATGTACATCCAGTCGCTGCTGGACGACTGGGCGTTCCCGGCCACCGACCCCGCGGTGCGCGCCCGGTGGGAAGACCGGCTGGCCGACGTGGGTGTGGCCGCACTGCACACCGAGCTCGAAAGCCGCGATCCGGCCGCCGCGGCGAGCATCCTGCCCACCGACGGGCGACGCATCGTGCGCGCTCTCGAGGTGGTCGAGATCACCGGTCAGCCGTTCGCCGCGTCGGCGCCCACCATCGGAAGCCCGCGCTGGGACACCGCGATCATCGGGTTGGACTGGGATACCGATGTCCTCGACGAGCGGCTGCGACTCCGCACCGAATCGATGTTCGACGGCGGGCTGGTCACCGAGGTCCAGACCCTGCTCGGGATCGGTTTGCGCGACGGTGTCACCGCGGCCCGGGCCCTGGGTTACGCCCAGGTGATCGCGGCTCTCGACGCGGGCGGCGATGCCGCTGCTCTGCGCGAGGCGCAGGAGGCCACCTTTTTCGGCACCCGTCGCTACGTCCGCAGGCAACGGTCCTGGTTCCGGCGCGATCACCGGGTGAACTGGCTCGACGGCGGCCGGGCTGACCTGCTCGACGTCACTCTCGCCGCGTGGCGGCACGTATCCTGAACTGGTGGAGTTCGCCAAGGGACACGGCACGCAGAACGATTTCGTCGTGCTGCCCGACGTCGACGCCGCCCTGGACCTGACGCCTGCGGCGGTGGCAGCGCTGTGCGACCGGCGTCGCGGGCTCGGTGCCGACGGCGTGCTGCGGGTCACCACCGCCGCGGCCGCCCGGGCCGCCGGCGTCTTCACCGCGCTGCCCGAGGGTGTCGCGGGTGACGACTGGTACATGGACTACCGCAACGCCGACGGGTCGATCGCGCAGATGTGCGGCAACGGTGTCCGGGTGTTCGCCCACTACCTGCGTGCTTCCGGCCTGGAGCACCGTGACGAGTTCGTGGTCGGTTCCCTGGCCGGGCCGCGTCCGGTGGTGCTGCATTCCGTCGGACCCGTCAACGCCGAGGTCACCGTCGAGATGGGGAAGGCCAACCAGACCGGCAGCGGCACCGCCACCGTCGGTGGCAGGGTTTTCTCCGGGTTGGCCGTCGACGTCGGCAACCCGCACCTGGCCTGCGTGGACGCCCACCTGAGCGCCACCGACCTCGCCGCGCTCGACGTCGCGGCACCGGTGATCTTTGATCCCGCCCAGTTCCCCGACGGTGTCAACATCGAAGTCCTGACCGCGCCGCGCGACGGCGCGGTCAGCATGCGGGTGCACGAACGCGGGGTGGGGGAGACGCGGTCATGCGGTACCGGGACCGTCGCCGCCGCCGTGGCCGCACTGCGGCACCAGGGTGCCGACACCGGTGCGTTGGTGGTCCGCATCCCCGGCGGTGAGGTCACCGTCACCGTCACCGATGCCACCAGTTTCCTGCGTGGCCCCTCGGTGCTGGTCGCTCACGGCGAGTTGGCCGACGACTGGTGGAGCGTCCAGGTTTGACCGTCGGCGCTAAATTCACTCGCGGTGCGCACGCCCGCGTGTCACGATCGGTGTCCTGCCTATGACCACTTCAGATTTCACCAGACGCGACCCGACCGCCGGCGAACTCGCTCTCGAGGAGCGGACCGCGCTGCGGCGCGTCGCGGGACTGTCCACCGAACTCGCCGACATCACCGAGGTCGAATACCGCCAATTGCGCCTGGAACGCGTTGTGCTGGTTGGTGTTTGGACCGATGGAAGTGCGGCGGACGCTGACGCCAGCCTGGCTGAACTGGCAGCACTGGCCAAGACCGCGGGTTCAGAGGTGCTCGAAGGGCTCATCCAGCGCCGCGACAAGCCCGATCCGTCGACCTATATCGGGTCCGGTAAGGCCCAGGAGCTTCG
>CAMFLL010000123.1 GCA_945957405.1 uncultured Mycolicibacterium sp. | reverse complement strand
GATCTTCGAACGACTCGCCTCATATCTTCAACGAATTCCCGGCGCAGGACACTAGTTACCCACCGTCACGGCGGCGGCCTCGTCCTCGGCTTCGTCGAGTTCGCTTTCGGGAGCGTCGATTCCGCTCAGATGGCGTTTCGTCAGCGCCAGCACACCAGCGCCCACCAGGACGGCGCCCGCGCCCACCCAGTAGGGCAGATGGACGCTGACCTCTTCGCCGAGCACGCCGGCCAGCCACGGTGCGACCGCGGCCCCTCCGAAGCGGAGGAAACTGTATGCGGCAGAAGCGACTCCGCGCTCAACGGGCGCGGCCTTCATCACCGTTTCGGTGATCAGGGTGTTGTTGATGCCGATGAACAGGCCGGCCACCACCACGCACGCCGCCAGCACGGCCTTGTTTTCGGTCCCGACCGCCATCACCACCAGGGTGGCCGTCATCGCCAGCAGGTTGACGATCAGCGTCGGCACGGTACCGAACCGGTGCTGCAGTCGCGGGGCCACCACCACCGAGGTGAACGCCAACGCCAGGCCCCAGCCGAAGAAGATCAGACCGATCTGATGGGCGTTCATGTCGAGCGGGAACGGTGTGAATGCCAGGAGGGTGAAGAAGCCGAAGTTGTAGAACAGGGCTGTGATTGCCACGCCCAGCAGGCCGCGGTGCTTCAACGCGCGGAACGGGTCGGCCAGTGTGGTGACGCGTTCGGGTCGCGGGGTCTCGGGCAACAGGAACGCCGTGACCACCAGTGCGATCGCCATCAGCACCGACACCCCGAAGAACGGTCCGCGCCAGGAGATCGACCCCAGGACACCACCGACCAGCGGTCCGACGGCGATGCCCAGGCCCAGCGCCGCTTCGTAGAGGATGATCGCCTGTGCCACCGAGCCACGTGCCGAGTTGACGATCGTCGCCAGCGCAGTCGCGATGAACAGGGCGTTACCGAGGCCCCAGAGGGCGCGCCAGCCGACGATGCCCATCACGGTGTCCGACATCCCGGCCAGCCCCGCGCCGGCGATGATGATCACCAGCCCCAGCAGCAGGGTGCGTTTCGGCCCGATGCGGCTCGACACCACACCGGTGAGCAGCATTGCCACGCCCATCACCGCCATGTAACTGGTGAACAGCAGCGACACCTGCGACGGCGACGCGTTGAGGTTGTCGGCGATGGGTTTGAGGATCGGGTCGACGAGACCGATGCCCATGAAGGCGACGACGGAGGCAAAAGCGACGGCCCAGACAGCCTTGGGTTGGCGCCACATGTGGCGGGGACTCCTTTGTGTTTTCGGTTACTTCTGTTTCTTGGCGTTCTCGAGAATGCGGTGGAATACCGCGACGGCCTCGCCGAGCACCTCACGGTCCGCGGGATCGAGTTCATCGAGCAGCGGGTCGATGACGGCGGCACGATCGACGCGGGCCTGCGCGAGTACGCGCCTGCCGTCGTCGGTGATCCGGATCAGGACGGCCCTGGCATCACCGGGGTCGACGGTCCGGGTGACCAGTCCAGCGTCTTCGAGCCGCCGGACCTGGGTGGTCATGGTGGGCTGCGAGCAGTTGTCGAGTGCAGCCAGATCGGAGATGCGGGCTTCGCCGCGGTCTTCGATGGTCGACAGCAGACGTGCCTGCGCCCAGGGCAGGGGCAGCCGGGTGCGCTGGGTGGCCAGCCGGTTGAGGCGGGCGACCACGCCGAGGAGGTCTACGCCCAGCTCGGTACTCGTGGGGGAATTGGCGGCAGCCATGACGTCAGATTACATAGATTTTCTATGTAGATCAACTGTGGCGCCGGGCGTGGTCGCTGACGGCTGGCAGAATCGAGCAATGACCACGACCGCGCCGGAGATCACCCCTGCGCGCTCGTTGCGCCCCGCCGAGATGGCCCAGGCCGCGGTAATGGCGGCGCTGTGTGCTGCCACCGCCATCATCGCAGTCGTGGTCCCGTTCGCGGCCGGATTGTCGCTGTTGGGCACCGTCCCCATGGGGATCCTGGCTTACCGGTACCGCATTCGCGTGCTGCTCGCCGCTGCCGTGGCAGGCGGCATCATCGCCTTTCTGATCGCGGGTGTCGGCGGCTTCATGACCGTCGTCAACTGCGCCTACATCGGTGGGCTCACCGGCATCGTCAAGCGCAAAGGCCGTGGCACGCCCACCGTGGTCGCGGTGTCGATCGTCGCCGGCCTGGTGTTCGGCGTCTTCATCGTGGGGGCACTGACCGTGCTGGGCCGGCTGCGGTACCTGATCATCGCGTCCATCACCGCCAACGTCGAGGGCGGCGCCAAGATGCTGTTCTACGGCGCCCTGATCGCCGGCATCATCGTCGTCTCAGCGGCCATCGCGCTGGCACAGCTGCGGCAATGGATTTTCGGCGAGCCCACGGGTGGCAGCTACGGCGTCGACATCGCGATGTGGTTGGTCGGCACCGCCCAGTCCGTGGCGACCGGCATGACGCAGTGGTTCCGCGCGGCCACCGCGCAGTGGCACTGGGTCATCCTGGGGTACGCCGTCGTCGTCATCATGATGGTGTCGCTCATCGGTTGGTGGGTGCTGTCCCGCGTGATCGAGCGCTTGCGCGGCCTGCCCGACGTGCACAAACTCGACGCTCCGGTCGGCGACGGGCCGCCTGGCCCGGTGCCCGTCTCCTTGCATGACGTCCGGTTCCGCTATCCGGGGGCCGAACACGACGCGCTGAACACCACGAGCATCGACATCGACACCGGCGAGCATGTCGCTGTCACCGGCGCGAACGGTTCGGGCAAGACGACGCTGATGCTGGTGCTGGCCGGCCGCGAACCCACATCGGGGACCGTGGACCGGCCCGGCGGCGTCGGCCTGGGCCACGCCGGCGGTACGGCGGTGGTGCTGCAGCACCCCGAGAGTCAGGTGCTCGGAAGCCGAGTCGCCGACGACGTGGTGTGGGGTCTGCCGGCCGGCGCGCGCACCGATGTCGACAGCTTGCTCGACGAGGTCGGACTGGGCGGTATGGGCGGACGCGACACCGGCGGACTGTCCGGCGGCGAACTGCAGCGCCTGGCCGTGGCCGCAGCACTGGCCCGCGAGCCCGCCCTGATGATCGCCGACGAGGTCACCAGCATGGTCGACCAGAAGGGCCGCGAAGATCTGCTCGGGGTGCTGTCAGGGCTGACCAAGCACCGGCAGATGTCGCTGGTGCACATCACGCACTACACCAACGAGGCGGAGAACGCCGACCGCGTGATCAGCCTCAGCGAGTCCGTCGACAACACCGCCATGGTCGACACGGCCGCCGCCCCCGCGGCCACGTCCGTCGATGTCCACCACTCGGGGGCGCCGCTGCTGGTGCTCGACGGTGTCAGCCACGAATACGGCCACGGAACGCCTTGGGCCAAACCGGCCCTGCGAGACATCAACTTCACCGTCGGCGAGGGCGACGGCCTGCTCATCCACGGCGGCAACGGGTCCGGCAAGTCCACGCTGGCCTGGATCATGGCCGGCCTCATCACACCGTCGAAGGGACGATGCCTGGTCGACGGCCAACCCGCCGACCAGGAAGTCGGGTCGGTAGCCGTCGCGTTCCAGGCCGCGCGGCTGCAGCTGATGCGCCCCCGGGTGGACCTGGAAGTTGCTTCAGCAGCCGGTTTCTCGCCCGGCGACCACGGCCGCGTGGTGGCGGCACTGGCCAAGGTCGGCCTCGACGCCGCGTTGGCGCGCCGGCGGATCGATCAGCTCTCCGGCGGCCAGATGCGCCGCGTCGTCCTGGCCGGGCTGCTCGCGCGGTCGCCGCGCGCCCTGATCCTCGATGAGCCGCTGGCCGGGTTGGACGCCGCGAGCCAACGGGGCCTGCTCCATCTGCTGGCCGACCTGCGCACCAATTCGGGGCTGACCATCGTGATCATCTCCCACGATTTCGGCGGCCTGCAGGAGGTGTGCCCGCGCATCCTGCACCTCAACGGTGGTGTGCTGGAACCCGTCGGCACCCCGGCCGGGAGCCTGACGTGACCGACGCCGCCCAGACCAACCCGCAGCCGCGCGGTGTCGTGCTGCTGCAACCGGTGCCCGGCCGCACCGTCATCCACGACCTGTGGGCCGGAACGAAACTCATCATCGTGTTCGCGGCGGGTGTGCTCCTGACGTTCTACCCGGGATGGTTGCCGATCGCGATGGTGGCGCTGCTGGTTGCCGTCGGCGCCCGGCTGGCCCGCATTCCGCGGGGTGTCCTGCCGAGCATCCCGAAGTGGTTGTGGGTGCTGCTCGCACTGGGCGCCATCACCGCGTCCTTCGCCGGCGGCACCCCGGTGGTCGCCCTCGGCTCGCTGGAACTCGGCCTCGGCGGCCTGCTGAACTTCCTGCGCATCACCGCGTTGTCGGTGGTACTGCTCCTGCTCGGCGGCATGGTGTCGTGGACCACCAATGTCGCCGATGTCGCGCCCGCGGTGGCCACGCTGGGCCGGCCGCTGCGGCGGTTCCTTCCCATCGAGGACTGGGCGGTGGCGTTGGCCCTGGCGCTGCGGTCGTTCCCGATGCTGATCGATGAGTTCCGCGTCCTCTATGCGGCCCGCAAGCTGCGGCCCAAAGCGCTGTTGCCGGAGAACTTTTCGAAGCGCCGCCGGTGGGCATTCGAGATGGTGGACCTGCTGGCGGCGGCCATCACGGTGACGTTGCGCCGCGGCGACGAGATGGGGGATGCGATCACCGCGCGCGGCGGCAGCGGTCAGATCGCGGCGGCGCCGTCACGTCCGGTTCTGCGCGACTGGGTCGCGCTGGCCATCACCGCGGTGGTCTGTGTCGTGGCAATAGTGCTGGAATTGACTGTCTTGGGGACCAGCGCGGCGCGCTGAGCTCACAACATCCGCACAGCCTTGCACGACAGGCTGTCGGTCTCGGTGGCCGGCGCCTGTTGCACCAGGTCTTTCGTCCGGTCGGTCGCATTCCAGAGCTCGATGGTCTGGGTGACCCAGAACGCCGCGAACAGGCCGATGAGCCCGGCCTCCACCACCAACGTCCAATACGGCCAATCCGATTCGCCGTTGGTCTTGTCGAACAGGAACAGCCCGCCGAGCCAGACCACGCCGAGCACCATGAGCGCTCCGATGACGGTGTAGATCGCCGGGTACGGTTTGGCTTCGTCGTGTTTCTGGGTGGCCATCAGGGCGTTCATGAAGATCACCACGGCCAACGCGACGAACAGCGTGATGGCGGCCGAGGTGTGACCGTTCCCGTCGCGCAGGAACCACTCGTTGCGTGCGGTGTAGGCGATGGTGCCCACCACGATGCACGCCCAGAACACTATTCGTGCCCACTTGCCGCCGTCCGACAGTGGTCGGGTGGTGCCCTTCCACTTGTTCATGAGCACGGCGGACACCTTGGCGAAAACCAGCCCGACGAGTACGGCCGCGACGTTGTTGTGCACGGAAGCGTCCAGGACATCTTTCGGGATGGGAAGGGTGTTCGGGCAACCTTTGTCGGGTGCTCTCGTGGGCATGACCGCGATCAGGAAGGCCATCACGCCGGCGAGGTCGAGGAGAATGTCCTCGGAGTCTTTCGTCCCGCGGTAGGCGATCAGCATGATTCCGAGTGCGCACAGCGCGGCAATGAAGATGGGCCGTACCGGGGTGTAGTAGTAGGCGCTCAGCGATGTGGCCACACATCGGTGCATCGCCGAGTACAGCAGCACCGACGTCACGAGCATGACGATCATCACCACCATGCCGCCGCGTAGGTACCGGTAGGTGTCCTTCTCACGCTCGCGAGCCGCCGCGATTTCCTCCGGACTGAGCGCTCCGTCAACAGTGCTGGGCATCAATCCCCCTGTCTCCCTGACAAAAGTCTAGGACCGCAGTCAGCGCTGGGCGGCCGTATTGGCGGCGTCCTGTGCCTGGCGTAGCGCCTCGTCGACGGGTAGCCGACCCAGGAACATCTCGGCGAAATACGGTTTGATGGCCTCGAACCCGGCGGCGAATCCCGTGCCTCCCGGCGCATCGATGCGGGGCCCGTCGAGCACGTCGAAAAACGGGCTCACATCGACATTCTTGTGGCGCCAGTAGTCGCGGTACACCTGTTGGGCCGGCACGACGGCGGGAATGGCCGAGCCTTCTGCGCCGACGTAACCATTGCCCTCGGTGCTGCCGAGCCAGGACAGCACCCGCCGAACCGTGTCGGGGTGCCTGGAGGCCGAGTTACCGGCGGCAGCAATACCGTTGGTGACACTGACTCGGCCCGCGGGGCCCGTCGGCAGCATCGCCACACCCCAGCGGAATTTCGCCTGCGTGGCGATGTTGGCCAGGTTGTAGGTGCCGGACTGGAACAGGGCCATCTTCCCGGCCAGGAACTGGTTGCGAGAGAAATCCCCGTTGTCATTGGTCGCCGAGGCCGGTGGTGCGACGCGGTCCGTGTTGATCAGCGTGACAAGGTAGTCGAAAGCCATTGCGGCCTGTGGATTGTCGAACGTGAACCGGTCTCCCTCGGAGAACGTTCCACCCGCTGAACCGATGTAGTTCAGGTAGATGCCCTGCAGATCATTGGCGGCGTTGTAGGCCCACTGGTTCCGTTCGGTCAGCTTCTTCAGCAGCGGGCGAAGGGTGTCGTTCTGTCCGCCCCACCGCAGATCGCCGAGGATTGCCGGGTCCACACCGGCACGGGCCAGCAGATCGGCGTTGTAGTACACCGCGATACCGGCATCGGTGAGTTGCGGTACACCCCACAGCGTTCCGTCGCGGGTGAACTGGTCGACCACCGACGGCTCCCAGTCCGCCGATGCAGCAATCGGCAGCAGGCGCCCGCTGTCGGCGTAACCGGAGTAGTAGGCGTTGCTGATCCAGAAAATGTCGTCGGCGCTGTTACCGGCGACGTCGGTGCGCAGGGTGTCGAAGTACGTCGCGTAGGCGACGACATTGACCCGCACGTCGACATCGGGGTTCTGTGTCATGAACGCGGCGAACGACTTCTCATAGGCCGCGGCGACCTGTTGGTCCCAGAGTCGTACCGTGATGACGGTCTTGCCAGCGGGTTCGGTGTCGCGACCCAGCAAAACCGCGGCGGCGAGCAGCACGACGGCCAACCCGGCGACACCGAGGGCGAACAGCGTCGAGAACCGCAACCTGGGACGCATCATTTGAGTCCCGTCAACACGATCGAGCGCACCACATGCCGCTGGAACACCAGGAACAGCGCCAGCAGCGGCACGATGGCCACCGTCGTCGCGGCCATCACCAGTGTCCATTGCGCGTTGTACTGGGATTGCAGCCCCGCCGTCGCGACGGTCAGCACCCGCCATCTGGAACCGCTGGTGATCACCAGCGGCCACATGAACGAATTCCACTGGCTGACCACGGTGATCAGCGTCAGTGTCACCAGAATCGGGCGGCTGGCGGGCAGCACGACGTGCACCAGGGTGTCGAGCGTGTTGGCGCCGTCGACCCGCGCGGCCCGGATCAGGTCCACCGGTATCGCGCGAAAGTGCTCACGCAGCAGGAAGATCGCGTACGGCGACCCGAACACGAACGGTAACACCAAGGCCCAGAATGTGTTACGCAAACCCAGCTGCGCCATCATGAGGTACAGCGGCACCACCGTCACGGTCGCCGGCACCATCAACGTGGCGATGTAGACCCAGAACAACCCGTCGCGGCCGGGGAAGTCCAATCGTGCGAACGCGTAGGCGGCCAGCACCGAGAATGTCAGCTGGAAGAGCAGGATCACCGCGGTCATCAGCGCCGTCACCACCAGCGCCCGGCCGAATCCGGCGTTGCCGAGGGCGGCGTAATTGTCCAGCACCGGTGGGCGGGGCAGTGACAGGGGTGACCCCGTCGCGAACTGCTGCGCAGACGTGAACGACGTCAGCAGACCCAGCAGGAACGGCACCGCGGTGAGCAGCGCGCCGACGGTCAGGCCCAGGTAGATCAGGGCGTTACGTGAGGTCATAACTGATCCGATTCCTGAAATACAGGTGCTGCACGACAGTGATCCCGAGGAGCAGCAGGAACAGGATGATCGCCATGACCGCGGCCCGTCCGATCGCGGCGGCACCGAAGGCCTCGGCGTAGATCCGATGGGCCACCAGGTCAGTGCGGTTCTGCGGTCCGCCATCGGTCAGGGCGTAGACGGTGTCGAACACCTGCGCCGCGCTGATGACGCCGGTGACAGCGACGAAGAACAACGTGGGCCGCAGCATCGGCAGGGTGATGTACCAGAACCGCTGCCACGACGTGGCGCCGTCGACGCGCGCGGCGGCGTGCACCTGCGACGGGATCGCCAGGATGCCCGCGACGAAGAACAGTGTGGTGTAGCCGACGTTGGACCACACCGTCACCGCAGACACCAGCGGCAGGGCCAACCCGGGGTCGGTGAGCCACTCGATGTCATGGCCGAGCCATGTGCTCACGACGCCGTCGGTGGGGGCCAGGATCCAGCGCCACAGCACCGCGATGGCCAGCGGCGCACACACCCATGGCAGCACATACAGGGTGCGGAACATCCCGCTGCCGGGCAACTCGCGCGACAGCAGCGACGCGGCCACCAGGCCGAGCACCATCTGCGTCGGCACCACCAGAGCCACGAACATCAGCGTCACCAGCAGCGAGTTGCCGAATGTGCCGTCGCCCAGTACCGACCGCCAATTGTCCAGGCCCACATAGGTGATCGGGCCCAGCAAATCCCAGCGGTGCAGGCTCAGCCAGACCACCACCAGCATCGGCAGCAGCAGAAACGCGGCGACGCCGAACAAGCTCGGCGCCAGCAGCGCGTACCCGAGTGCGGCAGAGCGGGTACGGCTGAGCATCTGATCATTAAACCGGGAGACTCGCCCCGCAGTGCGGATCTGTCGCTGCTGTCGCTGTTGTCGCGAGTTGTCGCTCTGAGGTGGGCACGTCGAGGGCGGAGCCCGGAGCGACCCGCCGGACTTCCCGGCCAGGGCGACCCGCCGGACTTCCTACCGGTCTCCCCGGCCGGGGCGACCCGCGTTCGTGAATCGTGGGCGGGAAACCCGCCGTTTTTCCGCCCAGGATGCACAAACGCGGCGGTTTGGTCCGACCCGCGCAGGTCCGGCGGCCCGGTGTGACGCGGCTGCCACGATCGCAACCGCTACCGTAGGAACGCGTGAGCACCCGGGCCGTCGACGACGACTTCATCGCACTCCCGCGCGACGCGCTGGCCGACGCCGCCCTGCAGGCCGCGCTGGCCGCCGGCGCCAGCTATGCCGACCTGCGGATCCACCGCATCGTCAGCCAGGTCGTACAGCTGCGCGACGGTGAACTGGAAACCGCCGTGACCACGCGTGAGATCGGTCTCGCGGTGCGGGTCATCGTGGCCGGGACGTGGGGATTCGCCTCACACGCCGAACTCTCACCGGAGGTCGCCGCAGACACCGCGCGCCGAGCCGTGCGGGTGGCGCAGGCGCTGGCACCGCTCAATGCCGAACGCATCGACCTCGCGATCGAGCCCGTCTATCGCGACGTGACGTGGGTGTCCCGCTACGACATCGACCCGTTCGCGGTGTCGAGCGCTGACAAGATCGCCACGCTGACGGAGTACAGCTCGCGCTTGACGGCGTCAGACGGTATCGACCACGTGTCCGCGTCGCTCGATGCCGTCAAGGAGCAGACGTACTACGCCGACACGTTCGGCTCGAGCATCACCCAGCAGCGGGTGCGCGTACAGCCGGCGTTCGAGGCGGTCGCCGTCGACGCGGCGGCGGGCAGTTTCGAATCCATGCGCACCCTGGCGCCGCCGACCGCGCGCGGCTGGGAGATGCTCGCCTCCGACGACATCTGGGACTGGACAACAGAACTGGCGCAGCTGCCCGAACTGCTCGCCGAGAAGACCAAGGCCCCCACCGTCGCCGCGGGTCCAACCGACCTGGTCATCGACCCCAGCAACCTGTGGCTGACCATCCACGAATCCATCGGCCACGCCACCGAATACGACCGCGCGATCGGCTACGAGGCCGCCTACGCGGGGACGTCGTTCGCCACCCCGGACAAGCTCGGCACCATGCGGTACGGCTCGGCGGTGATGAACGTGACCGCCGACCGCACCGTCGCGCACGGGCTGGCGACGGTCGGATTCGACGACGAGGGTGTGGAGGCGCAGAGCTGGGATCTGGTGCGCGACGGCATCTTCGTCGGCTATCAGCTCGACCGGGTGTTCGCGCCACGGTTGGGTCAGCAGCGCTCCAACGGTTGTTCCTATGCGGACTCGCCGCACCACGTGCCGATCCAGCGGATGGCCAATGTCAGCCTGCAGGCCGCCGACCAGGACGTCACCACCGACGACCTGATCGGCCGGGTCGCCGACGGCATCTACATCGTCGGCGACAAGAGCTGGTCGATCGACATGCAGCGGTACAACTTCCAGTTCACCGGGCAGCGGTTCTTCCGGATCCGCGACGGTCGGCTGGACGGCCAACTCCGCGACGTCGCCTACCAGGCCACCACCACCGACTTCTGGAACGCGATGGAAGCCGTCGGCGGCCCGTCGACATGGCGCCTCGGCGGCGCATTCAATTGTGGGAAGGCGCAACCCGGTCAGGTCGCCCCGGTCAGCCATGGCTGTCCCTCGGCGTTGTTCCGCGGAATCAACGTGCTGAACACCCGCGAGGAGGCGACCCGCTGATGATCTCCGCACACCAGGTGATCGACACCGTGCTGGCCGCGGCGGGCGATACCGAAACCATCGTGCTTGTCACCGACACCGCCGAGGCGTCGCTGCGGTGGGCCGGAAACTCGATGACCACCAACGGCGAGGCGGTCCGGCGCACCACCGCCGTGATCTCCATAATCCGCAACGGTGAATCCGCGCAGGTCGGCTCGCTGGTGACCAGCGAGGTCGATCCGGCGGCGCTGCCAGGACTGGTGGCGGCATCGCAGGAAGCGGCCCGTTCGGCACCCGCCGCCAGGGACAACGTCGAGCTGCTGCGCGGGTCGGGTGCGCCCGGGAACTGGGATGCGCCCACGCCGGGTACCGCGGCGACGGTGTTCGGGGACGTCGCCGAGGCATTGACCCGCGGCTTCCGCGGCACCGACATGCTCTACGGGTTCGCCCATCACGTCGTCGAAACCAGTTATCTGGCAACCTCTACCGGTATCCGCCTGCGCTACACGCAGCCGAGTGGATCGGTGGAGATCAACGCCAAGCGCAACGGCGGCAGCGCGTGGGCGGGCACCAGCACACCGTGGTTCGCCGACGTTCCGGTCGACGCGATGCTCGCCGATCTGTCGATGCGGTTGGACTGGTCGAGGCGCACGGTCGAACTGCCCGCGGGCCGCTACGACACGATCATGCCGCCGTCGACGGTCGCCGACATGATGATCTACCTCGGCTGGTCCATGGACGGCCGTGGCGCCCAGGAGGGCCGGACCGCGCTGTCGGCACCTGGCGGCGGGACCCGGGTGGGGGAGAAGCTCACCGATCTCGGTCTGACGCTGTTTTCCGATCCGCAGGCCGTCGGCCTGGAATGCGAACCGTTTGTGGCCGTGGACAGTTCCTCGGAGACATCGTCGGTGTTCGACAACGGCATGGACATCGGCCGGGTGGATTGGATTCGCGACGGGACCATCAATGCCCTGGCCTATCCGCGGGCGGCGGCCGCCGAATTCGGCCAGCCCGTCGCGGTGCCGTGCTCGAACTTTGTGATGACCGGCGGCGCAGCCGAACTCGCCGATCTGGTGGCCGGTGTCGAGCGCGGGCTGCTGCTGACCACGCTGTGGTACATCCGGACCGTCGACCCCACCACGCTGTTGCTGACCGGACTCACCCGTGACGGGGTGTACCTCATCGAGGACGGCGAGGTGACCGGCGCGGTCAACAACTTCCGGTTCAACGAGTCACCGCTGGATCTACTGCGCCGGGCCACCGAGGCCGGGCAGTCCGAGGTCACGCTGCCCCGCGAGTGGGGCGACTGGTTCACCCGCACACAGATGCCGAGCCTTCGGATCCCCGATTTCAACATGTCGTCGGTCAGCCAGGCGCAATAACTCCGCGAGCTCTCACTCGGGTACAGAAAACAGGGCAGTTCTCGTACCAGAGTGAGCGCTCGGCGTCAGTCGTCCAGCGTCACGGCCCGCACCGGCGCGCCGTCCGCGTCGATGGGCAACGGGAAGAAGCCGACCCGGACACGCTCAGGCAATCCATCCAGATTGCAGAGGTTTTCCACGATCAGGCCGTCGCCGCCGAGCACGACGTCGTGCACCGGGAACCCGTCGCCGGGGGTGGGGTCGGGGCTCAGCGTGTCGACGGCCAGCACCCGCATACCGCGGCGCATCAACTCGGCCGCGGCGCCGGCATCCAGCGCCGGATGATCGAGCGCTTCGGGTGTACCGAACCGCGCCGCCCACCCGGTGTCGATGATCACGATCGGCGGAATCTGTTGCGGCAGATCGGGTATCCCGTAGATCGAGCGGGGCGTCACTCCGTCGAGATGAAGGACCAACGCCTCGCCGACCAACTCGTCTATCGCGATCCCGCCGGTGGTTCGCCCGCCGGCTACCGTGTGCGACGGTGCGTCGAGATGCGTGCCGCTGTGCGAACCCAGATGCAGCGCTGTCACGTCCACGCCGTCACGCTCGAGCACCAGGGCCGCGTCCAGCGTCACGGTGGGGTCGCCCGGGTACACCGGCATACCGGTGGTGATGCGGTGACTGAGTTCGCGCATGACTATGCCGAGACCTGTTCGCGGCCGGCCAGCCGGTCATCCCACACCTGCAGCACCGACGCCGGCGTTGGCTTGGTCGCCAGGCTCGCCACGATGTAGGCGATCAGGCTGGACGCCAGGCCGTAGTAGATGGGCTCGTTGGCCAGCACATCGCCGACGATCGCCATGGTGCCCAACGTGACGACGGTACCGACGGCCATCGACACCAGCGCTCCGGCTCCGGTGGCGCGCTTCCAGAGGAATCCGCCGAGGATCGCCACCAGCAGACCGCCGACCAGGATGTCGTAGGCGATGGTGAGCGCACCGACCACATCGTTGAGCAGCGCGGCGACGATGATGACGATGACGCCGAGCACCGCGACGTAGCGGCGGTCGGAATGCACGTCGACTTCCGGGTTCGCCGAGTCTTCCTGGGTGGGGCTGCCCTTCCCGACCATCCGCATCAACAGCGGTTTGACGTCGGTACGAGCCACCGTCGCGGTGGCGATCAATGCACCGGAGGCCGTCGACATCATCGCAGCCACCGCCGCGGCCAGCACCAGGCCGCTGATGCCCACGGGCAGAATGGCTTCGGCGATCTGGGCGTAGACATCATCCTTGGCCTTGACGTCGGGCAGGAACGTCGAGGCGGCCATCCCGATCAGTGCGCCGGCGATGCCGTAGAGCACGCAGTAGATCGCGGCGGTGGTGCCACCCCATTTCGCGACCTGCGGCGAGCGGGCGGTGAACACACGCTGCCAGATGTCCTGTCCGATCAGCATTCCGAAGCTGTAGACCACGAAGAATGTGATGATGGTGTCGGTCCCGATGTTGGTCAGGCTGAACACGGCGTCGCCGGCGCGCTCGCGGATACCGTCGAGGCCGCCCGCCCTGTTCCACGTGAACGGCAGCAGCAGGAAGAACACCCCGATCGTCTTGAGGATGAACTGCACCATGTCGGTCAGCGTGATCGACCACATTCCGCCGATCGTCGAGTACAACATGACGACGGCGCCGCCGATCACGACCGACAGCGTGCGGCCGGTCCCGAACAGCACGTTGAACACCGTCGCGTAGGCGATGGTCGAGGTCACCGACAGCATCAGCGTGTAGGCCACCATCACGATGCCCGACGCCGAGGTGGCGTCCACGCCGTAGCGCAGGCTCAGCATCTGCGCCACGGTGTAAACGCGAAGGCGCTGAATCGGTCCCGCGAAGAACAGGCTCAGCAGCAGCAGGCCGACGGCGATGGCCACCACCAGCCACATGCCGGAGATGCCCCATTTGTACCCGAGGCCCACGCCGCCGACGGTGGAGGCACCACCGAGCACGACGGCGGCCATGGTGCCGGTGTAGAGGACGGGCCCGAGACGCCGGCCTGCGACCAGGAAGTCCGCGGAGTTCTTGGTGCGGGTCTTGCCCCAGAACCCGAAGGCCAGCATGGCGATGAGATAGCAGACGACGATGGCGATATCGACAGGTTTACCCACGGTGATCAGTCCTTCGCATTGGTGGGTGGGAGTTCACCCAGGTGAGTGGGGGCGAACATTCGCAGTACAGCGGGCAGGACGACAACAGCAGGTCCGTCGGTGGTGAATGTGTCGGCGATGATGTCGCCGACGGTCTCGGGTGTGGCGGTGTGCGCCGTGACACCGAAACTGGCTGCCAGGGCGGCGAAGTCGGGTCGTGCGAGTTCGGTGGCGGTGGCGGTGCCGAACTCGGCGGTCATGTACTCGCGCAGGATGCCGTAGCCGCCGTCGTCGACGATGAGCCATGTCACGGGGGCGTTGTGCTGTCGTGCAGTGGCCAGTTCGGCGATGGAGTACATCGATCCGCCGTCGCCGGATACCGCGAACGTGCGTTCACCGGTGGCGATGGCGGCGGCCAGGGCGGCGGGAAAACCGAATCCCAGGCCGCCGGCACCCTGTGCGGTGTGGAAGCCGCCGTCCTGCGGATCCCACACCGACCAGGCCCAGTACGCGGCGATGGTCATGTCCCAGAACGTCTCGGTCTGGGCCGGCACGGCGGCCCGCAGGTCGGCCATCAACGCGAGTTCGGTGTCGAGGTCCTGCGCGGCGAGCCTATCCTCGACCAGCTTGCGAAGCTCCGCTGCGACCGCGGCGCCGCCGTGGTCGCGGGTCTCGACGCGGTCAGCCAGCGCGGCCAGCGCGACACCGGCGTCGGCGTGGATGGCCAGCGCGGGGTGATTGGCTTCCAGCACACGGGCTTCGGCGTCGATGTGGATCAGCCGGCCGCCGGGAGTGAAGGTGAAGTAGTTGCTGGTGACCTCGCCCATGGCGGTGCCGACCGCCACCAGCACATCAGCCTTCTCGAGCAGGTCGGTGGTGTGGCGGTCCTCGATCCACGACGCGGCCGACAGTGGGTGATCGAAGGCGATGGCGCCCTTACCGCCCACCGTGGACACCACTGGGGCGCCCAGCTTTTCGGCGAGCCGGACCAGCGCGGCAGGCCCGCCGGGGGAGCGCACCACACCGCCGCCGGCCAAGATCACCGGGTGCTGCGCGGAGTTCAGCAGCTCCGTGGCGGCCGCGACGAGTTCGGGACGCGGTGCGCGGTAGACGGGTTCGGGTCGCGCGGCCGTGACGGGGGGTACGTCGGTCGCATCGAGCAGCACGTCCTGTGGGATCTCGACCCACACCGGTCCGGCCGGCGCCGACGTGGCCACGGTGTAGGCGTCGGCCAGCAGGCTGGGGATCTGCGACGCTTCGCGCACCACGGCCGTCGACTTGGTGACGTTGACCGCGCTGGCTTTCTGATCGTCGAGTTGGTGCAGCATGCCGCGGCGCAACCCCATGCCCGAGCGTGGCACCTGGCTGGCGATCACCAGCACCGGCACGCCGGTGGCATAGGCTTCCTGCAACGCGCCGAGAGCCGTCAGCGCGCCGGGACCGGTCGACAGGAACAGCACACCGACATCGCCGGTGGCCCTGCTGTAGCCGTCGGCGCCGAATGCCGAATTGTTCTCCACCCGTGAGCTGACGAATCTCAGGTCGCTGCGCCGGATGGCGTCGAACAGCCCAAGCGCGTTCTGGCCCGGGATGCCGAAGACATGCGAAACCCCCAGCGCGGTCAGGGTTTCGACCACCAGGTCGCCGCCGTTACGCATCGGTGCCCAATGCCAGCAGCGAGACCAGATCGTAGGTGACATGCGATGCCGCGACACCGGTGATCTCGGCGTGGTCGTACGGCGGCGACACCTCGACGACGTCGGCGCCGATGAGGTTGAGTCCGCGGAAACCGCGCAGGATCTCGAGCAGTTCCCGGCTGGTCATGCCGCCGGCCTCGGGGGTGCCGGTGCCCGGGGCGTGGGCGGGGTCGAGCACGTCGATGTCGATCGAGATGTAGACGGGCCGGTTGCCGACCCGGGTCCGCAGCTTGTCCACCACTTCGCGCACGCCCTGGTAGTAGACGTCGGAGGACGTGACGATGCCGAAGCCGAACCGGCGGTCGTCCTCGAGGTCCTTCTTGCCGTACAGCGGGCCGCGGGTGCCGACGTGGGACAGCGCCTCGGTGTCGACGATGCCCTCCTCCACAGCACGGCGGAACGGTGTGCCGTGCGTGTACTCGGCGCCGAAGTAGGTGTCCCAGGTGTCGAGGTGGGCGTCGAAGTGCACCAGCGCGACAGGCCCGTGCAGTGCCGAGGCGGCCCGCAGCAGCGGCAGCGCGATGGTGTGGTCGCCACCGATGGTCACCAGTTTAGTTCCGTCGGCGGTCAATTCACGCGCCGCGCCCTCGATGGTCTCGATGGCCTCGTTGATGTTGAACGGGTTGACCGCGATGTCGCCGGCGTCGGCGACCTGGATGACGTCGAATGGTGCGACGTCCAGACCCGGGTTGTACGGCCGGATCAGACGCGATGATTCGCGGACATGGGTGGGGCCGAAGCGGGCGCCGGGCCGGTAAGAGACACCGGAGTCGAAGGGCACGCCGGCGATCACGACGTCCGCTTTGGTCACCTGGTCGACGCGCGGCAGCCTGGCGAACGTGGCGGGACCGGCGAACCGCGGAACCTTGGATGCATCAACGGGTCCGATGGGGGTGTTCATGCTGTCACTTTCTCTTCGATGACGTCTTCGGAGACAATCGGTGTGTTGGCGGGCGGCCCTGCGGGCACGGCGCGGGGACCGTCGGGGCCGAACGCGTCGCGCGGTTCGGGGAATGCCCACAGCAGTGCGGGATAGAGCACGGCGGCCAGGCCCAGCCCGACCGGGATCGACAGGTCGATGCCGGAGGCCAGATTGCCCAGCGGGCCGACGAATTGGCCGGGCAGGTTGACGAAGCAGATCGACAGTGCGGCCGCGACCAGCCAGGCGCCCAGGCCGCGCCAGTTCCAGCCGTGGTTGAACCAGTACCGGCCACCGCGCTGGCGACGGTTGAACACCTGCAGGGCATCGGAGTCATACCAGCCACGGCGGGTGAACCAGCCGATCATCATGACGATCATCCACGGCGCGGTGCACGTCACGATCAGGACCGCGAACGTCGTGATGGATTGCACCACATTGAAAGCGAAGCGCCCGATGAAGATGAACACGATCGCGATGCTGCCGATGAAGATGGTCGCCTGCACCCGGCTGAACCGCGGGAAGACGCTGGAGAAGTCGAGGCCCGTGCCGTAGAGCGAGGTGGTGCCCGTCGACATCCCGCCGATCAGCGCGATCAGACACACCGGGATGAAGTACCAGCCCGGCGCGATGGAGAGCAGGCCGCCGACGTAGTCACCGTCGGTGATGAACTGCGGTGCGGTGGTGGCGATCACGGTCGCGGTGGCAAGCCCGAACAGGAACGGCACCAGCGTCGCGATCTGCGCGCCGAACGCCGCCAGCATCGACTTCCAGTGCGGGGTCTCACGGGGGATGTAGCGGGCCCAGTCACCCAGGAACGCGCCGAAGGACACCGGGTTCGACATGACGATCAGTGCGGCGCCGACGAAGGACGGCCAGTACAGCGGGTCGCCGGCGAGCAGGGTGCCCGGGTAACTCGGGTCGAATGTGCCGCCGAAGGCGAAGATACCGGCCAGGAACAGCAGTGTGGCTGTGATGACGGCGATCTTGTTGACCAGCAACATGAATCGGAACCCGTAGATGCAGACGATCAGGACCAGGAGGCCGAAGATGCCGTAGGCCACGCCCACGGCCACATCGTTCTGGGGCAGGCCGAACGCCCGGTTGGCGCCGCCGACCAGCACGTCGCCGGAGGTCCACACCGAGATCGAGAAGAAGGCGATGGCGGTCAGCAGCGACAGGAACGAGCCGATGACGCGACCGTGCACACCGAGGTGGGCCGACGAGGACACGGCGTTGTTGGTCCCGTTGCGGGGGCCGAACAGGGACATCGGCGCTAGGATGGCCGCGCCGAGGATCAGGCCGGCCAATGTCGCGAGCAGCGCGTCGCGGAACGACAGACCGAAGATGATCGGGAAGGTGCCGAGCACCACGGTGGCAATGGTGTTGGCCCCGCCGAACGACACACGGAAGAGGTCCAGGGGGCTGGCGGTGCGTTCGTCGTCGGGGATGGGTTCCACGCCGTGCACTTCGATCTGCGTGGCCTTGGGGGGTGCGGCGTTTGTCATGAAGGTCCTAGCGCTACGGCGGATGTGACGTGGATAACACAGTAAATCCGCAGGTCAGATCACGCAAACGTTTCGATCGTTATGACGCTGCTTCTGTTATCGATCTGATAGGTGTTGCGCGCATATAACGCACAAAGTCATACTCTGGTGGCCTATGCGCGATATTTTCGCCGGTGTGGCTGCACCGAAAAAACTTTGGACCAATTTTGCGAGGTGGGCCCATGGACGAGGTTGACGAGGCGATTGTGGCCCTCCTCGAGGAGGACGGTCGGCTCACGCACCTCGATATCGCACGTCAGGTCGGGTTGTCGCGCTCGGCGGCGGCGGCCCGCATCCAGCGTCTGCTGGCCTCCGGTCAGGTGGTGGTCCGCGGCGTCGTGCATCCGGCGGTCATCGGGCGCGGCGCGCTCGCCCATGTCAGCGTCACCGTCACCGGCCCGGCCGCCCCCATCGCCACACGGTTGGCCCGCCGCGATGACGTGCCCTTCCTGTCCCTGACCAGCGGGGGCTACGGGCTGGTGGCCGAGGTGCGGGCACCGTCGACCCGCGATATCGACGCCGCGGTGGCGGAGTTGCGCAGCGTCGACGGGGTGGTCGGCGTCGACACCCTGGGTTACGTCGAGGTGGTGCGCGACGTGGTCGGTCCCGTCGGGGACGTCAACGTCGCGGTGGACGACGTGGACCTGGCGCTGTTACGCGCCCTGCAGGACGACGGACGCACCTCGTATGTCGATCTGGCGGCGGCCGTCGGGCTGTCACCGGCCGGTGCGCGACGACGGGTGGTGCGTCTCGTCGAGTCGCAGGTCGTGCGGATCGGCGCCGTGGTGCGGCACTCCGGTCAGGACCGCCAGAGCGCGATGGGACTCGGTATCAGACTGGGCGGCGAAGGCACCGCAGTGGTGACCGCCCTGCGCACCATGCCCGCGGTCATCTTCCTGGCCCGCACGCTCGGCCGCTTCGACCTCCTGGCGACGGTGCGGGCCTTCTCGGCGGCGCAGCTGGTCGAGGTTCTCGACGTCATCCGGGCCCTGCCCGATGTCAGCGCTGCCGAGAGCTGGGTGCACCTCGATGTGGTCAAGGAGAACTACGCGTTCGGATTGGCGCCGGCCCCCGCAACGGCCTGAATCCGGCACAGGACATCAGCGGGGTGAGAGGGGAACCGAGCGCTATCTGCTCGGTGCCGACGGCCAACCGGTGTACAACTGACCGGCAATCTCCCGCCAATCTCCACACTGTCTCCAAGTTCCGGCGCCGCGTAGCGGGCAGGGTTTGGTCATCGGGCCCGGTAGGGGCCTTGAAGCCAGGGGAGAAGACCATGAAGCAGTTCCTGATCGCCGGTGCCACGCTCGCCG
>CAMFLL010000122.1 GCA_945957405.1 uncultured Mycolicibacterium sp. | reverse complement strand
GGTGGGGTCTGCGTTGGAACAGGTGGCTGAGGACACCCGGCCAATCCTTGAATCAGTGTTGCCTGTGGCGCTCGTTGCCACAGGCAACACTTTTGTGCGTCAAAGCTTTTGGCTACGCCGCGTCTTGGAGCGCGGGATCCGGTGACCACCTGTAGACCGTCGGCGTGCAACCGTGCATCAGGGCCAGGTCGATGGCGTCGAGCATGGCCTGCCGCGGTCCGGGCTTGCGCAATTGCCGGGCACCGACGGCCAGCCGCACGATACCGCCGCGGCGGGCCACCCGTTCCGCCGAGAGCACCAGCGTGCGGCACCACCACGGTTCGGCCAGAAACCCGTCACCGATACCGAGCACCCGGGTACGCAGGGTCGTGCCGCGAATCAGATCGGTGATCCCGGCTGAGCCGACCAGTAGCCGAAAACCGTTGCGCGGCAGCACCGTGACGGCACCCGGCGAGACGGTCCAGCCAGGAGCCGCGAACAACCGCGTACGCAGGCCTAGATGATCGAGAATCCGGTCGGCCGCCATCAGTCGCAGGTTCGCCTCGTGGGCGGGCAGCACCGCGAACTCACCGCGCATGCGTTTGGTGGCGGCTTCGTCGTACCCGTGCAGCACCAGCGCATCACCGCCGACACGACGGTGCGCCATCCAGTCGACGGTCGGCTGATCGGCGTCGAGCCGATACCCGCCTTTGAGGCGTGGCGCCACCAGCAGCGAAACGGGAACCGACCGCGCGTCGAGTTGAGCACAGAACGATTCAGCCGAGGCCAGCGTTTGCGTACTGACTCCGGAAACCGAAACGATCAGTTGCGCAGTCACGCCCGCAGTGTCGCAATCGCAGGTGTCGGGACGGTGTCAGACACCCTGACGGCAGATGACCAGCTTCCTCTGCGCTCCCCTAGCGGGGCAGCACTGCTTCGATGGCGTCGATGACCTCGGGGGCGTCGGGTACCGTGCGTGGCCGGAACCGTCGCACGATCGCGCCACCGGGAGCGATCAGGAACTTCTCGAAATTCCATTGGACGTCGCCGGCCTCGCCCTTGGCATCGGGCATCTTGGCCAGCTCGGCGTACAGGGGATGCCGGTCGGGGCCGTTCACCTCGGTCTTCGCCAACAGCGGGAACGTCACGCCGTACGTCGTCGAGCAGAAGGTCTGGATCTCCTCGGCGCTGCCCGGCTCCTGGCCCATGAACTGGTTGCACGGCACGCCGAGAACTGTCAGACCCCGGTCCCCGTACGTCTTCTGCAGCTGCTCGAGCGCTTCGTACTGCGGCGTGAGCCCGCACTTGGACGCGACATTGACGATCAACACCGCGCGGTCGGAATACTCACCCAGCGAGGTGGAGGTGCCGTCAAGGGTGGTCAGCTCGATGTCGGTGAGGCTCATGGACAGTGACATTACCCATGCGATCACCTCGGTCGTCGACGGCGTCGAGAACTCGCGCCCGTTCAGTCCAGGAGGTCGTCCACCTGGCCGCGGCCGTAGTGCTCACGGTCGGCGGTGGCCAGCAGCCAGGAGTACTGGAACGCCGCTTCCTTCCAGCGCTCATAGCGTCCGCTGATACCACCATGGCCGGCACTCATCTGGGTCTTCAGCATCACCGGATGCCCGTCGGTTTTGCTATGCCGCAGCGCAGCAACCCATTTCGCGGGCTCGACATACAGAACCCTGGTGTCATGCAGGGATGTCATCGCCAGGATCGCCGGATAGTCGATGGCGGCGACATTCTCATACGGCGAATAGGACTTCATGTAGGCGTACACGTCGCTGTCGTCCAACGGGTTCCCCCACTCGTCCCACTCGGTGACGGTCAGTGGCAGGGACGGATCGAGAATGCTGGTCAGCGGATCCACGAACGGAACCTGCGCAAGAATGCCGGCGAAGAGCTCTGGCGCCATGTTCGCCACGGCGCCCATGAGCAGTCCGCCCGCACTACCGCCGAGGGCCACGAGCTGTTGCGGCTTCGTCACCTTCGTGTCGACGAGGTGCTGTCCCACGGCGATGAAATCGGTGAAGGTGTTCTTCTTCTCCAGCAGCTTGCCGTGCTCGTACCACAGCCGCCCCAGTTCGCCGCCGCCTCGAACATGGGCGATGGCGAACACCATGCCACGGTCGAGCAGCGACAACCGGGCGATCGAGAAGCGTGGGTCCTCACAGGACTCGTACGCCCCGTAGCCGTACAGGAGCGCCGGGGCGGGGAATTCGACGCCTTCGCGGTAGATCAGCGAGATCGGCACCCGCGCGCCGTCCGCAGCCACCGCCCAGTCCCGTTTCTCGACGTAGTCCTCGGGGTGGTAGTCACCGAGAACCGGTTGCTCGCGGAGCAGGATCCGCTCACCGGTGGCCAGGTCAAGGTCGTAGATGCGGGCTGGGATCACGAAGGACGTCGCCGCGATACGCAGCCGCGGCGCATCCCAGTTCGGATTGCCGCCGAGGCCCGACGACATCAGCTCGGAGTCGAATGCCACTTCCCGCGGATGCCCATACATACCGTTGGCGGTGATGGGCCACAACTGGATTCGCGGTAGTGCCGCCCTGCGGTAACTCACCACCAAGTGCCCGGCGAACGCGTCGACGCCCTCCAACCGGACATCGTCGCTGTGCGGGATCAGGGTGTGCTGGTCGGTCGGGTCGGACACCGGTGCCTCGGTCAGCGTGAAGTTCACCGCGCCCTCGTTGTGCAGGATCAGGAAGCGATCCTCACCGCCGACGACCGCATGTTCGACGGAGTACTCGATACCGTCGCGCCGCGGCAGCACACTGGTGAATTCTGCGGTGGGGTCGTTGGCGTCGGCGACGAAGACCTCCGACGTGATGCCCGAGCCTGCGCCGATCATGACGTACTTGTCGCTGCGCGTACGGCCGACGCCTAGCCAGAACCTCTCGTCGGGCTCGTGATAGACCCGCTCCGAAGGCAGGCCACTGCCCAAGCGGTGCCGCCAGACGGTATCGGTACGCCAGGCGTCATCGACAGTGGTGTAGTAGATCGTTGCGCTGTCGGCAGCCCAGGTCGCCCCCGCGGCGATGCCCGCGATCTCGTCGTCATAGAGTTGACCGGTCCGTAAATTCTTGAACCGCAAGGTATACCGCTCGTCACCGACCACATCGACCGAATAGGCGAGCACCGCGGCGTCGGGGCTGATACTCGCCGCCCCCAGCGAGAAGAACTCGTGGTTCTCGGCTTCGATGTTCTCGTCGAGCAGTACCTCTTCGCCGGGTACGTCGGTGTTCTCGTCGAACTCGGGCGGACTCCAGTCATCCGGATCGCGCACCGCGCAACGGCAGTGCACACCGTACTGCTTGCCTTCGAAGCTTCGGCCGTAGTACCAGTAGTCCCCGCGGCGGACGGGCACCGAGAGATCGGTCTCCTTGGTCCGCGCTTTGATCTCGTCGAAGATCTTCTGCCGCAACGGTTCCAGATGATCGGTGACGGAATCGACGTAGGCGTTCTCGGCCTCCAGATAGGAGATCACCTCGGAGTCGGCCTTGTCACGCAACCACTCGTACGGGTCGGTGAAGACATCACCGTGGAACTCGCGACGGGTCTCGACCCGCTTGGCGACGGGAGGGGTGGCTTCCGGCGTGGTCATACAGTGGGTCCAATCCAGTCGGCAAATCGCAGCCCCGAAATACGTTCGTAGGCTTCGATATAACGGTCACGGGTGGCATCGACGATCTGCTGCGGCAGCGGCGGTGGCGGTTCGGACCCGTAACGGTCCCAGCCGGATTCGTCCGACGTCAACCAGTTGCGGACGAACTGCTTGTCGAAGCTCGGTTGCACCACGCCTTGCCGGTAGGTGTCGGCGGGCCAGTACCGGGACGAGTCGGGCGTGAACACCTCGTCGGCCAGCCTCAGGTTGCCATCCGCGTCGACGCCGAACTCGAACTTCGTGTCGGCGATGATGACGCCCTTGGTCAGCGCGTGATCGGCAGCCCGGATGTAGGTCTGAAGGGTGCGCTCCCGCAACTGGTTGGCCCGTACCGTACCCACCAGCTCGACGACGGCCGCAAAGTCGACATTCTCGTCATGCTCGCCCAGCTCGGCCTTGGTGGCGGGGGTGAAGATCGGTTCGTCGAACTTGCTCGCCTCCCCCAGGCCCGGCGGCAGGGTGATCCCGCACACCGCGCCGGTGCGTTCGTAGTCGAGCAACCCGGAACCGGTCAGGTAACCGCGGGCAACGCACTCTACCGGCACCATCTCGAGCCGCTTCACCACCAGGGCCCGGCCCAGCACCTCGTCGGGGATGCGCGGATCATCGGGGGGGCCGGCCAGATGGTTGGGCTCGTCGATGAGATCGAAGAAGAACACACTCATCGCGGTCAGGATCCGGCCCTTGTCGGGAATCTCGGAGTCCAGGATGTAGTCGAACGCCGATATGCGGTCGGAGGCCACGAAGAGCAAGGTCTCGTCGTCGATGCGGTACAGCTCACGGACTTTTCCGCTGGACAGGTGCCGATAGTCGGACAGAGCGGGTCGCATCATCGGGCCAGCCTAACTGGATTGCCTTCCTCCTCCTCCCCTCGTACCTCCGGTCATCGTCGCTCGGCTGGCTGGATTGCCTCCCTCCTCCTCCCCTCGTACCTCGGGTCATCGTCGCTCGGCTGGCCGGATCGCCTCCCTCCTCCTCCCTACCGTGCTGGGATCAACGGTATGAGTTCGCGGTATGTCCCCTACGCCACAACGCCCCACCGATTTCTCTTGCAGTTCCTCAGCGACGTCCTCGTGTTGACCTGGACCGTCATCTGGGTGCTCGTCGGTGTCGCGGTGCACGCCGCCATCTCCTCGATCGCCGCGGTGGGCAGGCAGGTCGAAAATGGCGCCAACGGCATCTCGGCGAATCTCGACTCGGCGGGTAACAGCGTCGACGGATTTCCCCTGGTCGGCGATGACCTGAGTAAGCCGCTACGGGCCGCCAGCGAAGCGGCCCTCGATCTGGCCGGAGCCGGCGCCAACCTGAATTCGACCGCCACCTGGTTGGCCTGGGTGCTGGCACTCGCGGTGGCGGCGACACCCATCCTCGCCGTCGGCGGGCCATGGCTGTTCCTTCGCGTCCGGTTCTTCCGGCGGAAGTGGACGGCGATCACGCTGGCCGCCACACCCGCAGGTGAACAGCTGCTGGCTCTGCGGGCGCTGGCCAACCGGCCACTGCGCAAGCTCGTCGACGTCAGCATCGATCCGGTCGGCGCCTGGCGCCGCGAGGACCCGATCGCCATCCGCGGTCTGGCCAACCTCGAACTGCACGGCGCCGGTATCCGCCGTCGGTGAGTTCGACGCGCTAACCCTTACGCAGCGAACGACCGCGCGCCGCGAGCACCACGACGACAGCGAGCCAGGCGACCAGCGCAACCCAACAGAACGCCAGCGAGACCACAGCCAGCCACGACCACCCCGTCTCCAGCGCCATGGCAAACGTCGCCGCCGAGTACATGCCGAGCGGGAAGACCATCGCCCACCACGCCGTCGGCACGCGCAGCACCTCGCGGTGTCGCCGGACCCGCCGCAGGCTGAAGAACACCAGCACCGGGATCCACGACGTCGCCAGCACCCAGGTCACCTTGGTGACGCTTTCCACCGGTCCCACCGGCCAGATACGGTGGATATGGTCGCCGGCCAGTGTGGCGATCGCCAAGCCCCCCATCAAGATCCAGCTGTCGGGTTCGAAACCGTCACGGTCCCAACGTTCGTGCACGGTGCGCCACAGGATCAACGCCGTCATCGCCGCATAGGCGACGATCCCGAGCATCCAGAACAGCAGCGCCCCGAACAGCCACCCCGAGTGCGCACTCACGATCGCCACGCCGATGGTGCCGACGGCTGCCAGCTCCCACGCCCCACGGGCCCGGTCGCGCAGGCCTGTCCAGCGGTAGCGCCACATCGACCGCAGCACCACCGGAGCCAGAATCGCCCACGCCTGCAACGCCATACCGGCGAAGATCCACACCACGATCCGGTGCTCGGCGTAACGGGCCCCCAACACCGCGCATGCCGCGACGTAGGAGAACAGCCGCACCATCACATCGGGATTGCGCCGGTCCAGTGGCTGGGTCCGGTGTCCGGCGGCGGTCAACACCATCAACACCGGCAGCGCCACCGTCGCCAGCGCCGCGAGTGTCACGCTGAGCCACCGGTAGCCGTGGTCGGATGCGGCGATCGACACGATGCCCGTCGCCATCACCGCCGCGAAAACATCGGGCGGCGGCCGGAACTCAGCCAATTTCGACGTACATGTGGCGGATCCCGGTGTGCCGGTTGCTTCGCGTCCACTCGACGGGCCGGGTGACGCGCACCCATTCGAACCTGGCCAACAGTTCCCCGAACAGCACCCGCAGCTCGAGCCGGGCCAGGTTCGCTCCGAGACAATAATGCACGCCTTGACCGAAACCCAGGTGCGGGTTCGGTTTACGGGTGATGTCGAAGCGGCCGGGTTCGGCGAAGGCTTGCGGATCTCGGTTCGCCGACCCCTCCCAGACCTGCACTTTCTGGCCGGCCCGGATCGAACAGCCGCCGAGTTCGACATCGCGGGTCGCGGTGCGCCGCTTCGACGGTGACGGCGACGTCCACCGAACCACCTCTTCCACCGCCGTCGACAGCATCCCGGTGTCGCCGCGCAGCGCCGCATACTGGTCGGGATGTTCGGCCAGCGCCAGCAGGCCACCGGCGATCGAGTTGCGCGTCGTCTCGGCGCCCGCGCTGAACATCAGGGAGAAGAACAGGTACAGCTCCAGGTCGGACAACCCGTCATCGCCGAGGGCGGCGTTGGCCACCACCGACAGCATGTCGTCACCCGCGTCGACTCGCTTGGCGGCGATCAACTCCTGGCCGTAGGTGTACATCCGACTCGCAGCCTGCTCGGCGGTCATCTGGCCCACCTGGGCGGTGCGCGCCGCACCGAAATCGAACTGCGGCTCGATGGCCTCGAACAGCCAATGCCGTTCGGATTCAGGCACTCCCAGCAGAATACAGATCATCTGCATCGGCAGTTCGGCGGCGATGTCGACCACGAAGTCGAACTCCGTCCTGGGCTCGACGGCGTCCAGCAGCGCCCTGGTGCGGGCACGCAGATCGTCCTCGACGCGGCTGATCATGCGTGGTGTCAGACCCGAGCTCACCAACCGGCGGATCCTGGCGTGCCGCGGATCGTCCATCATGTTCAACACCTGGCCCGCGATCGCGAGGTCCTGCAGCAGCGTGCCGCCATAGGGCCGCGACCCACCCGTCACCGACGAGTAGGTGTCCGGATCACGGAGCACCGCAAGGGTTTCCGCATGCGTGGCCACCGACCAGAACCCCTCGCCGTCGGGTGTGTGGTCGGTGGGCTCATGCCAGTACACCGGCGCGTCGTGGCGATGCCGGGCGAACAGCTCGTGGGGAAACCCCTGGGCGAAGTTGTCCAGGTCGGTCAGATCCACCCCGACGAGCGACGCCGTCATTTAGAGGATCGCGCCTGGGGTGTACTTGGCAGCCTCGGGATAGCTGCTCACCAGGTCATCCACGGCGCGCGCCACGGCGTCGACCTGGTCGCCGGCCGCGCCGGTGAACGCCGCCTTGTCGGCCAGCGCCGCGTCGAGTGCCGCGCGGTCCAGCGGCAGCCGTGGGTCGGCGGCCAGTCGGTCCAGCAGGTCGGGCTCGCGGCCCTGCTCGCGCATCGCCAGCGCCACCGCGACGGCGTGTTCCTTGATCACCTCGTGCGCTGTCTCACGGCCCACGCCGGCGCGCACCGCGGCGATCAGGATCCGCGTCGTCGCCAGGAACGGCAGGTAGCGGTCGAGTTCGCGCTGGATGACGGCTGGGTAGGCGCCGAACTCGTCGAGCACCGTCAGGAACGTCTCGGTCTGGCCGTCGAGCGCGAAGAACGCGTCGGGCAGGGCGACCCGGCGCACCACCGAGCAGAACACGTCGCCCTCATTCCATTGCGCCCCAGCCAGTTCCGCGGCCATCGAGGCGTAGCCACGCAACACCACCTGCAGACCGTTGACACGTTCACACGAGCGGGTGTTCATCTTGTGCGGCATCGCCGAGGACCCGACCTGCCCCGGCGCGAATCCCTCGGTCACCAACTCGTGGCCGGCCATCAGTCGCACGGTGTGCGCAAACGACGACGGGCCAGCACCCAGCTGCACCAGGGCCGACACCACGTCATGGTCCAGCGAGCGCGGATACACCTGGCCGACGCTCGAGAGCACCGACGAGAAGCCGAGGAACCCCGCGATCCGGGATTCCAGCTCGGCGAGCCGGCCGGCGTCGCCGTCGAACAGGTCGAGCATGTCCTGCGCCGTCCCCATCGGCCCCTTGACCCCGCGCAGCGGGTACCGGTCCAGCAGTTCGCGAACCCGTTCCAGGGCGATCAGCGTCTCCTGCGCCGCCGAGGCGAACCGCTTCCCCAGAGTGGTCGCCTGCGCCGCGACATTGTGGCTGCGGCCGGCCATCACGAGATCCCGATAGGTCACCGCACGATCGGCCAGGCGGGCCGCCACCGCCACGCCGTGCGCGAACACCAACTCCAGTGACCGCCTGATCTGCAACTGCTCGACATTCTCGGTGAGGTCCCGGCTGGTCATGCCCTTGTGGACGTGTTCGTGCCCAGCCAGGGCGTTGAACTCCTCGATGCGGGCCTTGACGTCGTGTCGGGTCACCCGCTCACGTGCCGCGATCGACGCCAGGTCGACGTTGTCGACAACCCGCTCGTAGTCCTCGACCACGCCGTCGGGCACCGGGATGCCCAGTTCAGCCTGCGCGCGGAGCACCGCAAGCCACAGTCGGCGTTCGGCGATGATCTTGGCCTCCGGCGACCAGATCGCCACCATCTCGCTGCTGGCATAGCGCGCCGCCAGGACGTTGGGAATGCTCACAAAGTCAAAGCTTAGGCGGGCCCGATGGCACAGTACGTACGTGTACTTCGTGGGACTCGACCTCGCCTGGGGTGAACGCAAGCCGAGTGGCGTCGCAATCGTCGACGACGACGGCCGACTCGTCCACGTCGCGGCGGCCACCGACGACACCAGCATCCGGGCCGTCCTGGCCCCCTATGTGCAGGGTGATTGCCTGGTGGCCATCGACGCACCGCTGATCGTGACCAACCCGACGGGTCAGCGTCCCGCCGAGCGTGACCTCAACGTGGATTTCGGGCGATTCCAGGCCGGCGCCCATCCGTCGAACACCGGGAAGCCGGAGTTTTCCGCCACCCCGCGCGGCGCTCGCCTGGCCGACGCGCTCGACCTCGACATGGACCCCGATTCGCAGGCCGGCCGCCGTGCCATCGAGGTCTACCCGCATCCGGCGACGGTGGCTCTGTTCCGGCTGGGGCGGACGCTGAAGTACAAGGCCAAACCCGGGCGCAACGTCGCGGCGCTGCGCGCCGAACTGCTCCAGCTCATCGAGCACATCGAGGGCCTTGGGCACGCTGTTCCGCCACTGCGGCTCGGCGACAGCGACGCGTGGGCGACCCTGCGGCGCAACGTCGAAACCGCGGAGCGCAAGGCTGATCTGCGCCGCGCCGAGGATCCGGTGGACGCCGTGGTGTGCGCCTACGTGGCGCTGTTCGCCACCCGTCGGCCCGAAGCCGTCACCACCTACGGCGATTTCCAGACCGGCTACATCGTGACGCCGACGCTGCCTGCCGATCTGGTCCCCGCACCGCCCGAGCCCACGCCGGGTTCGGTGCGGGAAGCCATCGCGGCGTACTCCGAACGCAGACCCGCGCTGGTGACGGCCACCGACCACTACCAGGACCTGGTCACGACGCTGCTCGACGATGCGGGCATCAACTATCTGAGCGTGACAGCGCGCACCAAATCGGTGGCGTCGTTCGCCGCCAAGGCGGACCGCACCGTGGACGGTCAGCGCCTCTACACCGACCCCCTCGCGGAGATCACCGATCAGATCGGCCTGCGGGTGATCACCTACATCCGCGACGACGTGGCCGCCGTGGCCAACCTGCTGGGCAACGAGATGCAGCTGCTCGACGACCGCGACATGGGTTTGGAAACCGCCAGCGCAGGCCGATGGGGGTACGCCAGCAGGCACCTGTTGGTCGCCATGTCCGGCCAGCAATATCCCGCCTCGATTCAGGTGCGCACCGTCCTACAGCATGCGTGGGCCGAGTTCGAGCACGAAATCCGATACAAGGGAACCATTCCCGACGAGGATGCGCCCGATCTGGACCGTCGCTTCACACTCGCGGCCGGCCTGCTCGAACTCGCGGACAGCGAGTTCTCGGCGATCCGTGACCGGCTGCGCACCACGCATGCCGACCGGTCTGGCGACCCCGCGCCCGCGCAGTTGTCGGGTGACCCGCGCATCGCGACGCCGGTGCTGGCGACCTACCTCGGCAACCGGTTCCCCGACGCGGGCTGGTCCCGCACCGACCACTACACCTGGATGTCCGGCCTGCTGGTGGAACTCGACATCGATTCACTCGACGACCTGGACACCGTGCTCGACCGGATCGACACCGAAGCCGTCAACACCGCCATGGACTATCGCTATCCGGCCGGTGCGGTCCGCCGCCTCGACGATGCCCTGCTGGCGTCGTTCGGGAAGCGCTACATCACGCTGTCCGGCAACGCGCACCGCGTCGAGCAACTGGAGAACAGGCTCGAGAAGCTCACTCGCCCGGGGCGCTCCCCAGGTGAGTCGGATCGGTGATGCCGGCGTCCTTGACGCCGGTCTGGCGGTTGATCGCCATCGTGACGAAGAACAGCACGATGCCGATCAGGATCAGCACCCCGGCCAGCATGTACTGCTGAGACGGGCGTCCCGACAACGGGGTGACCAGGTAGACCGACGCGAAGAAGCCGACCACCGGCAGCGCTGTCGGAGTCTTGAAATGCCCGCCCGCCGAGCGCACGTCCCGGCGAAGCACCAGCACAGCGACGTTGACCATGGCGAAGACAGCGAGCAGCAGCAGCGATGTGGTGCCGCCCAGCACGGAGATGGCGCTGCTGCTGGCGAACGCCGTGACGTAGAGGATCAACCCGAACGCGATCGCGGTGGTGAAGATGATCGCCACCCAGGGCGAGAGCCGGCGCGGGTGCACCTTGCCGAGCACCGGCGGCAGCACGTGCTGACGGGACATGCCGTAGATCAGCCGGCTGGCCATCAGCATGTTGATCAGCGCGGTGTTGGACACCGCGAACATCGAGATGAACGGCAGGATGGTCTCGATCGGCAGTCCTGGAGCACCGGCCTTGACCACCTCGACCAGCGGCGTCTCACTGGCTTCCAGGGTGCCTACCGGTACCAGAGCCACCGCGACGATCGCCACCAGGACGTACACCGTGCCGGCGATGGCCAATCCCGACAGGAGCACCTTGGGGAACGTCTTGACGGGATCCTTGGTCTCCTCGGCCATGTTGACCGAATCCTCGAAACCGACCATCGCGAAGAACGCCAGTGACGTCGCGGTGGTGACGGCCAGGAACACGTTCTTGTCGGCAGCGGTGTCGAAGGCCACCACCCGCGAGAAGTCGACGTCGCCGCCCCCGGTGAAGGCCCACAGCCCGACGAAGAGCACCAGCATCAGGCCCGATATCTCGATGATGGTCAGCACCACGTTGAGCTTCACGCTCTCGCCGACTCCGCGGAGGTTCACCAGCGCCAGCAGCAGCATGAAGAGCAATGCAACCGCAACGATTCCTGCTGTGCCCCAACTGAAGTCGAACGCGGTGAAGAAGTTGGCGGCGAAGAACCGGGACGCCGTGGACGCCGAGGTGATACCGGAGCACATCACGATGAACGCCACCAGGAAGGTCACGAACTGCACGCCGAACGCCTTGTGGGCGTACAGGGCAGCGCCTGCGGCCTGGGGGTACTTGGTCACCAGTTCCAGGTAGCTGAAGGCGGTCACCGTCGCGATAAGGAAGGCGACCAGGAAAGGCACCCACGCCGCGCCGCCCACTTCGGCGGCGACATCGCCCGTCAGGGCGTAGACGCCGGTGCCGAGGATGTCCCCGACGACGAACAACAGCAACAGGCCCGGCCCCATCACCCGGTTGAGCTGTGGCTGTTTCTCAACGGTGTCCGGCTGAGTCATGTCGCCTCCTGGTAATTACCTGTGAGATTCCCATAATCGGCCCCGGTCAACCGTCGAGGAGCCTCAATCGCCGAAACCGGGCCACTCGTTCGCGGTTCCGGTCTTCTGGGAGACCCTGGACAGGAACAATGCGACCTTGGCCGGGTCCTCCCCGCGCTCCCATCCGAACGTGGTGGGGCGCTGGGCGCGGTCATGCCAGAAGTGGCCAGGAGTTGATTCGGGGCGCGTCGCCACCAGCCAGACCGCGGTGTCGGCGCCACTGGCAGGATCGCGCAGCAGGGGCCGCATGACCTTGTCGAACAACGGGAGCGACCCCGTGACACCGGGCGTCTCGGCCCAGCCGGGGTGCATACTCTCGACGCGGATGTCGCCAGGGGCGGAGTCTGACTGTCTCGCTTCTCCAGCCTCGTCCCTCGGCTGTCGTCGACTCGACACCCGACGCGCCCAGGCGTCCGCCAGCACCACCTGCATCCGCTTCGTCCTGGCATAACCGCGCAGCCCGCTGTATCCGTCGAGATACTCCATGTCGTCGCAGACCAGCGGCGCGGTGTACATACCGCCCGAGGACATGAACACCACCGACGCGCCCTCGGCAGCGGTCAGGAGTGGCAGCAGTTCGGCCGTCATCAGGTGCGGCCCCAGGACGTGCGCGGCCAGCTGCTGTTCGTGGCCCTGCGCCGACTCTTCGCGCTCGGGCGGAATGGCTCCCGCGTTGTGGACCAGTCCGTGCAGCGCGGGTATCCGGCCGGCCAGGTCGGCAGTCCAGGCCCGCACGGCGCCCAGATCCGATACGTCGCACACCTCGTCGACCAGTACCGCGCCGGGCACCGCCGACCGGATCGCCTCGACGGTCGCGCGAACCTTGTCCGGGTTGCGCCCCAGCACGTGCACAGCCGCCCCGAGTTCCGCGAACGAGCGCGCCATCGCGGCGCCGATCCCCGATGTCGCCCCGGTCACCACGACCCGCTTGCCTGCCATCGACTGGGGCGCAGGATCTGCCGGCCACCACAGTTTGCGTAACTGCGGTCCGACCTTGGTGTAGCCGAGTACGACGGATCGATCGAGGGCAGCGTCAACAAGCGAGGTCAGAGCCATGCGGCTCTACATAACCCCGGCGTCAACCGGTCAAACGTGCGCCGGGCGCTGGGCCCTGTCGTTGTAGGGCGCCAGCACGTCGATGACGTCGACAAGCGTTGACCTGGCCGTCGCGCGCGGTGAGCCCGAGTCGTCGACGAGTGCCGACACCACCGCGCCGTCGACGGCACACACCAGTGCCGAGAGCATCTCCGAACGGACCCGGCGGCCGGACCGTTCGACGGCCTCGCTGACGGCGTCGGTGCGCTGCTGCATCATGCGGCGCTGAACCTCGCGGAGGGCGGGTTGACGGGCGCAGGCGATGTAGCGCTCGTAGCGCGAGATCAACTGTTCGTAGGAGATGCTGTCCGGATCATCGTCGACCAGGAGGTCCACCAGCACGTCGGCGGTCGATTCGGCGCCGCGACGCCGCCGCGACAACGCCGCCACGCGGTTGCGCAGCTGCGCCGCCTCGCGCATGCCGATGTATTCGACCGCTGCGGCGATCAGGTCGTCGAGTGACGAGAAGTAGTAGGTGGTCGACGCCAGCGGCAGGCTGGCGCGCCGCGCGACGGCGCGATGCCGGACGGCCTCGAAGCCACCCTCACACAGCAGATCAGCGGCGGCACTCACGAGTGCACACCGTCGACGTTCTCCCTTGGGAGTGACCGCTGCCGTCACGATTAGCATGCTGCCAGTCGCCCTGCTCACGCTGGGCGTTTTCGGACAACACAGTCCAATGGCAAGATTCTCGGAATGCCAGACCTCAGCCGCCGCAGCGTGCTGCGTCTCGGCGCCGGCGCGGCCGCCGGCGCTGCAAGCGCCTACGCCCTGGGCAGCCTGCTCAACGCCGGACCGTCGCAGGCGCTGCCCGCCACACCCGTTGCGCCGCCCGCCGCACCCCTTGCGCCGCCGCCGGCGGCCCCGGTGCCCGCACCCACGATGGTGACGGGCTCGTTCGTGTCCGCGGCCCGCGGCGGCGTGAACACCAACTGGGCCATCGCGCGGCCACCGGGCCAGACCGCGGCCCTGCGGCCGGTGATCGCACTGCACGGTAAGGGCAGCGACGCCGCGACGGTCATGGCCGGCGGCGTGGAGCAGGGCCTGGCCCAGGCTGTCGCCGCGGGACTACCGCCATTCGCAGTCGTCGCCGTCGACGGTGGCGGCAGCTACTGGCACCAGCGCGCATCCGGCGAGGATTCCGGCGCGATGGTGCTCGACGAACTGATTCCGATGCTCGCCACCCAGAACCTCGACACCTCACGGGTAGCCTTCCTCGGTTGGTCGATGGGCGGCTACGGGGCGCTCTTGCTTGGCGCACGGCTGGGCCCGGCGCGTACCGCGGCAATCACCGCCGTCAGTCCCGCGCTGTGGATGACGTCGGGTGAGACGGCTCCTGGCGCATTCGACGGCGCCGACGACTTCGCCGCCAATACGGTGTTCGGCCTGCCCGCACTGGCCTCGATTCCCATCCGGATCGACTGCGGTAACAGTGATCCCTTCTACGCGGCCATCAAACAGTTCATCGCGCAGCTGCCCAATCCGCCGGCGGGCGGCTTCTCGCCGGGCGGTCATGACGGTGCGTTCTGGAGCTCGCAGCTTCCCGGCGAACTCGACTGGATGGCCCCGCTGCTCACGGCCTGACTCAGCGCACGGCGTAACGGATCGGCAGGTGCTTGAGGCCGCCGACGAATGTGGTGGCCGTGTGCTGTGGCAGGCCGGCGAGTTCCACGGCATCAAGCCGGGGTAGCAGTTGTGAAAAGAAGCTGGTGACTTCCATCCGGGCCAGTGCCGCGCCCAGGCAGAAATGCACACCATAGCCAAAAGCAATGTGCTTGTTGGGATCACGCCCGACATCGAAGGCGAACGGCTGGTCGAAGACCTCCTCGTCGCGGTTACCTGAGACATAGGACAACAGCGCCGACTCGCCAGCACCGATGAGCACACCACGAATCTCGTAGTCCCGCTGCGCAGTTCGCATGAATGCCTTGACCGGCGTGGTCCACCTGATCATCTCCTCCACAGCCAGTGGCAGCAGGTTCACATCGGCTTGTAGGCGCGCCAGTTGGTCGGGGTGCTCGATCAGGGCGTGCATACCGCCGGAGATACTGGCACTCGTGGTGTCATGCCCGGCGGCGGCGATGATCGCGCAGTAGGACACCGTGTCGATATCCGACAGCGGTGCACCGTTCATCCGGGCATTGGCGATGGTGGACGCCAGATCGTCGGTCGGACTCGCCCGCCGTGATGCGGTGAGCGCCGTGAAATACTGGAACAACTCCAAGAGCGCGGTCATCTGTTCGGATTGATCAGCCCCGCGTTTGAACTCGTCGTCGTCGCTGCCGAACAGCTCTTGGGTGAGCTTGAGCATCAGCGCAAAGTCGGCTTCTGGAATCCCGAGCAGAGACATGATCATGTACAGCGGGTAGTTCACGGCGACCTGCTGGACGAAGTCGCATTCGGGACCTTCGGCCGCCATCGTGTCGACGAATCGCACCGCCAGTTCGTCGGCTCGATCCTTCAAGGCGCGCATGGCTTTCGGCCGGAACCAGTTGGCTCCGATGGCTCGCAGGTCGCGGTGCTGAGGGCCGTCGGTGTGAACCAGCGTCCGGATTCCGACACCGGCCTGCAGCTTGTCGGACTCCTCCGTGACCAGCACCGGACGTGGCGAGTTGGTGAAGACGTCGTCGGCGCGTTCGATTTCCATGATGTCGGCATGTTTGGTGATGGCCCAGAACGGGGCGTAAGACGGCACTTCGACCCGTGACACCGGCGCCGTGCCACGCAGGTGTGCCAGCGCGGCGTGCAGGCTGGCTTCGTCGGTGTACGCCTGCGGATCGGCGAGCATCGCAGATGCGCCTTCTACTGTCAGATTGCTCATCGCGATTCCCGCCCGTGCTGCACTGTGCCCGGCCAGCTGGCGCGATAACAGTAGCAGTTCCGGTAAGTGATTCGGTAAGGTCAGTGGCAATCATCCGGCGCGATACTCGGCGATTATCGGCTCCAACTCGTCGGGTGTGGCGCCATGCATGATGACGGCGTCGGCGCCGTAGCCCAACTCCTGACGGACTCGCGCCACACACTGTGCCGCCGACCCCGTCGCGGAGGGCTCCAGCCATTCGCCCGGAATGAGAGTGGCGATGTGTTCGATCTGCTCGGCCGTGGCCTTGTGGTCGATCCCGCCGGGTATCGACGTCACCACCGGGTCGGCCCGGAAGCGTGCCAGCACAGCCGGATCCCAGTTGTTGGTGGTCACCATCAGGTCGCCGTAGCCTTGGAGGTAGGTGGCCAGCCGGGCGACGGTCTTCTTCAGTCGCAGTTCCTCTGGCAGGTGGTCGCCGACGGTGGCAAGACACGACCACACCTTGACGCTGCCGGGATCGCGGCCGGCCCGTTCGGCGGCATCCTTGACGGTTTTCACGCAGCGCTGCAACGTCTCCGGCGTGAAGTAGGTGTGCAGGATGACGTCGTCGAAGGCACGGCCACCGAGTTCGAGCGTGTTCGGCCCGAACGCCACCAACGCCAGCCGGATGTCCTCGTCGAAGTCCGGGTCGAGCAACAGCACCGGGTACTTCCCGATTGGACCGTCGTGATCGAGGATCAGCGCGCCGTGCCACAACTTGCGCATGACCTGCGCGAAATCCTCCATCTGCGCTGTGGTCACCGCGGGCACACCGAACGCCGTGTACATCGCGGCGATGCCCCGCCCGATACCGAGGGTGAACCGGCCACGGGACAGCCGGTGCATGGTGGTGGCCCATGACCCGGTGATCAGGGGATGACGAGTGTTGTGATTGGTTGCGGCGGTGGCGATCTGCATCCGAGTGGTGACGGCACACGCCGCACCGGTCAGTGATGACGCCTCCTTGACGTTCCAGCGTTCGGAGATGAACGCGGTGCCGAAGCCCAGCTCCTCCCCGCGGCGCGCCTCGTCCATCAGCGACGCGGGCCCGTCGCCGCCGGCCCCGGCGAGTAGGTAGTAGCCGAGTTCGTCGAGCACACCGTCAATCATCGCCACGCTCCTTGTCCGTGATCACAGCTCCACACGCTGGTGATGGAGAAGGCCGAGACCACCCGGTGGTCACTATCCCTCATCAGCACCGGATCCGCCTGTGTCTCAGATGAAGTCGGATCCACCGGCGTACGTGCACATCCGAATCCGTTCGAACCGGACGTCACTACGATAGGCATTACGGTAATGGCTCCATCTCCAGGGCCGGGTGGCTCCCGGTAAGGTTGTCCGGGTCACCGGCCGCAGTACAGGAGGTGCCTTTGTGGCGAAACAGCCCGCCGCCCAGAAGCGGCAGCGGCGCGAGCGCGGCTCCATCAATCCCAAGGACATCATCGAGGGTGCGTTCGAGCTCGCCGGGCAGGTGGGTATCGACAATTTGAGCATGCCGCTACTGGGCAAGCATCTCGGCGTCGGCGTGACGAGCATCTACTGGTACTTCCGCAAGAAGGACGACCTGCTCAACGCCATGACCGACCGCGCCCTGCGCGAGTACATCTTCGCCACCCCCTATGTCGAGGCCACCGACTGGCGCGACACCCTGCGCAATCACGCCCGCACCATGCGGGAGACCTTCATGGGCAACCCGATCCTGTGCGATCTGATCCTCATCCGGTCGGCGCTCAGCCCTCGTGCCGCACAGCTCGGCGTGCTCGAGGTCGAGCGGGCCATCGCCAGCCTGGTCGAGGCCGGCCTGTCGTCCCAGGACGCCTTCCAGACGTACTCCGCGGTCTCGGTGCACGTGCGTGGATCAGTGGTGCTGCAACGCCTCTTCGAAAAGAGCGCCGACGCCGACAATCCGGGCAGCAGCCTCGAGGACAAGTTGGTCATTGACCCCGACAAGGCACCGCTGCTGGCGAAGCTGAGGGCTGACGGGCATCGCGTCACGTCCACCGACGACGCGAACTTCGAATACGTCCTGGATTGCATCCTCGATCATGCCGAACGTCTCATCGACGCCGGGCCGGCGAAGAAGCCCGCGAGGAGACCGGCGACGCGAAGCCCGAAGAGTCGCGCAAAGACCGATACGACAAGTTGATCCGGCCCGGACACGTGAGAGTGCGCGTCCGGCAGGAGGACGAGGACGCCGGCACCTCCAGTGTCACCGTATCTTCGGGATGACGCCGCGCGCGATGAGGTGATCGATGAGCGGATCGGCGCCGGCGGCCAGGTGCGCCGACATGGCGGAGCGCGCCAGGTCCGTATCGCGTTTTGCGAGTGCGGTGAGGATGCGCCGATGGTCCTTGATCGACCGTGCGGGCCACCCCGACACCGTGGGGAAGACCGCCTCGGGCGCATACCGGGTGATCTGAGACATCAGTTGCGCCAGTTTGGGCGAGTCGGCTGCGACGTTGATGGCGCGATGGAAGTCATGGTTGAGGCGCACCACGAGGTCGTCGTCATCCCCGTCGTAGGCCGCTTCGAGGCGAGTCTGGATGGCGCGCAGATCGCCCAGTTGTTCATCGGTGATGTTGGCCGCGGCCCGGGCGGCCAGTTCGCCACCGATATGGGCCTGCACGTCGGACACGTCGGCGATATCACGTCGCGTCACCGGCAGCACCACAAAACCGCGCCTGGGCTGTTGGATCAGCAGCCCTTCGGCCCGAAGTTCGAACAGCGCCTCGCGCACCGGGGTGACGCTGATACCGAGCTCCGCCGCGAGTTGCTCCATCCGGATGTACCGGCCGGCGGCGTAGGTGCCGTCGAAGATCCTGGCGCGCACGAACCTTGCGACATCCTCCGACAACTGCGGCCGGGCGGCGAATTCTCCGGCTGACATCACGGTTTCAGATCCGGTACTCGTCGAGGAGACGCTTGGAGATGATCTGCTTCTGGATCTCGCTGGTGCCCTCGCCGATCAACAGGAACGGTGCGTCCCGCATCAACCGTTCGACCTCATACTCCTTCGAGTATCCGTAGCCGCCGTGGATCCGGAAACTCTGCTGGGTGACCTCGGTGCAGAGTTCACTGGCCAGGTATTTCGCCATGCCCGCCGAGACGTCATTGCGCTCACCGGAATCCTTCAGGCGCGCCGCGTTGACCATCATCAGATGTGCTGCCTCGACCTTGGTGGCCATCTCGGCGAGCTGGAATGCGACGGCCTGGTGCTCGGCGATCGGCTTGCCGAAGGTGCTGCGCTGTTGCGCATAGCGGACGGCGAGTTCGAACGCCCGGAGACCGACCCCGCAGGCCCGCGCCGAGACGTTGACGCGGCCCACCTCGACGCCGTCCATCATCTGGAAGAAACCCTGCCCCGGCTGTTCGCCCAGGATCGTGCCGGCATTGGCGCGGTAGCCGTCGAAGACCAGTTCGGTGGTGTCGATCCCTTTGTAGCCGAGTTTGTCGAGCTTGCCGGGGATCACCAGGCCGGGCACGACTTCGCCGAAGCCCGAGGGCTTTTCGACGAGAAACGCGGTCAGATTGCGGTGTGGCTTGTCCGCGCCTTCATCGGTGCGGACCAGCACGGCC
>CAMFLL010000121.1 GCA_945957405.1 uncultured Mycolicibacterium sp. | reverse complement strand
AGATCACCAGCAGCAGGATGATGAACATCGCATACCGCAGCGCGATGGCGGAAAACCATGCCGCGGAGAACAACTTGATGGGCTCACCGGTGACGGGCGACGCCACCGTCGTGGCGCCCGACTCCGGCGCCTTCTCTGATTCGACCGGTGCGGTCACTGCTGTGCCTCCTCCTGGTTGATGGTTCCGGTTCTCGCGTCCAGTGCGGTGGCCAGCCGGAACACCGACTCCTGCACTTCGGGGTGGTCGAGCGCGTCGCGGTCGAGCTCGCCGACGAGCGCGCCGCCGCGCATCACGAACGCCCGGTGGGACAGCCCGACGACCTCAGGCATATCGCTCGAGGCCATCAGCACCGCCATGCCTTGTGCGGCGAAATCGGTGATGATCCGGTAGATCTCACTGCGCGCACCGACGTCCACGCCGCGGGTGGGCTCATCGAGCAGCAGCACGTTGACCGTGCCGGTGAGCCAGCGCGCCAGCACCACCTTCTGCTGGTTACCGCCGGAGAGGGTGCCGACCTCCTGGCTGAGGTTCCGGCTGCGCAAGCGCACCGACTTCATCACCTCGCCGACCTCCTTGGTGCGTGACCGGCCCTTGAGCCAGCCCCCCACCGAGAATGCCGAGAGCCGCGGCAGCGTCCCGTTGTCGAGCACGCTCATCGACAGCACGACACCGGACAGTTTGCGGTCCTCGGGCACCATCGCCATGCCCTCGGTGATGGCCGCCGCCGGGGCGTTGCGTTTCACCTGCTTGCCGCGCACCAGGATCTGACCCGCACTGGTGTGCCGGGCGCCGAAAATGGCTTCCAGCAACTCCGTTCGGCCCGCACCGACCAGGCCCGCCAGCCCGACGATCTCGCCGGCCCGGACGGTGAAGGACACCGGCTCGGACGCGCCCTCGACCTGCAGGCCGGTGACCTCCAAGACGGCGTCGGCGCCCGGTTCAGGGCGCTCAGGGAACAGCGCCTCCAGCTCCCGGCCGATCATCGCGGTGACGATGTCGTCGTCGGAGACCTCGGCGATACCCTTGTCCAGGATCAGCCCGCCGTCACGCAGCACCACCACGCGGTCGGCGATGGCACGGATCTCGGCCATCTTGTGCGTCGTGTACACCATCGCCACGCCGTGCTCACGGAGTTGGCGCACGATCTTGTACAGACCCTCGACCTCCCGCTCGGAGATCGCCGAGGTGGGTTCGTCCAGCATCACCACCTGCGCACCGGTGCGGGCGGCCTTGACGATCTCCACGATCTGGCGCAGCCCCACCGGCAGGCTGCCCATCCGCGCGGTGGGGTTGATCTCGACGCCGAACACCGCCAGCGCGTCGCGCGCCTCGTCGATCATCGCCTTCCGGTTCAGGAACGGGCCGACCTTCAGTTCGCGTCCCACGAAAAGGTTCTCGTAGACCGTCATGTCCTCGATGGAGGCCAGCTCCTGCGGCACGATCGCCACGCCGTGCTTCACTGCGTCCTTGGTGTTCCCCGACGTCAGTGCCGTCCCCTGCACCGTCACGGTGCCGTGATCGGCGGTGTACTGCCCGCTGATGATCTTCATCAGGGTGGATTTGCCTGCACCGTTCTCGCCGGCCAGGGCCGTCACCGAACCGGGTTCCAGATTCAGCGTGATGCCTTTGAGCACGGGCACGCCACCGAACGCCTTCTGGATGTCGGTGCATTCCAGCAGCGCTTGACTCATCGTTTAACTCCCCACCGTCACAAGCACTTTGACGTTCTCCGGGTCAGCTGACGCCGCGAACGCCTGCGCGGACTCGTCGATGTCGAATTCGGCGCTGATGATCTCGTCGATCGGCACCGAGCCCGACGCCAGCAGATCGATGGCCGCCTGAAAGTCCTGCCGGACATACATCAGGCTGCCGACCAGGGCCAGTTCGCGATCCTGGATCAGGCCAAGCGGCACCGGGGTAGCGCCGTCGGCGACACCGACGATCATGACCGCGCCGCCCTTGTCGACGAGGTCGACCGCCTGGGCCACCGAGCTCTCTCGCGACACACAGTCGATCACCACAGCGGCCGGACCGCCGAGCAGCGCCAGCGCGGTCTGCACGGCGTCCGGGGTGGTGGGATCGAAACTTCCCACGGCGCCAAGTCGCTGCGCCCTGGCACGTTTGGATTCCAGCAGGTCGGCGACCACCACGCGGGCCCCCGCGTGACGGGCGGCCAGCAGCGTGAACAACCCGATGGGCCCGGCGCCGATCACGACGACTGCCTTGCCGTCGAGACCGCCGACCAGTTCACCGGCGCGCCGCACGGTGTGCACCGGTGTGGCGAGCGGCTCGATCAGAATGGCGTGCCGGTCGTCGAGGCCGTCGGCCAGTGGTACCAGCCGATCCAGCGCGACGGTGAACGAATCTGCCAGCGCCCCGGGCGTCTGGCAGCCGAACACCAGCAGTTCCTTACAGATGTTGTAGCGCCCGGCGCGACACTGCGTGCACTGTCCGCAGGCGAGGTTGGGCTCCAGCGCGACCCGCCGGCCGACCCACGACGCGTCGACCCCGTCGCCGACGGCGTCCACCACGCCGATGGCCTCATGGCCGGGCCGGTACGGCAGGTCGATGAACGGGTGCCGCCCGCAGGCGGCGTGCAGATCGGAACCGCAGACGCCGACCATGGTGGTGCGCACCCTGGCCTCGCCCGCGGCGGGCAGCGCCTCGGGCACTGTCTCGATCGTCACGTCGTCCAGCGCGGCGACCACCACGCGGCGGATCCGGTCGCTCACCATGCGGTGTAACCCCCGTCGGCGACCAGAACGGATCCGGTGATGAACGAGGCGGCGTCGCTGGCCAGGAACACGACGCTGGGCGCGATCTCCTCGGGCATGGCGTAGCGCAGCATCGGGGTGTCACCGATCCAGTGCTGCTGGAACTCCGGTTTGTCAACCGGCGCCATCTCGGTCTTGCAGTAGCCCGGGGCCAGCGCGTTCACCCGGATTCCGAGCGGACCCCATTCGGCGGCAAGCGATTTGGTCAGGTGATGCACCGCGGCCTTCGACGCGTTGTAGGCGGGCTGCATCTGCGGACGGTTGACGATCATCCCCGACATCGAGCCGATGTTGATGATCGAACCGCTGCCGCGCTCGCGCATGTGCGCGCCGACGGCCAGCGAGCAGGCCCAGAGCGCCTTGACGTTCAGGTCGAACACCGCGTCCCACTGGTCCTCGGTGACGGTCCAGGATTCACCGTGATAGCAGGTTCCCGCGTTGTTCACCAGGATGTCGATGTGGCCGAGCGCGGCCAGTGCCTCCGATGTCATCCGGTCGACGTCGGCCGACTGCGTGATGTCGACCGTGATCGGATGGAACGCGCCCGCCGCGCCCAGCTTCTCCTGGGACTCGGCGACCACCGTCTCATTGCGCTCGGCGCTGCGGCCGCTGATCGCGACCTGCGCGCCGGCCTGGGCCAGGCCGAAGGCGAACGCCTTGCCCAGGCCCTGGTTGCCGCCGGTGACCAGGGCGGTACGGCCGGTCAGATCAAAAGGGTTGCTCATGCGGGATTCACAATCGACTTGAGGCTGGCAGGGTCGGTGTCGCTCTCGAGCGCGTCGGCGACGTGCTCGAGGTCATAGCGACCGGTCACGAGCGCATCGAGATCGATGGCGCCCGAGGTGACGAGATGTATTGCGGCAGGCCATGTGTCGGTGTACCGAAAGACACCGGTGACGTTGATCTCCCAGTTCTGGATGTAGCCGACGGGCAGGGTCACCTCGTCGGCACCCATACCGACCAGCACCACGTGCCCGGCGGGCCCGACGGCCTTGATACCGCTGACGACGGCGGGAGCGGCACCACTGGCGTCGACGAAGGCGTCGACCTTGGGATCGAGCGCGGCGACGTCGTCGACGGTGGGGTCGAGGACCTCGGTGGCACCGAACCGCAGCACCCGCTCACGCCGTGACTCGACAAGATCCGACACGACGATGCGGGCCGCGCCGAAGGCACGCGCGGTCTGGGCGCAGATGACCCCGATGGGCCCGGCACCGGCGATCAGGATCGACGACCCCGGCACCACCTGCGCCTTGCGCATGGTGGTGATGGCCACCGACAGCGGCTCCAGGAGCGCGGCCGCGTCATCGGACATGGAGTCGGGCACCGGGTGGGCCATGTCGTCGTCGATGACGACGTAGCGACAGAACGCACCGTCTACCGGTGGGGTGGCGTAGAACTTCATCTCCGGGCAAAGGTTGTAACGCCCGGCCATGCACTGTTTGCAGCGGCGGCAGGCGTGCTGCGGTTCCACCGCAACCCGCTGGCCGACCCGGTCCGCGTCGACGCCCTCGCCCACCGCGGCGATGCGACCGGAGAGCTCGTGGCCGAGGATCATCGGCTCGTTCACCACGAAATCGCCGATGCGGCCGTGCCGGTAGTAATGCACATCGGAACCGCACACACCGACCGCGGCGACCTCGACGAGGACCTCGTGCGGCCCGGGTACCGGGACCGGCCGGTCCTCGATGCGCAGTTCTCCGACGCCGGTCATCACGCTGGCCCTCATGGTCGCGTCGTTCAGAGTGCTGGTCATGTCATTTCGTCCTTTCGAGATCCGGTGCAGATGCGGTGTCGGCAAGCAGGGCGCGGCCCACCACCATCGACTGGGCGCCTGCCGAGACACACAGCGCCGCAAGTTGTTCCGTCACGCCACCGTCCACGGCGACCGGCAGGCCCGATGCGCATGCGGTGACGATCGCCAGCCGGTCGATACCGGCGGTGTCCCGGGTACCCGGCTCGATGAGCATCACCAGGACGCCGTCGGGTGCCGCGGGCCAGTGGGGTTCTCCGAGTCCGGTCCATTCGTCCCAGACGGTGATCCACGCGCCGGCGCCGGATGTCCGCACGGCGCCGGCGCGGGGGTTCGTGAACGACGCCCAAGGCAGGAACACCCGGGTGGGTGCGCAGGCCAGGATGTCGCGCAGTCGCTCGTCGACGAAGTCGGGCGAGCCGATCAGGTGCACTTCGAGATTGCCCTCGGGGACGACGGCCGCGATATCGCGCAGCCCGGCCATGTCGATACCGCGGTCACCGCCGTGGCCGTCGTCGATGACGTCGACATGCACCGTCAGGCCGGCCTCGGACATGGTGCGGGCCAACGCTATCCGCTCCGATGGCGCGCCGGCGTAGACGCTGCCGGTGATGCAGCCCGGGTGCCTGCGGTGCCATGGCGCCAGCTGCGGGCTCATGGGGCACCTCCCGCGTCGAGCACCGACGATGCAGCCAGCTGCGACCACCGCGCGCGCACGGCGGACAAGTCGCGGGCGGTGCGTCGCGGTGTCACAGCATGCCGGGTGCCGGGGTGCCAGCGCTTGGCGAGATCGGTCAGGCCCACCACGTCGGCGCCGCAGGCCACCGCGGCGGCCTGCACGCAGGCGCCCCGGGCGGTGGCCTCGTCGGCGTCTGGGACGCTCACCTCGGCGTCGAGCAGGTCGGCGAGCAGCTGCAGTGTCGCCGGCGAGCGCGTGCCACCGCCGACGGCATAGACCCCGCCGTCGATCGTCACGCCCGCAGCGGTCAGGGCGTCGCGGCCGGCCAGCAACGTCAGCAGCGGCCCCTCGACGAAGGCCCGGGCCAGCTCCTCACGGGTGGTCTGTGACGTGAGGTCCACCAGTCCGCCGTGGGCGTCGGGCCGGTCCGGCGTGCGCTCACCGTCCAGGAAGGGCACCACAACGGGGCCGGCGGTATCGCCGGCGGCCAGCGCCAGCGCCGCCAGCCCGGCCAGGTCCGTGCCGAGTAGCCGGGCCGCCGCGTCCCCGACGCGGGAGGCGTTGAGCGTGCTCACCAGGGGCAGATACCCGCCGGTCATGTCGGCAACCCCGTCGACGGCGCCCGATGTGTCGAACACCGGGTTTCGCGACGAGGTGGCGATGACACCGGATGTCCCGATGCTGAAGTACTGGTCGCCGTCGGTCAGGCCGAGACCCAGGTAGGCGGCGTGCTGATCGCCGCCACCCGCACCGACGACGGTTCCGACCGGGATGCCGAGCCGCTCGGCGGCCGACGCGCGCACGGTGCCCGCCGATTCGGTGGGGCGGAGCACCGTCGGCAGCGCGGGCAACCACGGCCGGGCACCGCCGGCGAGGTCGAGGTATTCGGTGATCCACTGGCCGGTCGCGCTGTCGTAGTAACCAGTACCGGAGGCCTCCGACCGGTCGGTGACGGTGTTGCCGGTGAGCCAGTAGGTCAGGTAGTCGTGCGGCAGCAGGATGTGGGCGGTGGTGTCGAGCAGCTCGGGTTCGTGCTCGGCGACCCAGGCCAGCTTGGCAATGGTGAACGCCGCGGTGGGCACCGTGCCGATCCGGGACAGCCACGCGGACTCACCGATCCGCGCGCTCAGGCGTTGTAGCTGGGGTGCGCCGGTGGTGTCGTTCCACAACTTCGCGGCGCGCAGCGGTGTGCCGTCGCGATCGAGAAGCACCAGGCCGTGGCACTGCGCGGCCACCGAGATGGCAACCACCGCAGGCGATTCCGCGCAGTCGGCAAGCGCGGCGCCGGTGGCACTCACCAGCGCGTCGACCCACTGGTCCGGATGTTGTTCGCTGCACGGCGGGAAGGCCGGCGGGTGCGGCGCGGCGCCCCGGCCCAGCAGTTCGCCGTCGTGCGCGTCGCGTACCTCGACCTTGCACGACTGGGTCGACGAGTCCACTCCGATGACGGCGGTCTTCACAGGTTCACCACCGGAGCCGCGTCGTCGCCGGGCCGGTGCCCGCGGGCACCCACGCCGCCGGCGGGATGGGAGTCGATGATGTCGGCGACGGTGTGCCCGCGCAGCGCCATCGCGACGACGGTCAGCGCGTCACCCCAGGCCCCGACCGCGAGGGTGCTGGCCATGGCGACCAGATCACCGGGGTCGGCGTCGGGTGCGGTGGCGGGTAGGACCGCCACGGAGCTGGCGGCCGTCGCGAACGGCGATTCCGGGCGTTCGGTGACGGCGACGACGTGCACTCCACGCGCGACGAGCCGCTCGGTGAGGTTGGTCAGCTCGCTCGAGCCACCGGTTTTCGAGATGGCCAGTACCAGGTCGGACGCGGTGATGGCCCCCATACCGCCGTGCAGCGCATCCATCGAGGGCAGGTAGAGCGCCGGAGATCCGCACACCGACAACAGATGCGCCAGGCGCTCGGCCATGATGCCCGAGGTGCCTGAGCCGGTGGTGACCACTTTCCCGGTCACGGCCAGCACCTGCCGCGCCGTCGTGACGACGCTGTCTTCGATCTGCGACACCAGGGCTTCGACCGCTGCCGCCTCTCTCGAGAGAACAACACCGGCCAGCCGCGCCAACTCGGTATCGTCCTTGCTCATATGAATATCCGCATGCTCATATGTTTCATTGTGATCTGGATCATGCGATGATACTGATCAGATGTCAAACGGCGTGCACATATGAGCGGGGGTGGAATGGGGCCAGATGAGCTCTTCCAGCGGGCGGTCATCGCCCGGCGCTATTTCCTGGAAGGCCGGACCCGGATCCAGATCGCCGAGGAGTTCGGCGTCTCGCGGTTCAAGGTCGCCCGCATGCTCGACGAGGCGTTGGCCACGGGCATGGTGGAGATCACGATCCACAACCCGGGCTCCGTGGACGTCGAGATCTCCACAGCGCTGCAACGCCAGTTCGGGTTGGAGCACGCCTACGCGGTCATCGCCGACACGCCGAGCCGCGCCGAACGCATCGAAGCGGTGGCCAGCGCGATGGCCGAGTTGCTGCAGTCGATCCTGCGCGACGGTGACGTGATCGGCGTCGACTGCGGCCGGACCCTGACCCATGTGGCCGGCCACCTGACGACGCTGCCGCGCTGCGATGTCGTGCAGCTGACCGGCATGGCCGGTGCCATCACCACCAACGGCACCGATCTGGTGCGCCGGCTCAGTGAGATCGCCGGTGGCCGGTCGTGGCCGCTGTACGCCCCGCTGGTGGTGTCCGACGCCCGCACCGCCAGGAGCCTGGCCGGCGGCAGGCAGATCCAGGAGACCGTCGAGAAACACAAATCGGTGACGTGTGCGATCGTGTCGGTCGGAGCGTGGAGCCCGGGGGCGTCCCAGGTCTTCGAGTTCCTGACCAAGGAGGAATCGGCACGCCTGGCCGCGGCCGGTGTGCGCGCCGAGACCTGCGCACTGCTGCTCGACGCCGACGGCAACCGCGTCAGCGGCCTCGACGAGCGGCGGATGGGCGTCGACGAGGCCACCCTGCGGGCCATTCCCACGGTGATCGTGATCGCCACCGGACCGGAGAAAGTCGACGCCACCCGTGCCGTGCTGCGGTCCGGCCTGGTTTCATCCCTGGTCACCGATACCGTGACCGCCGCGGCCGTCCTCGGCTGACCACAACCGAACGAACTGCACGTAAGGAGCCCGACAGCGATGTCAGAACCGATCGTCGATCTGGATTTCAGCCTCAGCGGCAAAGTCGCCCTGGTGACCGGCGGTGCCGCCGGTATCGGCGCCGCGATCGCCGCCGCGTATGCCGCGAAAGGCGCCGAGGTGGCCGTCGTCGACATCGACGGGTCGGGCGCGCAGCGCTGCGCCGACGGTCTGCCCACGCAAGCCCGCGGCTTCGGGTGCGATGTCGGCGACGCCGATTCGGTGCGCGACGCCGTCGGCGCCGTCGCCGAGGCGTTCGGCCGGATCGACATCCTGGTCAACAGCGCGGGGATCGCGCGGCTCGCGCCGGCCGAGGAGCTCTCGAAGGCCTACTGGGACAGCACGATCGCCGTCAATCTGACCGGAACCTTCCAGATGTGCCAGGAAGTCGGCCGGATGATGCTGGCCGCGGGCAGCGGTTGCATCATCAACCTGGCCTCGCAGGCCGCCAGCGTCGCGCTGGATCAGCATGTCGCCTACTGCGCGTCCAAGTTCGGGGTGGTCGGGGTGACGAAAGTGCTTGCGGCCGAATGGGCCGGACGCGGCGTGCGGGTCAATTCCATCTCACCGACGGTGGTGCTGACCGAACTCGGCCACAAGGCCTGGGACGGACCCAAGGGCGACGCGCTGAAGGCACTCATCCCGACGGGCCGGTTCGCCTACCCGCAGGAGATCGCCGGGGTGGCGGTGTTCCTGGCCTCCGATGCCGCCGCCATGATCAACGGTGCGGACCTCCTGGTCGACGGCGGCTACACCATCAGGTGACTCAGGCTTCTCCGGTGCGGTAGATGGACTTGACGACGCGGTAGGCCTCGAGACCTTCCGGGCCCAGTTCGCGGCCAAGCCCGCTGGCCTTGACGCCGCCGAACGGCGCGCGGATGTCCAGCGCGTAGTCGTTGACGCCGATGGTGCCGGTGTGCACCGCGCGGGCGATCTGGGTGGCCCGTTCGGTGTCCTGCGACCACACCGTGCCGGCCAGGCCGAAGTCGCTGTCGTTGGCCAGCGCCACCGCCTCGTCGTCACCGTCGTAGGGAATGACCGCGAGCACCGGGCCGAAGATCTCCTCGCGGGCGATCCGGTCGGTGTTGGCCACACCGGAGAACACCGTGGGTGAGACGAACCAGCCGCGCGGCTGATCGGCCGGAACCGAGCCGCCGGCAACCACTTTCGCGCCGTCGGCCCGCCCGGCCTCGATGTAGCCGAGCACCCGGTCGCGCTGGCGCTCGCTGACCAGTGGGCCGACGTCGGTGGCCTTGTCCATGGGGTCGCCCACGGCCAGTCCCCCGGCCAGCTCGGCCATCGCCTCGACCACCTCGTCATAGCGTGAACGGGGCGCGAGTATCCGGGAGCTGAGGTGGCAGGTCTGGCCGTTGTTGACGAACGACGCGGTCCGCAGGCCACGGATGGTGGCCTCCAAGTCGGCGTCGTCGAGGATGATCGCCGCGGACTTGCCGCCGAGTTCGAGGGTGACGGGCCGCATCAGCCGGCCACATGCCTCCCCGATGATCCGGCCCGTGGCCGTCGACCCGGTGAACGCCACCTTGTCGATCCCCGGGTGCTTTATCAGGTGGGTACCCGCCTCGATGCCGCCGGGGACGATGTTCAGCACGCCGGCGGGAACGCCGGCCGCCTCGGCGGCCTGCGCGAATATCAGAGCGTCCAAGGCGGTCTCGGGGGCGGGTTTGAGCACCATGGTGCAGCCCGCCGCCAGCGCGGGCGCGATCTTCATGGCGGCCAGTGCCTGCGGGTAGTTCCACGGCGTGATCGCGCCGACCACACCCACCGGTTCGCGGCGCACGATGGTGTGGCCGATCACGCTCGGCCGCACCTCCTCCTCCGGAATCTCGGTGATCAACTGGGCGTAGTAGCCGAGCAGCAATGCGGGAAACGCGCCGTTGGCGCCGCGCGACAGCCGGATCGGCATCCCGTTCTCCCGGGTCACCAGCTCCGGTGTGACGTCGGCGCGTGATTTCAGTGCCGCGGCAAAGGCATTGAGGATCTCCGCGCGGTCCTGCACCGGGGTCGACCGCCATCCCGGCAGCGCCGCGCGGGCGGCCGCGACCGCGTCGTCGATATCGGCCGGGCTCGCACTGGCGCCGCTGCCGAGAGGTTCACCGGTGGCGGCTTCGATCACCGGGTGATGCTCATCGGTGGCCCGGAACCGTCCGCCGATGTAGACCCCGGAGAACTCCGGTGTGAGTGCCAGTGCCGACTGTGATGTCATGCCCGGACCCTTTCTGTGGTGGTGAACAGGACGCCGTCGGTGATCAGTGCGTCGATCTCGGCGTCGTCGAACCCCAGGATGTCACGGCAGATGCGGCGGGTGTCCTGGCCTGCCAGCGGTGCCGGTTCCTGCCGCGCGGGCCCGATGGTGCGGAATGTCGCCGGCCCGGATTCGGCGGGCAGCGTCCCGTCGATGAGGGGATGTGTCATCGGCTGATACAGGCCGCGGGCCACCACCTGCGGGTCGTCGAGCACATCGGGGCGCCTGTTCATCGGGGCCGCTGCGACGCCGGCGGCCTGGAGCGTTTCCGCCGCGTCGACCGCGGTGCGCGCCCGCGTCCAGGCCGACCGGTCCGGGTCATCGGATTCGGTTGAGACGACGCACCATTCGTCGTCACCGAGGCTGGGATGGACCGTGTTGACGATGGACCCGGTGCTGACCAGCCCAGGATGGTGGGCGGCGGCGTTGCGTGTCACGAACACGGTGTCGAGCTGGTTGATCCCGGCCTCGGCCTGCGACACGTGGATGCGCGTGCCGGTGCCGACGCGGTCCCGGTGGATCAGCGCGGCCAGCGCCCCGATCGCCGAGATCCGGCCCACGACGTGATCCGGGAACACCGTCGTGGCGTCGAAGAACGGGTGTCGCCCCGGGTGCGGGGGCTGGCCACCCGTCCACAGCGCGGTCACACCGGTACTCGCGCGCACCAGCGGGCCGTAGCCCAACCGGGCACTCCATGGTCCGGTGTCACCGAAGGCGCTGCTTTCCACCAGTACGATTCGCGGGTTGACCTCGGTGAGTTTTTCGTAGGGGAATCCAAGTCCGGCAAGGGTTCCCGGCTTGAAGTTGGCGAACACCGCGTCACTGCGGGCCACCAGGCCCGCGAACACCTCGGCGCCACCGGGCGTCCGCAACTCCAGTCCGAGACCGAGTTTGTTGCGGTGCGTCCAGGCGAACGACTCGCTGATCAACTGGCCGGGCCTGCCCTGCCGCAGCCCGTCTGGGTAAGCCGCACTTTCGACCTTGATGACCTCTGCGCCCAGATCGGCGAACAGGCGGCCCAGTTCACCGCCGGCGACGATTATACCGAGATCGACGATGCGCAGACCGCGCAACGGTAGGTCGGACACGTCCGCGACGGGTGGGCCGGCGGCGGCCGCGGGACCGAGCCAGGCGGCCGCATCGGCGCCGACCGCCGGGGCCGGGGTGCGGAACCCGCAGTGCCGGCCGTCGACGGTGTAGTAGCCGACCGGAACCTCGGTGCGGACCCCCGGGACCAGCTCGACCTCGGCCAGCGCGCCGACGGTCCGGAAGTGTTCGGCGGCAACCACATCCGCCGGTTGGAGCACCGCGGCGATCGGCACGCCGTAGGACTGCCCGGTGACCACCAGTTCGTCCATTCCGGCGTCCGCGAATTGGCGTTCCAGCAGGGCGCCGATCTCGTCCCACACGGCGAAACGCTCGGCGATGGCGTCGAATTTGGGATCCTGGAACTGCGCCGGCTCCCCCATCCAGGCCCGCAGGCCACGCCACTGGCGCGGCGCCATCACGACCAGACGCACCCAGCCGTCGGCGCACGCGATGATCGGGTAGGCGTCCTGATTCTTGGGCCGGCCGCGCCATTTCTCCGCGCCGCGCGCCGCCGCGGCCTGGCCGTGTGACCCGAACGGCGGGTCGAGTGCGAGCAGCACCGCCTCATAGCGCGAGAAGTCGATGTAATCGCCACGGCCGCAACGTAACCGGTGGTAGTAGGCGACCAGGACCGCCCAGGTGGCCTGCACGGCCGCGGTGGCCGACGCAATACCGTCGGGCGGTAGCACGGGGCGGCCCTGCGGCGGACCGGACCGCGACAGTGCCGACGAGAGCGCGTACAGCACGGCGTCGGTCGCGCGCCACGACGCGCGCGGACCGGTGTTGCCGAAATCGGTCACCGACAGCGTCACGAGATGCCGGTGGCGGTCGGCCAGTTCGGCACACGACGTGCCGTACTGTGCCGCCTGACCGGGGCGACCGGAGTCGATCACGATATCGGCCGAGCCCGCCAGCTCGACCAGCGTGGCACGATCGCCGTCATTCGCCGGGTCGAGCACGGCACTGCGTTTGTTGGCGTTGTGCAGGGCGAAGGCGATGCTGGTGCCGCGCAGAGCCGGCAGTTCGGCGCGGGCCGCGCAGCCGCCAGGAGGTTCGATCTTCAGCACGTCGGCGCCGAGGTCGGCGAGGATGCGGCCGACGGCGTCACCGTCGCCGCCGGACAGATCCAGGACGCGCACCGATGTCAGCAACGACCCGTCCGGCTCCATCGATACAACATAGCCACCGCCCGCGGCGGTCAGTCAACCAACCGGTCGAACGGTCACCCGACGCCGGGAGGGTGACGGCAGTGTCAATGCAACCCGTCGTTAACCACAACGGAGTTGGATGAAGCGATGACTGCGACCACCGCCTGGAAGATCTCGGAACACCCCGAACTCAGCGACGAGACGCTGGCCCGGCTCGACGGCTGGTGGCGCGCCGCCAATTATCTGTCGGTGGGCCAGATCTATCTGCTGCAGAATCCGCTGCTGCGGACGCCGCTGGCGCGCGATGATGTCAAACCACGACTCCTGGGGCACTGGGGCACCACGCCCGGCCTGAACTTCATCTACGCCCACCTCAACCGCGCCATCAGCGAGCGTGGCCAGTCGACCATCTACGTGACCGGACCCGGCCACGGCGGACCCGGCCTGGTGGCCAGCGCCTACCTGGACGGCACCTATACCGAGACCTATCCCGACATCACGCAGGACGAAGAAGGTATGCGGCGGCTCTTCCGCCAGTTCTCGTTCCCCGGCGGCATCCCGTCGCATGTGGCACCCGAGACGCCGGGGTCGATCCACGAGGGCGGCGAACTGGGTTACGCACTGTCCCATGCCTACGGCGCGGCGTTCGACAATCCCGACCTGCTGGTCGCCGCCGTCGTCGGCGACGGTGAAGCCGAGACCGGCGCCCTGGCGACCAGCTGGCACTCGAACAAGTTCATGCACCCCGCCAAGGACGGCGTGGTCCTGCCGATCCTGCACCTCAACGGCTACAAGATCGCCAATCCGACTGTCCTGGCACGCATTCCAGAGGAGGAACTGCGCGCGCTGATGATCGGATACGGACACAACCCGTACTTCTTCGAGGTCCCCGACGACAGTGCTGCGGCCGGCCCCGCGGACCACGCGGATGCCCACCGCCGGTTCGCCGCCCTTCTCGACGAGGTGCTCGACGAGATCGCCGCGAGCAAGGCCGCGGCCGCGACGGCCGACCCCGATGATCCCGGGGACCGGCCAGCGTGGCCCATGATCGTGTTCCGCACCCCGAAGGGCTGGACCGGGCCGGCCACCATCGACGGTAAGAAGACGACCGGCTCGTGGCGGGCCCATCAGGTGCCGCTGGCCAACGCCCGGGACACCCCCGAACACTTGCAGGTGCTGGCCGACTGGTTGTCGTCCTACCGCCCGGAGGAACTGTTCGACACCGACGGCAGGCTCGACCCGCAGATCGCGGCGCTGGCACCCGAGGGACACCTGCGGATGAGCGACAACCCTCACGCCAACGGGGGGCTGCTGCTCAAGGACCTGCGGTTACCCGATTTCCGCGAGTTCGCCGTCGACGTGCCCACGCCGGGCGGCAGCATCGCCGAGGCCACCCGCGTCCTCGGGCAGTGGCTCACCGAAGTGGTGCGGCGCAACCCCGACAACTTCCGGATCTTCGGACCCGACGAGACCGCGTCGAACCGGCTGCAGGCGGTGTTCGACGCGACGGACAAACAGTGGAACGCCGAGTTCTTCGGACCCGAGGTCGACGACCATCTGGCTCGCGTGGGCCGCGTCGTCGAGATGCTCTCCGAACATCAGTGCCAGGGCTGGCTCGAGGGCTATCTGCTGACGGGCCGGCACGGGTTGTTCAACTGCTACGAGGCCTTCATCCACATCATCGATTCGATGTTCAACCAGCACGCCAAATGGCTCAAGGTCACCAATCACATTCCGTGGCGCCGGCCGATCGCCAGCCTGAACTATCTGCTGTCCAGCCATGTCTGGCGCCAGGACCACAACGGTTTCAGCCACCAGGACCCGGGTTTCATCGACCATGTCGTGAACAAGAGTGCCGACGTCGTGCGGGTCTATCTGCCGCCGGACGCCAACACCCTGCTGTCGACCTATGATCACTGCCTGCGGTCGCGGCAGTACGTCAACGTCGTCGTCTCGGGCAAGCAGCCCGCGCCCAACTTCCTGACCATGGAGGAGGCGATCGCGCACTGCACCCGCGGGTTGGGCATCTGGGAGTGGGCAGGCAACGAGACGCTGGGCACCGATCCCGACGTGGTGCTGGCCGCGGCCGGTGACGTCCCGACGCTCGAGGCACTGGCGGCGGCCGACCTGCTGCGGAGCCGCCTGCCCGAGCTGAAGGTGCGCTTCGTCAACGTCGTGGACCTGATGCGGTTGCAGGATGAGGGCGAACATCCGCACGGGCTCTCCGACCGCGACTACGACACGATCTTCACCCGGGACAAACCGGTGATCTTCGCCTACCACGGCTACCCATGGCTCATCCACCGTCTGACCTACCGACGTGCCGGCCACAACAATCTGCACGTCCGGGGCTACAAGGAGGAAGGCACCACGACCACGCCGTTCGACATGGTCATGCTCAACGACCTGGACCGCTTCCACCTCGTGATCGACGTGATCGACCGCGTGCCCGCGCTGGGTTCGCGGTGCGCGACGCTGCGCCAGGAGATGGTCGACAAACGCATCACGGCGCGCGAGTACACCCGCGAGCACGGTGACGACCTCCCGGAGGTGCGCGGCTGGGTGTGGCCCGCCGCGCGCGACGTCGTCGGCCGCACGGCGGTGGACGCGACCGCCGCCACCGGCGGTGACAACGAGTAGCCGCAGTTCATGTGACCTGGGCCGACCATCGTGACGGGTACGATGGCCCGGTTATGTCTGATGCCGTCGCGCTGCCCGCCCACGAGGAACACCACCCGTGGCTGGCGCAGCTGTCGGCGCTGCACCACTTCCGCGTCTACGTCGACATCGGCGTCGTCGTCGTCGTCCTGGCGCTGACCAACCTGCTGGCGCACTTCACCACACCATGGGCCAACGTCGCCGTCGTACCGGCGGCGGCTGCCGGGCTGGTGCTGTTGGTCCGGTCCCGCGGGCTGGGCTGGGCCGAGCTCGGCCTGGGCCGGGAGCACTGGAAGTCCGGCGCCGGTTACGCGCTGGCGGCCGTTGGGCTGGTGGCGTCGGTGATCGCCGTCGGCGCGCTGCTGCCGTGGACGCGACCGCTGTTCCTCAACGACAACTACGCGACGCTGTCGGGTGCGTTGCTCGCATCGATGATCATCATCCCGCTGCAGACCGTGATCCCGGAGGAGCTGGCGTTCCGCGGCGTGCTGCACGGCGCGCTGGACCGGGCGTGGGGGGTGCGCGGGGTGGCCGCGGCGGGTTCACTGCTGTTCGGACTGTGGCATATCGCCACCTCGCTGGGCCTCACGTCGAGCAATGTCGGTTTCACGCGGCTGCTCGGAGGCGGGGTGTTCGGTATGGTCGCCGGCGTGCTGGGCGCGGTGCTCGCCACCGCGGCCGCGGGGTTCGTGTTCACGTGGCTGCGCAGGCGCAGCGGCAGCCTGATCGCACCGATCGCACTGCACTGGTCGCTCAACGGGATGGGTGCGCTGGCCGCTGCGCTGGTCTGGCACCTGTCGCGCTGAACCTGTGCGCTAACCCTTTCTGCGCGCCCGGAACTCGCGGTTCTTCAGCTTGTTCCCGCAGCTCGACATCTCACACCAGGTGCCACCGTGGTTGCGCGACCGGTCATAGAAAGCCCAGTGGCATTCGGTGTTGGCACACGCCTTCAGGTGTGACCACGTGCCGTCCGCCTGGGCGTCTCTGACAGTCAGCAGCAGCCCGAGCAGTCTGGCTTCCGCCGAGCCGCCGCGCGGCGACAGCCGCACCGTTCCGCTGTCGTCCAGCTCGGCTCCGATGGAATTGGCGGCCGCGACGGCGCGCAGCGGCGCCAGTTCGGTGTCGGTGGGCACCGGTCCCCCGGTGTTGTGCAGAGCCATCGCACGCAACGCTTCCCGCACCGCGACGAAATTGATCAGCTGCTCGCGCGACGCGGTGTCGCCGGCCGCCAGCAGCTCGTTGGCCACCAGCCAGTCGGTCGCCGTGGTGGCATCGGCCAGCCGGTCCTGGCCCGATTCACGGTCGACGGTGTTGATCAGCGCCTGCACCCGGCGCAGGCCGCCCGGCGCGGGTTTGGCCTCGTCGTCACCGGCCCAGTGCGTCATCAGGCGAGCATACACCGAAGTGACCTTCAAAACGTCTTGACTGGTCATGCATGACCGGTATAACGTTTTTGAAGGTCACAGAAGAGGTGGGACTCATGACATCGAGCAAGATCGACCCGACCGTCGTCTTCCGCGCGGCAGGCGTCGGACCCGGCCGGACGGCCACCGTCCGCGCATCCCTGACCACCCGGGCACTCGCCCGGCTGCGGGCGGGCAAGTACGACCGGCAGGTCGAACTCGGCGAACCGATGGCACTCGGCAGCCCGCTCGCGGTGCACATGGCGCGACTGGGGTCAGCCACCGAACGCCGAGCGCTGGCCGAGTCGCTGTGGGCCGCACTGCGCGCCGCCAAGAGCGACGGGCGGCCGGCCGCGGGTATCCCGGTGCACCGCAGCCGAGTGATCGGCACCGAGGACCTCATCGACGAGGTCGCCGTCCGGTTGGTCCTCGCCGCACCGGTCAAGGTGCGCGGTGTCGCACGCCTGCGCCTGCTGCTCTCCGACGGCACCGGACCGCTCTACGAGACGGGGCGCGGCAGCCTCAACGCGGCACTGCGCGGGGTGCTCGCGGCCCTGTGATCGTCAGATGCGCAGCACGGCCGCGCCCGAGACCCGGCCGGCCTTCAAGTCGGCCAACGCCCGATCTGCCTGCGCCAGCGGATATTCCGGTGTGGTGACCGCGAGGTGGTGCCGTCCGGCGAATTCGAGGAACGCGTGCGCGTCGGCCCGCGTGTTGGACGTCACCGACCGAATCTGGCGTTCCTGGAACAGGTGCCGTTGATAGTTCAGCGCCGGGATATCGCTCAGATGGATGCCGGCCACGGCCAGCGTCCCGCCGCGGTCAAGGGCTTCGAGGGCCGGCAGCACCAGATCGCCCACCGGCGCGAACAGGATTGCCGCATCGAGCGGCTGCGGCGGCCGGTCGGCGGCACCCTGCACCGATGCCGCGCCCAGCGCCAGCGCGAGTTCCCGGGCAGCCGCGCCGCGGGTCATGACATGCACCTCCGCGCCCTGGGCGATCGCGACCTGCGCGGTCAGGTGGGCGCTACCGCCGAAGCCGTAGATGCCGAGCCGACCGCCGGGCGGCAGGTCGGCGCGCAACAACGAACGGTAGCCGATGATGCCCGCGCACAGCAGCGGGGCGATCTGGGCATCGGTGTACCCGTCGGGCAGCAGCAGCGCGAAATCAGCCGGGACGGTGGCGAATTCGGCATATCCGCCATCGGCGTCCCAGCCGGTGTACCGCGACTGCGGACACAGGTTCTCCCGTCCGGACCGACAGAACCGGCATGTTCCACAGGTGTGACGCAACCAGGCGATCCCGACCCGGTCGCCCACCGCAAAGCGGCCCTGCGCCTGTGCGCCGATCTGAGCCACCTCGCCCACCACCTCGTGGCCCGGCACCACCTCCTGCCGGTGCACCGGCAGGTCCCCCTCGGTGACGTGCAGGTCGGTGCGGCACACACCGCACGCGCGCACCGCCACCAGCAATTCGTCGGGTCCAGGCCGCGGTATGTCGGCCGTGACCCGCTGCAGCGGTGCCGTCTCCATCGGCCCCGGCGCCACTACGCGCCACGCCGTCATCACCGTCGGTGCGCCTGCCATGTCCTCATGCTGCCCGCTACCGGTCCGGTCCGGGGACCAACGTCCCCCAATCCGGGTCTTTTGTGCCGTATTGCGCACGAGGCCGCGCGGGCAGTGTGAAGACCATGAACAACGTGCTGCCCGATCACGACACCATCATGGCGGCGCTCACCCTGGCCACACGGGCGCCGTCGATCCACAATTCACAGCCCTGGGCCTGGCGGGTCGGCGACGAAACGGTGCATCTGTATGCCGATTCGACCCGGCAACTGCGGCACACCGACCCCGAGCGGCGCGATCTGCTGCTCAGTTGCGGTGCGGCGCTGCAACACTTCACCGTCGCGCTGGCGGCGCTGGGCTGGCAGACCCATGTCCGCCGCATCCCCAACGCGGCCGATCCCGATCATCTGGCCAGTATCGAGATCTGCGGTCACACCGGAACCGAGCAGGACATCGCGTTGGCCGCGGCGATCCCCCGGCGCCGCACGGACCGGCGGTGGTACAGCTCGTGGCCGGTGCCGGCCGGTGACATCGCGCTGATGGCCGCGCGCGCCGCGCGCTGCGGGGTGATGGTGCGGCGCGTCGACTCGCCCAGCCGACTGGCTGCCGCGACGGCCGCGGCCGTCCGTGCGCATGCCGACGATGCCGAGTACCTCGCCGAGTTGTCGATGTGGAGCGGACGATACGGCTCCGTCGCAGGGGTTCCTGCACGCAACGCGACGGCCGTCGGAACGCATTCGCCGCTGCCCGGCCGCGTGTTCGCGAATCCGGTGCTGCGACAACCGAAGGACACCGATCCGGCGTTGGACGCGGGAGTCATCCTGGCGCTGGGCACCGCGACCGATGATCCGCTCGCGATTCTGCGGGCCGGCGAGGCGACGGGGATCGTGTTGCTGACCGCGACCGCGCTGGGTCTGTCGAGTTGCCCGGTGACCGAACCACTCGAGATCGAATCGACCCGGGCGGCGGTGCGCACCGGAGTGCTTGGCGGAGATGGTTTTCCGCAGATGCTGTTACGGATCGGCTGGGCGCCGCTGAACGCCGACCCGCTGCCGGCAACGCCCCGCCGGCCACTGACCGATGTCGTGCGGCGACTCGACGGGGCGTCGGCTGGGGTGAGCGGCTAGGACTTACG
>CAMFLL010000120.1 GCA_945957405.1 uncultured Mycolicibacterium sp. | reverse complement strand
GTGCTTGCGACGCGAGGCGAGCTCGTCCTCGGGCGCGGCGATCGACTCGCCACCGTCGGCGCGCTCGCCGGGGAAGTCCGCGATGGCACCCGTCAGCTCGCGCATGGCACCGGAAACGGCGATGCCGAACACGCCCTGTCCGCCCTGCAGGAGGTCGACGACCTCTTCGGCAGACGTGCACTCGTAGACAGTGGTGCCGTCCGAGAACAGCGTGATGTTGGCCAGGTCCTGCACACCACGCTGGCGCAGGTGGTCGACCGCGACGCGGATGTTGTGCAGCGAGATCCCGGTGTCGAGCAGCCGCTTGACGATCTTGAGGACCAGGATGTCCTTGAACGAGTACAGGCGTTGGCTGCCCGAGCCCGCCGCGCCGCGGATGGACGGGACGACCAGTGAGGTGCGTGCCCAGTAATCCAGCTGGCGGTACGTGATACCGGCGATCTGGCAGGCGCTGGGCCCGCGGTAGCCGACCAGCTCGTCGGGAACCGAGTCGTCGGGGAACAGGCCACCCTGTACCGGTTCGGTCACCACCGGTTCAACAGGCGGGACCGATGCTTCCGATGTCGAAGCGTCGAGGTCCAGCTGCCCTTGTCGTGGCTGGTCGCTCACCGTGCTTCCTCTCGCCGATCAGGCCCGGGGTACGCGGGTGGTCATCGCGTTCGCCCGAGTCCGAGTGTTGAAGAGCATACGCTTTCCGACGACTTCCGATCAGCGACCTGAACCCGTCGAGCTGTCACAAGTATGGCCGGTCGATGTCGCGGTGCCGTTGTTCCGCCGGGCGTGTCGAAGCACGAGTGGCAGTTGAGACGGTTCCGTGACAATCGCATACTGTCCGACCAGATCAGGTCGCCTTGAAATCGTCGGGCGAGACACTGTCCAGGAACTCCTTGAACTTCTCGACCTCGTCCTCGCGGACGGTGCCGCTGGACTCCTCGTCGTTCTCGTCGGGAATCAACAGGCCGGCTTCGGCCATGACCGCTTCCTCGACGTAGATGGGCACACCGACCCGCAGCGCGATCGCGACCGAATCGGATGGCCGCGCCGACACCGTGATGTCGCGGTCGAACACCAGGTCGGCGTAGAACGTCCCTTCCTGCAGGTCGACGATGCGCACCTCTTTGAGCGAATGCCCAAGGGCAGCAATCAGATCGCGGATCAAATCGTGTGTCATGGGCCGGGCGGGTTCCACGCCCTGCTGTTCCAGGGCGATGGCCGCGGCTTCGGGCTGGCCGATCCAGATCGGCAGGTACCGATCACCATTGGTCTCCCGAAGCAAGAGCACCGGCTGGTTCTGAGGTTGCTCGACGCGTATCCCAACCACCCGAACTTCACCCATCAGTGTCTGCCCTCCGCATGACCCCGCAATCCCAGGATCAACTCTAGTCCTCACCCATGCAGAACGTCGCGCACAGCCGACTTGACCAACGACGTGTGCAACGTGATGGCCAGGGCCGCCACCTCGCGGGCCAGATCGTCTGCGCGGTCACGTGCTCCGGCCTTGTCGGCCTTCATCAGCGGCCCGGCGATCTGCGCGATGAGGTCGGACTGCCGGTCGGCTGCGGAACGGAAGGCCCGCAGGTGGCGGGGCTCCACTCCGTACTCGGCGAGCGCCCGCGCGCACTGCACGATCACGACCGCGTGCTCGTCGAACAGGCCGCCGCGGCCGGTGGTGATCACCCCGGCCTTGAGCAGCGCGGCCAGCAATTCCTCGCCCTCGGCGCTGTTGCTGCCCGACTGGTCGAGCACGTCTTCGCGGCTCAGGCGGACCCGCGCGGGCGCCACCGCCGCGGTGGGCAGGGGGCCGTCACTGTCGGCACCCGCGTCCTGGACCAGCCGCGGCACCCCGTACGGCGACGCCGCGGTGGGCAGTTCGCCGTCGGGTTGCGCGTCCAACTGGGCCTTGATGACCTTCAGCGGCAGGTACTGATCACGCTGTGCGGTCAGGATGAACCGCAGGCGTGCGCAGTCGTAGGCCGTGAATCTCCGATATCCCGAACCCGAGCGCTGCGGCGTGACCAGACCCTCGGCCTCCAAGAACCGGATCTTGGAGATGGTGACGTCCGGGAAATCGGGTCGCAGCAGCTCGAGTACCGCTCCGATCGACATCCCGGCGAACGCGGGAGTATCGGGTGCGGTCACTAGCTGTCGGGACCCCCGTCGTCGGTCTTCGGTCCGGTGAGGAACACCAGGCGGAACTTGCCGATCTGGACCTCGTCACCGTTGGCCAGCACCGCGGAATCCACGGGTTCCCGGTTGACGTAGGTGCCGTTGAGGCTGCCCACGTCGACAACCTGGAACTCGCCGCTCTCGAGCCGGAACTCCGCGTGGCGACGGCTGACGGTCACGTCATCGAGGAAGATGTCGCTGTCGGGATGCCGCCCCGCCGATGTGCTCGACTGGTCGAGCAGAAAGCGTGACCCCGCATTGGGACCACGCTTGACAACCAGCAGCGCCGATCCGACCGGGAGGCCTTCCACCCCGGATACGGCTCCTTCGCCACTCGAGGCGGCCGGCGCGTCCAGCTCATTGAGAAAATCCGCGCGGAACACCGAAGTGGTTTCCACGGTGAGTTCGTCAGACGACTGGTCCGCTCCTGAACTGCTGTCCTTGTCCGTCACACGCTGCTCCTCACAGGATGCTTGTGGCGATATCGCCGGTGGATGTGCCCGCCCTTTACCGTCGCGTTGTCGACGTTACCGCGCAAGCGCACGCTATGTGCCAAGCACGGCGGGTTCGGGCCAGGATTTGCGCCCGTCAGGCACCCTAACAATCGTCATTCGGTCAGGGTGGCCCGGTATGCGTCGGCGTCGAGCAGGCCGCCGATGCTGTCGCCGTCGGAGTCGGCCAACTGGAGGTCGACCAGCCAGCCCGAACCGTACGGATCGGAGTTGACCAGGTCGGGGCTGGACTCCAGATCACCGTTGACGGCAATCACTTTCGCCGACAGCGGGGCGTAGAGATCCGAGACCGACTTCGTCGACTCGACCTCGCCGAACGACTCGCCCGCGGTGACGTCGGCGTCGACGTCGGGCAGCTGGACGAACACGACGTCACCGAGCGCGGCCTGCGCGTAGTCGGTGATGCCGACGCGCACGGTGTCATCGCCGGTGCGGCGAACCCACTCATGCTCGGCGGTGTAGTGCAGATCGGGGGGGACCTCGCTCACTGTGTTCTCGCTCCCTGACGGTGTGCTCATTTGACGGGCTGAGCGTATTGGCGTGGTTTCGGTTGCCGCAAGATGGTGATGTCGATGTGATCGGCCTGGCTGACCGTCATCGTGCCACCCACGCGTTCGACGCTGTCGACGGCGCCACCGGGAATGTTCATCGCCGCCGCCAGCGTGGGCGGATCGCCAATGGCCAGAATCGAATACGGCGGCGACAGGGTGAGTCCGTCGATCATCAGCGCGCCGGGGGCGCCGGTGACCCAGGTGTCGACACCGACCCGCACGCCCTGATCCCCCGCGGTGATCTCGATCGCCTCTGCCCCGGCGGCGCGCAACTCGTTGATCACATCGAGCATCGGTTCAGGCGCCACACCCCGCGCCGGGTCCTCGATCCTGATGGTGACACCCGGTCCGGTGGCTCCGACGCTCCCGACGAGGATCGACAGGGCGGCCAGCCGCGACCGCGCATTGTCGATCGCGGCCTGGTCGGAGGTGCCCGAGGCCTGCAGTGACGCCAGTGTCTGCTGCAACTCGGCGACCTCGGTGTTCAGCGCCGCTTCCCGTTGCTGCAGCGAGTCCAGCAGCACCAGCAGGTCGGCGGGCCGGGCGGTTTCCAGGGAATCGCCGGAGTCGGTCTGCCGGACCTGTGTGGCGATCGCCACACCGAGGACCAGACAGAGCAACACCGCCAGGGCTCCGAAGATCCGCTGGGGACGGCCCCGACCGGCCGGGGCCGGAACGTCGGGTGCCGGTTCGTCGGATGCCGGTTCGGTCATCGTCATGCCCCGAAGAGACGCCTGCGCAGGGCGGCGGCGTTACCGAAGATCCGGATGCCGAGCACCACGATGATGGCGGTCGACAGCTGGGTACCGACACCGAGTTGGTCGCCGACGTAGACGATCAGGGCGGCGACGAGCACGTTGAACACGAAGGACACCACGAACACCTTGGCGTCGAAAATGCTCTCGAGGTAGGCACGCAGGCCGCCGAAGACCGCGTCCAAGGCGGCGACCACCGCAATGGGCAGATACGGCTGGATCGCCTCCGGCACGCTGGGGTGGAAGACCAACCCGAGGACGATGCCGACCACCAGTGCGGCGATCCCGATCATCGATACTCACCCTCCTTCTGACGAGCGGGCCTCGTCATGAGCCGATCTGCTTGGCGAACTTGATGTCCCGGCCGATCCCGGCGGGCACCGTCAGGGCGTTCGCCTCGGTGTTCGCCGTCACGGTCACCCCCACACCGTAGGAGGTCTCCAGCAGACGCAGGCGCAGGAGCCCCGGGCTGCTCTCGAAGTCCCCCTGCATGGTGTTCGGTGGTCCCAGGGCGAGGATGACGTACGGGCTGCTGATCGGATGATTGTCGACGAGTATCGCGCCACCCGCCTGCCGGATCGTCACGTTGGGCCCGATCCGCACGCCACCCACCGAGATGGCCTCCGCGCCGCTGGCCCACAGGGAGTTGACCGCCAGCTGCAGATCGCGGTCGAGGATGACCTGCCTGCTGCCGGGAACCCGTTGTTTGGAGACATCGGTGAGATCACGTCCGACGCCAGGGTCGGTGACCGTCACCGTCAGGCCGGGGCCCACCAACGGGGTCGCTGCCGACGCCAGCCCCAGCGCGTCGAGTTGCCCCAGGAGTTGCTGTCCCGCAGTGTCATTGGCGAGTTTGCGCCGCTGGATCTCGTCGACCTGGCCGGCCAGGTCGTCCCGGCGGCCGGCGAGTTCGTCGGTGGATCCGGTCGCCGATTTCACGCTCGCCGCCAGGCCGTGCTGGGCGGCGCTCACGCCCGGCGCCGTCGACCGGGCCTGTGCCACCGCGGCGGCGAAGACAACGGCGATGAGCAGTGCCGCCGCAGCCTGCCACACCCAGTCGGCCTTGCCACGTCCCGAGCCCCCGGCGTTGCGGCGGGCCGCCGCAGCGGCCGCGTAGCCGGGATCGAGATGTTCGGACAGCAGTGACCGCAGCAGCGACGGCACCGGCAACTTCCGGACGTCCCGGGCCTGGCGGGCCGAGAGCCCCGCGTCGGGTTCGTAGCCGCCGAGCGCGCGGTCCGGGTCGGTCATCGGCTCAGGGCCTTGTCACCTTGGGGAGCTGACGCACCACCATCACCAGCTGGACGACGTAGAGCACGAACGCCCACAGGTACATCCAGATGCCCCAGATCAGGAAACCCCAGCCGCAGGCGCCGATAACCCTGCTCCACAACGCATCCCACTGTCCGAGCAGGATCAGTGGGAACGCCGACATCAACGCGAACGTCGCGGCCTTGCCGATGTAGGTGACCGGAAGCGCCGACAGCCCCCGGCTGCGCAGAATCGGCAGCATCGCCGCCAGCAGGCCATCGCGCACGATCAGGATCGCGATCACCCACCACGGCACGATCCCGGCGATGGCGAACACGATCGGGATGACGACCATGTACAGCCGGTCGACGGCGGGGTCCAGCAGCTCGCCCAGCTTCGAGTACTGGTCCAGCAACCGGGCGATCTTGCCGTCCGCCCAGTCCGAGGCGCCGCTGATCATCAAGACCGCGACGGCCCATCCGTAGGAGTGCGCCACCAGCAGCAGGTAGACGAACACCACGATGAGAACGAGGCGCGCAACGCTGAGGATGTTCGGGATGGTGAGCACCCTGTCGCGCGTCTCCCCGGCGTGCGCCTCCATGCCGTTAGACATTAGTCCGACGGTCCAGAATGCACTCCGAGACGCTCAGTCGATCAGCGGAACACGCCGGGCAGGCTCAACGCCGACAACGTGTCGTCCTGCAGCGGGTTGTCGTGCACCATGTAGGTCCAGGTCGACGTGGGCCGCGCCAGCTTCGACAGGTCCAGGCCCGGCTCGTCTTCGAGCAGGTTCGAGGTCTCGAAGGTCTGCTGGCCCGCCTCGATGGCATCGGCTGCCAGCGACGCGAACGCGTCGACGGCCATCCGGTGGAATTCGTCGAGGGGGTTCTGCCGCCCGAGCGCGCGCAGGTGGATGCTCTCCCGGATGTCCGCGAGGTACGCCTGGTGGTCGGCCCACCCGCGGTCGAGGTGATACAGCATGATGAGCCGGCAGATCCGCTGCAGCTCCTCATCCGAAATCTGTTCCGACACTTCCTCGTAGCGCTCCGGGGCCAGCTCCTTGAGTTCGTCGAACGCCGCCGACGTCGACAGCAGGGTGTTACGCCGCTCGACGATGATGGCGCGCTGCTGGGCGATCAGCTGGTTGTAGCGCCAGGTGTTGGCGTGCACATCGAGCAGCCGGCCCTCGGCGACCCGCTGCGCGTGATCGAGCAGGGTTGCGGCCTTGGCACTGGTGATCCGGCCCTCGTCGTCGGTCTCGTTGGGCAGCTTGTCGGCATCGAGGTGGGCGACCACCACCTCGTCCTCCCAGCTGGCGAAGAACACCGATGATCCCGGGTCGCCCTGCCGACCGGCGCGGCCACGGAGCTGGTTGTCGAGGCGTTCGGTGTTGTGTCGACCGGTGCCGATGACATGCAGGCCGCCCAGTTCGACGACCTCCTTCTCGGCCGCCTCACCGGCGCTCTTGGAGCCGCCAAGGCGGATGTCGGTGCCGCGCCCCGCGATCTGCGTCGAGACGGTGACCACGCCCTGCTTGCCGGCCTCGGCGATCACCGCGGCCTCTTCGGCGTCGTTCTTGGCGTTCAGCACGACGGCGGGTACGCCACGCTTGACCAGCCGCTCGTGCAGTTCCTCGGATTCGGCGACGTCGTGGGTGCCGACGAGCACGGGCCGTCCCGTCGCGTGCATCTCGGTGATGTGGGAGATGATCGCCTCGATCTTGGCCGCCGCGGTGATGTACACGCGGTCGACCTCGTCCTCGCGGATGTTGGGGGTATTGGGCGCGATGGGTGACACACCGAGCTTGTAGAACTGGCGCAACTGCTCACCGGCCGCCAGCGCGGTACCCGTCATCCCGCACACCGTCGGGTACCGGTTGATCAGCGCCTGCACGGTGATGGTGTCCAGCACCTCGCCGGTTTCGGTGGTCTCGATGCCTTCCTTGGCCTCGACCGCGGCCTGCAGGCCGTCGGGCCACCGCTGCAGCTGCGCGATGCGGCCACGGGAGGCGTTGATCAGGTGCACGGCACCGTCACGGACGATGTAATGGACGTCGCGCTGGAGGAGCACATGGGCGTGCAGGGCGACGTTGATCTCGGTCAGTGTCGTGCCGACATGCTCCTCGGAGTAGATGTCGATACCGCCGAGCGCCTTCTCGACCTTCTGCGCACCGGTCTCGGTGAGATGGATGTTGCGACGGTCGGTGTCGGTGTCGTAGTCGACGTTGGGTGTCAGCGATCCGACCAGGTCGATGATCTCCAGCCGCGGGGTCTCGCGATGGTTGGTGCCCGCCAGCACCAGCGGCACCAGTGCCTCGTCGACCAGCACCGAGTCGGCCTCGTCGATCAGGGCCACATCGGGGTTCGGCGACACCAGGTCCTCGACATCGGTCACCAGCTGATCACGCAGCACGTCGAAGCCGATCTCGTTGACCGACGCGTAGGTGATGTCGGCGCCGTAGGCCGCGCGGCGCTCGTCGGCAGTGGAGTTCTCGGTGATCCAGCCGACCGTCAGGCCCAGCGCCGTGAACAGCGGCCCCATCCACTCGGCGTCGCGACGTGCCAGGTAGTCGTTGACGGAGATGACGTGCACGCGCCTGCCGCCGATCGCGTACCCGGCGGCCGCGATGGCGCCGGCCAGCGTCTTGCCTTCACCGGTGGCCATCTCGACGATGTCGCCGGCCATCATCCGCAATGCGCCCTGCAACTGGACGTCGAACGGCCGCAGCCCCGTCGCGCGGTCGGCCGCCTCCCTGGCGATCGCCAGGAACTGCGGGATGTCGGCCGCGTCGGCCAGGTCTTCGAGGTTGAGCAGTTTGGCGGCCTTGCGCAGCTGCTCGTCGTCGAGGTCGGTGGCCTTCTCCGCGAACTCCGCCGACGCCGACACCTCGGTCATCGACCGCACCTGGTTCTTCTCGGCGCTGGCGCCCAGCATCTTCCAGAACCGGCCGCTCAGCCGTCCGGACTTGCCAGCCTTCTTGTCCTTGCGCTTGGCGTCGGGCTTGGAGACGTCATCAGAAACGGTCTCGGAGTCCGCCTGCGAATCAGCCTTGGAGTCAGCCGGGACATCGGTCTTGGGGGTGCGTGCCACAGGTTTACGGTACGCGGAGCGGTTCGGCATCCGTTGGAAGAGTCAGGCCAGATTCGAGCGGCGCGGGTACGCGACCGCAGGGTCGGTGAGCGTGTTGACCACCGCGGGCAGTCCGCTGGCGAACGCCCGTTCCAGCGCGGGACGCAGATCATCGGGGGTGGACACCAGCTCGCCGTGCGCGCCGAGGGCTCGCACCACCTCGTCGTAGCGGGTGCCCGGCCGCAGTTCGGCGACCACCGAGTACCCGTACAACAGCTCCATGGGGTGCTTCTCCAAGGCCCAGATCCCGTTGTTGCCGATCACCGACACCACCGCGACGCCGTGCCGCGCCAGGGTGTCCCACTCCATGCCGGAGAAGCCGAATGCGCCGTCACCCTGAAGGAGCACCACCTGCCGGTCAGGTCGGGCGAGCTTGGCGGCCAGGGCGTAGCCGGGCCCGGATCCCAGGCAGCCGAACGGGCCGCTGTCCAGCCACGCGCCCGGCACGTAGCTGTCGATCATGCGACCGGCGTACGACCCGAAATCGCCGGCGTCGATGACGACGATGGCGTCACGATCCAACAACGTCCGCAGTTCGGCGTAGACCCGCATCGGGTGCATGGGGGTGCGGGCGTCGGTCAGCTCGACGGCTTCGGCGTCCCGCGCCGTTGTCTCGGCCGCGCGGAGTCGGGTGATCCAGTCCTCGTGTCCACCGGCGGGGGCCTGGGCCAGCGCCGTGAGGGTGCCGGGCAGGTCGCCGTAGAGTTCGGCGGCCACCTCGCGCGGATGATCGCGGTCCGGCCGTGCGCGGTCCGCGACGATCAGTACCGTCTCGGGTCCGAACACGCCGCCGAAACCGAGCCGAAAATCCATCGGCACGCCCACCACGAGGGCCACGTCGGCGTTCTTGAGCGCTTCGCCGCGGGCCCGCGAGAACGCCATGTCGTGATCGGCGGGCACCGTCCCGCGCGCCATGCCGTTCATCAGCACGGGTATGCGCAGGGTTTCCGCCAGAGCCAGCAGTTGGGTCTCGCCGTGTCCCCACCAGACATTGGTGCCCGCCATGATCACCGGCCGCTGCGCGCCGGCCAGCAGGTCGATGGCGCGCTGCATCGCGGCACCGTCGGCGGCCACCGGCGCAGGGGGTGTCCGCAGCGCACCCGGCGTGGCGGGGTCGGCACCGGGACTGAACACGACGTCCATCGGGAAGTCGACGAACGCGACACCCGACGGGGCGCCCACACTCGCGGCGAGCGCCCGGTCGATCAGGGCACCCGCCTCGTCGGGTGATCCCGCCGTGGCGGCGAACCGGGTCAGCGGTGCGACGAACGGCACGTGATCGATCTCCTGCAGTGAGCCCATCCCCCAGCGCAACGCCGGAGCGCGGCCCCCCAGCACCACCATGGGGGTCTGGTTCTGCTGCGCCGCGGCCATGGCGCTCATGCCGTTGGTGACGCCGGGTCCGGCGGTCAACGCGGCCACCCCGGGGACCCGGGTCACCTTCGACCAGCCTTCGGCGGCAAAGGCCGCGGTCTGCTCGTGGCGGGTGTCGATCAACCGGATGCCCTCGCTGCGGCAGCCGTCGTAGATCGAGAAGAGATGACCGCCGGACAGCGTGAACAGGGTGTCGATGCCATTGGCCTTGAGGCGGCGTGCGATCAGTTGCCCGGCGTGAACAGTGTTTTCGGGAGCGGCGTTGCTCATGAAGCCGAGCCTAGCCACCCACCTCGCCTGCATAATCACTCCTGTGCCCGACGCCATCGACGTAGACGTCCTCATCGCCGGCGGTGGTCCCGTCGGACTGACCGCATCAATCGAACTCGCCCGCCGCGGGGTTTCCTGCCGGGTGATGGATCCGTTGCCCGACCCGCCGCAGTACGCGAAAGCCGTTGGGCTGCAACCCCGTACGCTCGAGGTCTTCCAGACGATGGGTGTGCTGCGGCAGATCCTCGACGAGGCGATCCTGTTCCGCGGTCAGCACGTGTACGTCAACGGCGCGAAGGTCGGCGGGTTCGAACTGGAGCTGCCGGCCGATGTGCCGTTCGGTTTCAGCGCCAGCCCGCAGTACGCGACCGAGCGGGTGCTGCGGGACGCGCTCGCCTCGCACGGTGTGCGCACCGAACGCGGCGTCGGCGTCGCGGGTTTCACCCAGGACGACGACGGCGTCACCGTCGAGTGCAGTGACGGCCGAACCCTGCGGACGCGCTACCTGATCGGGGCCGACGGCGCGCACAGCACGGTGCGTAAGGCTCTTGGTCTGACGTTCGAGGGGGCGGCCTTCGAAGAGCAGTACATGCTGGGGGACGTCGAGGTCGACTGGTCGGTGCCGCCGGGCTACGCCGTGCGGTCGATGCACCAGACCGACGGCAAGACCGACGATCTGCTGGTCTGCATCCCGCTGCCGGGCCGGGGCCGCTACCGGATGTCGATGCTGGTGCCCGACGACCTCGCCGGCGCCGGCGCCGGCGCTGACGGTATCGCGCACGGTTTCGAAGGTGACCGCAAGCCCGGCCTCGGGCACATCCAGGCGGTGCTGGATCGCCTGGCCCCCGAACCGACGACGGCGCGCAACCTGCGGTGGGCGTCGGTCTTCCGGATCAGTCATCGCATCGTCGACGCCTACGGCCGTGGCCGGGTCTTCGTCGGAGGCGACGCCGCCCACATCCATCCGCCGACCGGCGCACAGGGTATGAACACCGGCATCCAGGATGCACACAACCTGGCCTGGAAGATCGCCATCGCGGTGCGCGGTGACGCCGCCGACGGCCTGCTGGACAGCTATGACGCCGAACGTCGCCCGGTCGGCGAGGAGGTGGTGGGTCGCACTGTCCGAAGCGCCCGCGACGGGATCGGCGCCGACTCCCAGGACGTCAGCCACGTCATGCGCCGCGAGGCGCAGCTGCTCATCTCCTATGCGGACAGCCCGATCGTGGCCGCCGGCGCCGGCGGCCGGGCTCCCGACGCCCGCGGCCTGACCCGCGCGATCGTCACCGACCCGTTCCGGTTGTTCACCCTGTTCGGCACCGACCACACGCTGCTGTTGTGGGCCGGCGACGGCACCCCGGAATCAGCTGTCGGTGAACTCGAATCGCTTGCCGATTCGGCGCTGGCCGCAGCGCACGGCCGACTCGACGCGTACGTCATCGCGGCGCCGACCGCCGACGTCGCCGCCACGGTGCTGCCGCTGATCCGCGACGGCGACGGTGATTTCGCGCGGGCCTACACGCCCGAGGCGACGGCGACATTCCTGGTCCGCCCCGACGGGTATCTGTCCTATGCCGCCGCGGGCACCGACGGTGAGGCGTTACTGAAGCATTTGCGACTCACGTTCTCCTGAGTGCCCGAGGCCACGTATTTCGCGGTGTAGCGGTACGTTGCCGGGGTGGAATCAGAGATGTTTTCGCCAACGCTCGACTGGGGCGCGGAGCTGGGGAACTCGCTGTGGTGGATCGTCCAGGCGTGGACGATCGCCGCGGTGTGCACCCTCGGGATCCTGGTGCTGATCGCTCGATATACCGAGTGGGGTCGACAGTTCTGGCGGGTCACCGGCGCGTATTTCACCGGCGCGTCCAGCATCCGCGTGTGGCTGTGGTTGGCGGTTCTGCTGCTGTCGGTGATCATGGGCGTTCGGCTCGACGTGCTGCTCAGCTATCAGGGCAACGACATGATGACCAGCTTCCAGGTGGTCGCGGCCGGTCTCAGCGACGGCAGCGACGCGGTCAAACAGTCAGGTCGCAGTGGTTTCTACGTGTCGATGGGGATCTTCGCGATCCTGGCCACCGTCCACATCTGCCGACTGATGCTCGACATCTTCCTGATGCAGCGGTTCATGCTCGCCTGGCGCGTCTGGCTGACCGACCGGCTGACGACGGACTGGCTCGACGGCAAGGCCTACTATCGCGCCCGATTCATCGACGACACCATCGACAACCCGGATCAGCGCATCCAGGCCGATATCGACATCTTCACCGCCGGCAACGGTCCGTTGACCAACCAGCCCTACTACGGCACCTCGAACACATTGATCTTCGGCGCGATTTCCGCGGTCACCTCGATGATTTCGTTCACCGCGATTCTGTGGAGCCTGTCGGGCCCGCTGACCTTCCCGGTCCTCGGCACCGAAGTGCCCCGTGCCATGTTCTGGATCGGTCTGATCTACGTCCTGATCGCCACCGTCGTGGCGTTCTGGATCGGCCGGCCGATCATCTGGCTGGCGTTCAGCAACGAGAAGTTCAACGCCGCGTTCCGCTACGCGCTGGTGCGCCTTCGTGACTCTGCCGAGGCGGTCGGCTTCTACCGCGGTGAGGCCGCCGAGCATTCGCAGCTGCGGCAGCGTTTCGCCAAGGTGGTGGCCAACTACAAGCGCTACGTCAACCGGTCGATCGCCTTCAACGGCTGGAACTGGTCCATGAGCCAGGTCATCGTTCCGCTGCCGTATCTGCTGCAGTTCCCGCGCTTCTACAACGGTGAGATCACCCTGGGTGCCATGAGCCAGTCGGCGTCGGCGTTCGGGCAGATCCAGAACGGGCTGTCGTTCTTCCGGCTGTCCTACGACACCTTCGCGGGTTACCGGGCGGCGATCATCCGTCTGCACGGCCTGGTGGTGGCCAACGAGGAGGGCCGCGAACTCGAGACCGTCACCACCACCGCCTGTGTCGACGGCACCGTCGAACTCAAGGCCGTCGAGGTGCGCACCCCGGACGGCACGCAACTGATCAACCCGCTCGACATGAAACTGGAGGTCGGCGACACCCTGGTGGTCAAGGGTCCGTCCGGCAGCGGTAAGACCACGCTGTTGCGCAGCCTCGCCGAACTGTGGCCGTTCACCACGGGCACGTTGACCCGGCCCTGCGGCCCCAACGAGACGATGTTCCTCTCGCAGCTGCCCTACGTGCCGCTCGGCGATCTCCGGGCCGTGGTCACCTATCCCTGCGAAGAGGGCGAATTCGACGACGCCACGCTGCGGGACATGCTGCGCAAGGTGGCGCTTCCCCATCTCGTCGACCGTCTCGACGAGGTGCAGGACTGGGCCAAGGTGCTCTCCCCCGGCGAGCAGCAGCGCATCGCATTCGCCCGCATTCTCCTGACGCAACCGCGAGCCGCCTTCCTCGACGAATCGACGTCGGCGCTCGACGAGGGCGTGGAGTTCCTGCTGTACCAGTTGGTGCGGACCGAACTGCCCGACACCATCCTGGTCAGCGTCAGCCACCGCAGCACGGTCGAACAGCATCACACCCATGAACTGGAACTGCTCGGCAACGGCAACTGGCGGTTCGGCCCGATCGACGGTGACCAGAAGCCGGTGCCGGAACCCGTGTAGGGCAGCAGAAGGTCGGGGGACCCATGACGCAGACGTTCACTCCGTCGCTGGACTGGGGCAACGAGGTGTTCGCCTCGGCGCTCTGGGTCATCAAGGCGTGGCTGATCGCGGTGATACCGATCGTGGCGGTGCTGGCGGCGATCATGCGGTTCACCGGGTGGGGACGCCAGTTCTGGGCCATCACCGGCGGCTATTTCACCGGGCGCCAGAGCATGACGGCCTGGCTGCAGCTGGGCCTGTTGCTGTTGCTCGTCATGGTGTCGGTCCGCCTGGACGTCCTGATCAGCTACTACTACAACGATCAGAACTCGGCGCTGCAGGTGGCGTTCGAGGGCCATGGCGCCGGCAACGAGGCGGTCAAAGAGTCTGGTGTCCGGGGCTTCTGGCTGTCGATCGTGGTGTTCCTGATCCTGGTCTTCATCTACGTCGGGCGCACCGTCCTGGACGTGTACGTGATGCAGATGTTCATCGTGCGCTGGCGTCGCTGGCTCACCGAACAGTTCTTCGACGACTGGCTGACCGACCGCGCCTACTATCGCGCGCGTTTCATCGGGGAGCGCATCGACAATCCCGATCAACGTATCCAGCAGGACATCGACACCTTCACGGCGGGCACCGGCCAGGGGGCCAACAACCCGAACAACGGCACTTCCCAGACCCTGCTGTTCGGTTCGGTGAACTCCATCGTGTCGGTGCTGTCATTCGGGCCGATCCTGTGGCACCTGTCAGGTTCGCTGACGCTGTTCGGCCTCACGATCCCGAAGGCGTTGTTCTGGCTGGTGCTGGTCTACGTCGTGGCCGGCACCGCGATCGCGTTCTGGCTGGGCCATCCCCTGATCCAGCTGAGCTTCCTGAACGAGAAGACCAACGCCATGCTGCGCTACAACCTGGTGCGGTTGCGTGACCTCGGCGAGTCGATCGGGTTCTCCCGTGGTGAGCGTGCCGAACACCGATCTCTGTCCGGCCGCCTCTCCGACGTCATCACCAACTACATCTCCTACGTCAAGCGCTACGTGCTGTTCTTCGCGTGGAACCAGACGGTGGGCCTGGTGATCAACCCGCTGCCGTTGATCGTCCAGGCACCAAGGCTTTTCGACCAGCAGCTGGACCTCGGCGACGTCACACAGTCGGCGAGCGCCTTCACATCGGTGGAGAGTTCGCTGTCGTTCTTCCGCAATGTCTACGATTCGTTCGCGTCGTACCGCGCCACCATCATCCGACTGCACGGTCTGGTCGAGGCCAACCAGAAGGCCAGGGCCATGTCGTCGCTCGACGTCGTCCACAGCACCGACGGTTCGGTGCAGCTGAATCAGGTCGAGGTTCGGACGCCGTCGGGTGAGCAGTTGATCGACCCGCTCGACATGCGCCTGGATCCCGGTGAGGCGTTGATGATCGTCGGCCGGTCCGGCTCCGGTAAGTCGACACTGTTGCGCAGCCTGGCCCAGTTGTGGCCGTTCACAACGGGAACCATGCACTGCCCGCCGGATTATCCCGACACAATGTTCCTGCCGCAGATCCCCTACCTGCCGCTCGGTGACCTGCGGGCGGTCGTGTCGTACCCGGCCGACCCGATCGCGGACGACACCCGGCTGGCGGCCGTGCTGGACCAGGTCACCCTGGGTCATCTGGCCGAGCGGCTCGATGACGACGAGGAAGAGTGGGCCAAGGCCCTCTCGCCGGGTGAACAGCAGCGCATCGCGTTCGCCCGGGTGTTGCTGACACGGCCGCGGGTGGTGTTCCTGGACGAGGCCACCTCGGCGCTCGACGACGGTCAGGAATACGCGCTGTACCGGCTGCTGCGCACCGAATTACCCGACACCGTCGTGGTCAGCGTCAGTCACCGGGTCGCGGTGGGCCAGCATCACACCCGGCAGCTGGAACTGCTGGGTGGCGGGCCGTGGCGGCTCAGCGACCTCTGAGTTATCCGCCTGCGGCGGCCCGGGTCCCGGCGCGCCGGCCGAAGAACGAACCCTCGCCCAGCTGGGTGCCGCTGGCATAACCCTTACCGTCCTGGGCGATGTTCGACGCACAGGCGCCCGCGGCGTAGAGACCGGGAACCGTGCTTCCGTCGGCACGAAGCACCGCGCCGTCGACGGACACGGCCAGCCCGCCCATGGTGAACCCTGAGTACATCGCGCGCCCCAGTGACAGGTCGAAGGCCCCCCACGGGCCGGTGTCCTGTGCCGCAACGTAATCCGGTTGCTTGTGGAAGTCGGGGTCTTCACCGCGGGCCGCGTTCTCGTTGTAGCGGTCCAGGGTGGCGGCCAGATTGCCCTGCGGAATACCAAGGGCCACTTCAATTTCGGCCACCGTTTCGAACCCGTCGATGAACTTGATCAACGGCATCACCGGCATCTGCAGGTGCGCTTCGTCGACGATCAGGTACGCCGTTTGATCGGGCTGTTCCAGCACGAATGCCGATGTGCGCGAATGGTAGGAATCCTCTGCGACGAAACGCATTCCGTCCTTGTTGACGATCACTCCGGTCAGCAGGATCTCGGGCGGGTAGGCGGCCGCGGTGATGAACAGCTGGTCGAGGTTCTTGGCGACGCCACCCGCGGAGACACCCAACCGGATGCCCAGCCCGTCGTCGTTGGGGTTACCGAGGATGTACGGCGCCACCAGGCCGTGGTGTTTGGTGCGGCGCGGCTGCCCCAGCGCGGGTGTGTGCTCGGCGACCATGTCGGGGTTCATGGCGAAGCCACCGGCGGCGATGACGACCGACTTCGCTTTGATCGCACCGGTATCCGCGAAGTGCTTCCAGCCGGCGCCCACCACCGCGCCGTCTTCGACGATGAGGTTTGTCGCGCCCGTCTCGTAGCGGACCTGCACGCCCAGGTCGGCGGCGCGTTTGACCAGCAGGTCGATCACCATGGCCGCACCACCGAGTTCACCGGGCACCGGCACGGAATGCCCGCGGGGGGCCGGCTTCGCCTGCTCGCAGAATGGCCAGACCTTCTCGTTACCCGTGTAGGACAGGCCCTCGGTGCCCGGTGGGACCACGACCTTGCCGGGGTAGTAGCTGCGCTCGAACTGAAAGCCCAAGTGCTCCAACCAGTTGAAGTGCTCGACGCTACCGTCGCAGTAAGCGCGGATCTTGTCGTGCTCGGGTTCACGGGACACTGCGACCAGGTATTTGTACATCTCGTCGGGCGAGTCGTCGTGGCCGGTGGCCTGCTGCACGGCGGTGCCGCCGCCGAGGTAGAAATGCCCGCCCGCCATCGAGGTGGTGCCGCCGGCGGCCGCGGCGCGTTCGATCACCAGAACCTTGGCCCCCGCCTCGGCCGCGCTGACTGCCGCGCAGCCACCGGCGATCCCGAAGCCGATCACCAGGACGTCGACGTCGTCAGACCACGACGTGATGTCGGCGACGGGGATGGTGGCGGGGACGTCGGTGCTCACGCTTGCTCCTGCTTGATGTGGTCGAAGAAGGCTTCGATGTCGGCGGGGATGTGGGCGATTTCGATGAACGGCACGCCGGCGTCGGGAGCGGCGACATAGGCGAATTCCATCCCGCCGGGCATCACCCCGCGCGCCACCACCTCCGCTCCCTGCGCCGTGGCGTCGGCGACGGCGGCGGCCAGGCCGGCGCGACCGTCGGCACGCATGCAGACGTGGTGCAGGCCGGGGCCGCCGTGGTCGAGGAACTCGGTGTAGATGCTCGCGCCGTCGACGGGCTCGATCACCTCGAGCTGGGTGTCGCCGGCGTAGCTGAGCGAGATGTGCGCGTGGAAGTCGGCCGGCCGGCCGCGGTACTCGCAGTTCTCGGGCCCGAAGTGCACGTCGCGCATCCGCACCCACTTCTTGGCGCCGAGCAGGCCCGTGAGCGCCGATTCCGTGGCCCGCAGATCACGGGTGACCCACGCGATCTGGACAGGAGTCTGGACACTAATGCTCATCGCCACGAAGGATAGCCCAGCTGCATTGCGATCGAAAGAACCGCACTCCAGAAGGCCTGCCGTGGCACGCACCGCGAGGTCCGAACACGTTCTAGTTTCTATGCCGAGCAGACGCAAAGGGGCGCATGTTTCACGCAGAAGGCGGGCCGTTTGCGTCTGCTGGCGGTCCAAATTCGAGCATGTCGGTCAGCAGCCGGAGCTGGATTTCGAACAGCTGCCCGGGATCGGTCAGCGTGTCGGCGCCGTACTGGCCGAACACCTCGAGGCTGATCGCGCCGATCAGGCCGGCCCAGAACGTGAAACAGCGCGCCACCGCCGGATCGTCGTCGGGCATGGAGTACTCGTCGCGCAGTCGGGCGAAGTCACGCGAGAGTTCCTGGGGCACAACCACTCCGGACGCACCCACGGGCAGCCCGGCCGATACGACGTCGAGCACCGCGCCCACGACGCGGGTGCCGGGAACCACGGTGACCTCGGGCGGGGCCTGGTAGCCGGGCACCGGACTGCCGTACAGCAGTGCCCAGCTCGCCGGCGCGTCCAGCGCCCAGCCCCGAACGGCATGGGCCATAGCGTCCAGTTCGGCGCGCCATCCGCCGGTGGCCGCCGACCGGGCGTCGTCGACGCGGTCGGCCAGGTCGGTGTACGCGTCGACGAGGAGTGCGGTCAACAGATCGTCACGACTGGGGACGTAGCGGTAGATCGCCGACGAGACCATGCCGAGTTCTCGCGCGATCGCCCGCAGCGACAACCCCGCCGCCCCGATCGTGACCAGCTGGCGGCGCCCGGCGTCTCTGATCTGCGCTTCGATGCGCTCCCGGCTGTCCTGTCGCTTACCCACCGACCCATTGTGACAGAAACCGAGAGCACTGCTCTTGATTTAGGTCGGCCGATGTGTCACTCTCAAACGAGAGCACCGCTCTCGAAATCAAACCAGGAGGAGCCATGACCACGCGATACGACCAGCCCGATCTGGCCGCCCGGATGTTCAACGGCGTCATCCGCCGGGTCGCCGAAATCGGAGTCAGTATCTCGGGCACACACATCCTGCGGGTCCGCGGGCGCAAGACAGGCAAAGTGCGCTCGGTGGTGATCAACCTGATGACCGTCGACGGCGTCGACTATGTCGTCTCACCACGGGGCAACACGCAGTGGGCCCGCAACGCGCGTACCGCGGGCGCCGCCGAACTCGGCCCCGTGTGGCGCCGACGGCAGGTACGGCTCACCGAGATCGACGACGACGCCAAGCCCGAACTGCTCAAGCGCTACCTGGATCGGTGGTACTGGGAGGTGAAGGGGCATGTGGGTGGCCTGACACCGCAGTCGACCGCAGCGGCGATGCGCGCGGTCGCCCCGTCGATCCCGGTGTTCGCCGCGGTGCGGTGAGGCCTCAGCCCTGCCAGGCGGACGCGACGACGCCGGCGGCGGTGTCGATGGTGTTGGAGACGCCGAGGTCCTCACGCACCTGGTCACCCGTGGACTGCCACGACACTGCGGCGGGGAAACTGCCCCAGGTGCTGTTGAACAGGCCCAGCATCACCGCCCGGTCCCCTTCGATGACGTACACCGGGCCGCCGGAGTCACCCTTCTGACTGATCACGCCGTTGGTCATGGTGAACCACCCGTTGTTGACACCCTCAACCGTTCCGCAGCTCTCCCCGGTGATGATGCCGAAATGGCAGATCGGTTGGCCGGGTTGCGCCACGCGTCCGGGATCGGTGTCGAGCGGCCGCCCGTTGGGCAGGATGTTGTTCACGCCGACGTCACTGTTCAGCACGATGGCGCCGTAGTCGGCGATCAGCTGGTCGGTCCGCACGGTGGCGCCGTTCGGGGTGTTGTCGCGATACACGGCGAGGTTGCCGATCGTGCGGCCGCCCGCGTCGGTCACCGGGCCCTGCCCACGGCAATGGCCCGCGGTGAACGCCACCCGCAAACCCGGGTCCACATAGCCCAGGGTGCACACATTGGGCCCCTGCAGTATCTCCATGCCGGGATACACCACAACACCGGGATCGGCGGCCGCCGGCGCCATCGGCGTCAGCGCCGCGACTCCGAGTACTAAGGACACTGACGCCACGAAAGACCGAACACTGTGACGCATCGGCGGCTCCGATCGGTCTGGGCCGGTTTGCGCCGGCCACGGCACTGGGATACCGGGCTTATCGGTATCGGTGGTCCAAACCGTTACCGGATTGGTGCAAGACAAATACCCAGTGCATCTACACGCTATTCCTGCGGGCCGTTTCGAGTAGCAAAAACGACGACCCCGATTCACTGAGGAATCGGGGTCGCCGGACAAGAGGCCGTGTCGCCGAAATCAGTCGGGAATGGTCAGTACCTGTCCCGGATGGATAAGATCGGGAT
>CAMFLL010000119.1 GCA_945957405.1 uncultured Mycolicibacterium sp. | reverse complement strand
GCGCATCACGCCGAGTGCGACGACGCTGCCCACCCATCCCACCCTGGTGGCTGTCGATCTCGGCGACGGCCCACAGGTTCGTGAGCTCGAAACCGAAGGCACACAGACTATCTCGTTGAAGCCACAGCTCACCAAGACGATCAGGATCAGCCTGCTGGACTGGGCCGACATCATCGACCGGACGGCCCTGGGATTCGATCAGGTCAAACCGCCGGGACTGGCCGAGGTCCAGGTGCTGCGTGGAGACGGCAGCGCGATCGCACCCGCCGACGGCGCGCGTAACCGTGCCCGGCCGATCGACATCGGATGCGATGCGGGCCCGGTGATCGCCGTCGCGGGCCGGTTCATCCACACCTCGGTGCGTACTACTGTCGGGGCGCTGCTCGACGGTGATCCCGTGCGCGCCCAGCCGTGCGAACGCGACCCCATCGAATTACCGTCCGGGCAACAGGAACTGTTGGTCAGTCCCGGAACATCGTTCATCGTCGACGGCATCCAGTTGGCCGGTCCGCAGGCCGCCGGCTTACCCGTCGCGCCGCGCAGCACGGCCCGGGTCGACGACTGGAATTCCGACCACCGGGTCGTCGACGTCGCTCGGGCGCCCCGGCAGCAGGTCCTGGTGGTGCCTGAAAGCGTCAACCCCGGTTGGACGGCCCGCACCGACAACGGGACGGTGTTGACCCCGGTGACCGTCAACGGCTGGCAGCAGGGCTGGGTGTTGCCGGCCGGCACCTCGGGGCCGGTGACGCTGTCCTTCGGGTCGAACGCGCTGTATCGCGCCGGCCTCGGCGGCGGGCTGGCGCTGCTGCCGGTGCTGCTGCTGTTGGCGTTGTTGCCCACGCGCCGCCGCCCCACCCGGGACGACGCCGCGCGACCGTGGCGTCCCGGCGTGTGGGCGGTCCCGGTGGTCGTGGGAGTCGGTGCGCTGATCTCCGGGGTCGCGGGCGCGCTGGTGTTCGCCGCCGCGGCGGGTCTGCTCTACCTGCTGCGCGACCGCTCCGGCACCGTCAAGATCGTCACGCTGGGCGGCACGTCAGCCGCATTGATCCTGGCCGGCGCGGCATTGTCACGGTATCCGTGGCGTTCGGTCGACGGTTATGTCGGTCATTCCGCATGGGTGCAGTTCGTCGCGCTGATCAGCGTCGCGCTCCTGGCGGCGTCGGTGATCAGCTGGCGCCGAAACTGACAAACGGGCGTACCGCTGTCACGACGCACCTAGCATCGGCCTGTGGCTGCGGTGAACACGGCACGGGGACCCATCGACACCACTGACCTGGGTGTCACGCTGATGCACGAGCACGTGTTCGTCCTGTCTCCGGAGATGATGGACAACGATCCGTCGGTATGGGGCGACGAGACCCGCAGACAGGCCGACGCCATCTCCCGGCTCAACGAGCTGAAATCACGCGGCGTCGACACCATCGTCGACCTCACCGTGATCGGACTGGGCCGCTACATCCCGCGGATCGCGCGCATCGCGTCCGCGACGGACCTGAACATCGTCGTGGCCACCGGTGTCTACACCTACAACGACGTCCCGATGTACTTCCACTTCAAGGGGCCCGGGACGGTGCTGGCCGGACCCGACCCGATGATAGATCTGTTCGTCCGCGACATCGAAGACGGTATCGCCGGGACCGGCATCAAAGCCGCAATCCTCAAGTGCGCCACCGACGAACCCGGTGTGACACCGGGTGTCGAGCGGGTCCTGCGGGCGGTCGCCGAGGCCCACCGGCAGACCGGTGTGCCCATCTCGACGCACACCCACGCCGCCACCCGCCGCGGCCTCGATCAGCAGAAGGTGTTCGCCGAGGAAGGCGTCGACCTGAGCCGGGTGATCATCGGACACTCCGGCGACACCACCGACATCGCGTATCTGGAGGAGATCATCGCGCGGGGCTCCTTCATCGGCATGGACCGGTTCGGTGCCGATGTCTACCTGCCGTTCGAGGAACGCGTCGAGACCGTGGCACGGATGTGCGAACGCGGCCACGCCGACAAGATGGTGCTGTCGCACGACGCGTCGTGCTTCATCGACTGGCTCCCCGAAGCCGAACTCCCAGTGGTGCTGCCGAACTGGCACTACCTGCACATCCACAATGACGTCCTGCCCGCCCTGCGCCGACGCGGCGTCACCGACCAGCAGATCGACATGATGCTCGTCGGCAATCCGCGCCGGATCTTCGCCGCACAAGGCGGCTACTGATGCCCGCGGAACCCATCCCCGCCCAGCTGGCCGCCCTGGCCGCCACGGATCCCGACGCCCCCGCCATCACGTGTGACGGTGTCACGACCAGTCGCGCGGAACTCGACTCGGACACCAACAGGCTGGCCAGGGCCTACGCCGGATATGGTGTCCGCGAGGGCGATTACGTGACGATCGCGATCCCGAACGGGATCGAATGGATTCAGGCCGCGATAGCGTGCTGGAAGCTCGGCGCGGTACCGCAGCCGCTGCCGCCCGCACTGCCCGATACCGAGTACGCCGAGATCCTCGGCCTGCGGCCCCGCGCGCTGCTGATCGGACGCGCCGACCCGGGCGGCAAGATACCTAGCCTGCCGGCTGGATTCACTCCAGATGTCTCGATCTCCGATGATCCGCTCCCGGCGGCGGTGTCGCCGGCGTGGAAGGCCATGGCCTCCGGCGGCAGCACGGGGCGGCCCAAACTCATCGAGACCGGCGGCAACAGCAGAGTGCCCGCCGCGATCGGCTACCCGCTGGGCGCACAGGCCGGCGATGTGCAGCTGATCTCGGTGCCGATGAGTCATAACACGGGCTTCACGGTCGCGGTGGCGGGTCTGCTGCTGGGCCACCATCTGGTGGTCATGCCGCGGTTTGACCCCGGCGAGTTCCTACGCCTGATCACCGATCACCACGTCACGTTCCTGGCCACGGTCCCGACCATCATGCAGCGCGTACTGCCGGTCTACCGCTGCAATCCCGGCGCCTACGATCTGACGTCCATCCGTCGGCTCTGGCATCTGGCGGCACCGTGCCCGCCTGCGATCAAGGCGGCCTGGATCGACATGGTGGGACCCGATGCGGTCTGGGAGCTCTACGGCGGCACCGAATTACAGGCCCTGACCTTCATCTCGGGGACGGAGTGGCTCACGCATCGAGGATCGGTGGGCACCGTGGTGGCGGGCGAGATGAAAGTGCTCGACGACGACGGAAACCCTTGCGGTCCAGGTGAGGTGGGTGAGATCTACATGCGCCCGTCACCGGGCAGCTCCCCGACCTACCGCTACATCGGCGCCACCGCCAAGAGTCGGGACGGCTGGGATTCGCTCGGCGACCTCGGATATTTCGACGCCGACGGGTACCTCTACCTGTCCGACCGTCGCGTCGACATGTTCACCGTGGGCGGCAAGAACACCTATCCGGCCGAGATCGAGAATGCACTCAACGAGCATCCGAATGTGTTGTCCAGCTTGGTAGTCGGCGTCCCGCACGATGACCTGGGCCAGGTCCCGCACGCCCTGGTCCAGCAAGCGGGGCAGGGACTCGATGCGGTCGCGATACAGGAGTACCTACGCGGCAGACTCGAGAGCCACAAGGTGCCGCGCAGTGTCGAGTTCGTCGACCGCCCGCTGCGCGACGACGCGGGTAAGGCCCGTCGGTCGGCAGTGCGGGCCGCCGTCGTCGCCCGGCGCGCCGGTCAACCGAGCCGGGTGAACTGACCGCCGCGGTACCGGTCGGCACAGGCAGCCCGCCTGATCTTCCCGCTCGTGGTGATCGGGATCGAACCCGGGGCCACCAGCACGACATCCGCCACGCTGACGGTGTGCACCAACGAGATCGCCGCCGTGACAGCCCGTTTGACGGTGTCGATACGGCTCGCGGCCTCCTCGGGCGCCGAGTCCGGCCGAATCCTCAGTTCGACGACGAGCACCAGCCGTTCACGCCCCGGACCGGGAACCGAGATTGCCGCGACCCGCCCGCCACTGATCTCCTGTACGGTGGCCTCGAGATCATCGGGGTAGTGATTACGGCCGTCGATGATGACCAGATCCTTGCTTCGGCCGACGATGAACAGCTCACCATCGCTGATCACCCCGAGATCACCCGTGCGCAACCAGGGATCGGCGGGTGTGCCCGGTGACGGATCGGTCAGCCGGGCCTCGAACACCTCGGCACTCTTCTCCGGTTGGCGCCAGTAACCTTGGGCAACATTGTCGCCGTGCACCCAGATCTCGCCCACCCGCCCGGCGGGATTCTCGGTGGCGGTCTCCGGCTCGACGATCCGAACCGCCGGGGACAGCGGCACACCGTAGCTCAGCAACGCGGTGCCGTCCCGGTCGTCGGACCGTTCGGCGTGCCCCGCGGACAGCTTGTCGCCGGCGAAGTGCACGATATTCGGCGCGTACCCCGGTGCGCGGGCGGCAACGTACACCGTCGCCTCCGCCAAGCCGTACGAGGGTCGAATCGATTCCGGCCGTAGGTGATACGGCGCGAACCGGTCCAGGAACCGGCGCACCGTCGCCACATGGATGCGTTCGGCGCCGCACACCACATGGGTCACGCCGGCGAGGTCACGTCCGGCCATGTCGTCGTCAGTGGTCTTGCGGACGGCCAGCTCGAGTGCGAAGTTCGGTGCCGGTGTGAAGACCCGGTTGTGGTCGGCCATCAACTGCATCCAGCGCGCGGGCCGCACCAGGAACGCCACCGGGCTGGTGAGCACGCTGTGCAGGCCCGCCAGGATCGGTGCGCACACGCCGATGAAGAGCCCCATGTCGTGGTAGAACGGCAGCCACGACACCACCGTCGTGCCGGGCGGAGCCACCCCGCCGGTATCGCCGTAGTAGCCCGTCATCACCTGTTCGAAGTTGGCCACCAGGTTGCGGTGGGACACCATCACGCCGGTGGGTTGCCGTGTCGATCCCGACGTGTACTGCAGGAGCGCGGTGCCGGTGTGGTCGCCCGCGGTGCCGCGCGCACCGTCCGACGCCATGGTGTCGACCTCGATCAATGCTGGGAGATATTCTGGCCGTTGCTGTTCCAGGTACTCGCCGACACTGCCAAAAACTGCCGAGGTGGCCAGGATCGCGACCGGATCACAGTCCCCGAGCACCAGGTTCACCCGCTCGTCATGCGTACCGGGCAAGGGCACCGAGAGCGGCACCGCGACGAAGCCGGCTTCGAGCGCCCCCAGGAATGCCGCGACGTAGTCGAGACCCTGCGGTGCGAGGATCAGCGCGCGGTCGCCGTCGCCACCGTGCGCGCGCAGGGCAGCCGCCACGGCGCGCACCCGTCGGTACATCTGCGACCACGTGAGTGTCTCTGAGATCCCGGCCGGATCCTGGTCGTAGTCGACATAGGTGAACGCCGGGTCGCCGGGTTGTAGGCTCGCGCGTTCGCGCAGGACCTCGGGAATCGCGGTCATGGCAACACCTTCCGCTGGTCGTGATCGGTGCGCAGCATCGACATCAGCGCCACCCGCATGTGCTCTCCTGCCACGATGCCGTGATGCCCGGCGCCCGGCACCTCATCGAGACGGACGGGGAGCGCCGCGGCGATCCGGCGGGCGTCGTCGATGGGGACCGAGCGGTCTTCCGGGTCGTGCAGGATATGCACGCGTACATCGCGCGCGACGCCGAGAGTACGGACATCCCAGTGCGCCACCGGAACTCCGTCGCGCGCAAAGAGCTCGTCGGCGATCAGCGCCGTCACGGCGGGAGGTAGCCCGCGCTGCGCCGACCACCGCCGCAGGACACCGGCCAGCGAGCACGCCGGCGCCAGCAACAGGACATCGCGCACATCTGTTGGCTCCGACGCACCGATGGCCGCTGCCGCGGCGATGGCCGCAAGCGAATGAGCGACGACGATGCGGATGCTCGGAAAGTGGTGCAGCACTGCGCCCACCGCGTCGGCGTACTCGGTGATGGTGGCCTGCGATCCTGGGGAGACGCCGTGACCAGGAGCATCGAAGCTGATGGTGGCGGCACCATTGGCCGCCGCGGTGTCGGCTGCGGCAGACATCACCGTGCTGTCGGTACCCCACCCGTGCAGGGCGAGCACCGTCGGCGGGCCGTCACCCCACAGATATGCCGTCGCGACCCGCGGCACCCCGGTGATGTCGACGCGCCGGGCCCCGAGCGGGCACAGGTCGGCCGACGGCCGGTCGAGGCCACGGGTGTGGACGAACATCGCGGTCTGCAGGTAACCGACGGGCCGCGGTGCCAGGCGGTGGGCCCGCACGGTCAGCGCCGACAACGCCCGGTACGGCTTCACCTGTCGTCGGCCCGTCGCATCGGCTGGGTCGCGTACAGACCCGAGATCGGGTCGTAGAACCGGCATTTGTGGATGATGTTCCAGACTCTGCCGACGCTGGCCCGCTCGATGCGCACCATATCGGGGTATTGCTGCTTGAGCGCGGCCTGCGCTTTCCCCAGGTTGTAGTAGGGCACCGAGGGGGCCACGTGGTGCGCGGTGTGCAGCGAGATGTTGTGGGTGCAGAACAGCAACCACCTCGGATAGAGGAAGTCGGTGGTGACCAGCAGCCGGCTGGCGTTGCGGGTCCAGTGCCGCTCCGGCAGATAAGGAATGTCCTCGGCGCTGTGGTGCATCAGCGTCGTGATCGAGAACCAGGCATGGATGGCGAACCACGGCGCCACGAAGTACAGCAGAAGACCCTGCCACCCGGTGAAGTATGCGAGCCCCGCCAGACAGGCACCCCCGACCACGACGACGAACACGATGGACCGCCGGACATCACGGCGCATCTCCTTCTTCAGGAAATACGAAGGGCGGAAACCGGATTTCACCCAGTAATTGATGGATCCGGCCCATACCGCCCAGGTGCGCATGCTGAAGTACACGATGCGGTAGCGCAGCGGCATCCTGCGGTACACGTCCTCTGACACCGGTCGCCAGTCGACATCGAGATCGAGGCTGTTGGCGTGGGCGTGATGCCAGTTGTGTTCGTGACGCCACGCATGGAACGGGTACATCAGCGGGAGTAGGCAGAAGTGGCCGACCACGACGTTCAGCCGGCGGTTGCGGGAGAAGGATCCATGCCCGCAGTCATGCCCGACACAGTGCAGTCCCCACCCGCCGAGCCCAGCGATGACGATCAACGGCGGTACCACCCACCATCGGTCCGCAACGGCGATCGCCACCAACGCGCCGACATAGATCAGCGCGCTGACCGCCAGCCCCACGAATCCGCGCAGCACCGAAGGTTCTGAGTACTCGCGCGGAATCGCGGCGGCCAGCCGTTGCCCCTGGATGGCCTGACTCTTCTCGAGGAATTCGACGAACCTGGGATCAGGATCGGTCGGTACCGCGCGCCGGGACTGCGTCATCGCCGTGCTCAGCTCGGCAGGCGCAGTTCACGGGTCAGGTAATCGGTGAGGTCGTCGATGGTGCCGTGGTCGAAGAGAATCGCCGGCGACAGCCGCCGTTCCACCACCTTCTCCAGCGCACCCGAAACCTGCACAGCCGTCCGTGAATCGAGACCGTAGGCGTCGAAGGGCTTGGCCGTGTCCACCTCGGACTCGGGGCACTTGACCCGGCGTGCGAGATCGGCGACCAGCCAGCCGCGCAACGAATCGCGCGTCAACGGGCCATCGATGGTCGGCGTCCTCGATCTCCTGAACATCAGCGCCCTTCTGTCGGAGTGGCCGTGGCCTGCGTGGCGACACGGTTACGGCGCAGGCGGTTGTCGATCGCGGTACGGCTGGGCATGTGCAGGTCCCACACCACGCCCAATCGAGCCAGCACCGCGATCACCCAACCGCTGAGATCTGGTTCCCACCAGCGCATCCCGTGGCGGTACGCACCGGGAAATGCGTGGTGGTTGTTCTGCAGACCCTCACCGAACGTGAAGAAGGCAACGGGCCAGTTGTTGGCGCTGTCATCACGGTTGACGAACGGGCGGGACCCGATCATGTGGCTCACCGACCCCACACACCAGGCGGCCTGATTAGCGACGAACACCCGGGCCAACCCGCCGAAGATGAACCCGGAGAACGCGGCCGCGGCGCCACCTCCGACGAACCCGCCGATGACGGCCGGTGCGAGCAGTCCGGCGGCACCCCAGATCGGGTAGCCGCGGCTGTAGCTGTAGAGCCGCCGATCACGCAGCACGTCGGGAGCGAACACCGCGGCACGCGACTCGGTATCGCTGAACATCCACGGAATATGGGCGTACCACAGGCCTTTCAACTTGCCGCGCCAACCCGAACCGCTGAGATTCGGCGAGTGCGGGTCGCCCTCTTCGTCGGCGTAGCGGTGGTGGCGCCGGTGAGTGCTGACCCAGAACACCAGCGGGCCCTCGAGTGCCATCGATCCGGAGATCATCAGCACACCTTCGAAGAACCGCGACGTCTTGAACGACTTGTGGGCGACGTAGCGGTGAAAACCGATGGTGATACCAAACATCTGGATCACATAGAACACCGCGAAGAGCACGTAGTCGCAGGCTGTGGCCTGCCCGGTGGCGATCAGGTACACCGCGACGGCGAAGCCGACCGCCGGGATGCCGATGGTCACCAGTGCCACCACACGTTTGGCCCGCGCGGTCGCCGGGTTCAGTTGCAGGATGGCCTTCGCCAGCGACTCCTGGTTGGTCCCGGCGCTCATGGCACCCCTCCTACCTGTCCGGCCTGACCGGCCTGATCGGACGCCGCATGCACGTACCGCACGTGGTGTGCCAGCCCGACCAGGTCCAGCACACGGATGAACTCGCCGGCCAGGTCCAGCTGCCACCAGTGCCGCCGGGTCTGGGCCAGCGCGGGGCGGGCGTGGTGGTTGTTGTGCCACGACCCACCCAACGTGGGAGGCGCGAGTGCACCGATGTTGCGGCTGCCGTCGCGCACCGGGAACGGCCGGTTGCCGATGGTGTGACCCAATGAATTGACCGCCCACGTCGCCTGGTCGAGGGCGAAGATGCGCGCGAATCCTCCCCAGAGGATGCCACCGATGACGCCGTGCCATGTCCAGGTGACCAGTCCGCCGACGACGCCGGGCACGAGGATACCCGCGAGCACCAGCGTGAAGTACCACGCGTTGATCTTCATGATCGTTCGGTCGGCGAGCCAGTCGCGGGTGTGCCTGCTCCAGTCGATCTTCTTGACGTCGAACAGCCATCCGACATGGCCGTGCCACAACCCTTTGGCCCGCCCCCGCAGCCCGGGTCCCTGCGGCCGGGGGGAATGCGGGTCACGATCGGTGTCCGCGAAGGCGTGATGCAGGCGGTGGTTGGCCACCCAGAACACGATCGGGCCTTGAGCGGCCATCGAACCGGCAACGGCCAGAGCGACTTTCACCGGGCCGGACGCCTCGAATGAGCGGTGGGTGAAGTAGCGGTGCAGCCCGGCCTCGACACCGAGCGCGGTGATCAGGTACATCACCGCGAACAGCACGGCATCGGTGACGGTGAGGCCGTAGCGGACGGCATAGACGATGGCCGCCACCGTCCCCACGGTGGGCAGTCCCACCGTGAGATAGGCCAGGCGGGAAGCCAGGACGTCGCGTTCAGGGATGACCGACGAGGGTGTGCTCATGCCGTACACCTCTGCGTCGCGTCGGTCAGGAACATCCGACGGGTCTCCTGCCGGCGCACTTTGCCGCTTGTCGTGGTGGGGATGGCCCGCCGTGGCCAGAACTGGACGTCGGGTCGGACGGCGAATTCCGCGGTCACCCGGGCGCGGATCGCATCGCCCAGTGCGCCCGAATGACTCGCATCTGGAGAATCTCCGTGGGCCTCGACGACGAGGATGAGTTGTTCGGTCTGCTCCCCCGGCACCGAGAACGCCACGGCGCGGCGTACCGCCGGGTCGGCGCGCACGGCGGCGGCCTCCACATCCTGAGGGTGGATGTTGCGGCCGTCGACGATGATCAGGTCCTTGATCCGACCCGTCACGAAAAGCTCACCCCGCCAGAGGAATCCGAGATCGCCGGTGCGAAGGTAGCGGCGGTCGTCGGCGGGCAGCGTCGCACCGAATGTATCCTTGCTGAGCTCCTCGCGCCGGAAGTAGCAGACCGCGACACTGGGGCCGGCCACCCAGATCTCCCCGGTCGCGCCCTGGGGAACCGGTTGTGCGGTGGCGGGATCGACGATGGTGACAGTGTGATCGGCATCGACGACACCGCAACTGACCACATCACGGCCATCATCGCAGGCGCTGCGGTGGCGTGTTCCCCTGGCCTTGCCGGCGAGGAACAGGGTGGCCTCGGCCATCCCGTAACACGGAATCAGCGCGTCGTCGCGAAAGCCGACGGCGGCCGCAGCTTCCTCGAACCGCGCCAACGTGCGCGCGTTGATGGGTTCTGCACCGCAATACAATTCGCGTACCGAGGACAGGTCGATACCGTCGTGGTCATCCTCGAGGACAGCGGCACACAGGTCCAGCGAGAAATTGGGCCCCACCGTGATGGTCACCTTGTAATCGGTGATGGCCTCGAGCCAACGGCGCGGTTCCTGGACGAAATGCAGCGGCGACATCAGCACCAGCGGCCAGCCGTGGTACAGCGAAAGGATGATGGTCCCCATCAGCCCCATGTCGTGGTAGGGCGGCAACCAGGACAGCCCCACCCGCCCAGGATCGTGTCCCATGCTGCGGTCCAGGGCCGCGCAGTTGCTCACCACATTGGCGTGGGTCAGGCACACGCCCTTGGGTGCCCCCGTCGAACCGGACGTGTACTGGATCAGCGCCAGGTCATCGGGATGGCACCGAACCCTGTCCGTCGCCGTCCCCTCGACCCGCGCGGTGGCGCCGTACAGAACCACGGTGCCCGCCGCGATCTCTTCGATCCGGGACGCGAACATCGCGTCGATCACGATGGCCCGTGGTGCGCAGTCCGTCGCGATGGCGCCGAGCCGCTCCAGTTCCCTGGGCCGCAGCGGCGGGAAGCTGGGCGCCGGCACGGCACCGAGCGCCATGATCCCGAAGAGCGCAGCGATGTAGTCCAGGCCTGGGTTGAGCGCAAGGATCACCCGGTCGCAGGGGCCGACGCCGGCGTCCGCCAGGCGGTGCGACCACACATCGGCATGTCGAGCGGTGTCGGCAAAGGTCCACCGCTCTTCAGACGTCGATGTGCCGTCGGCGAGGAAGACATACGCGAGGTCTTCGGATTGCGACCTGGCGGCCAACACGTCGACGATGGTGCGAGGGTTTTGGACCACTTGTTTTGTCCCTCAAAGACTGTCTCAGCAAAGTGCATCCTGACACAGCCGACCGACCCGGCTCCCCGACAAGACCGGGTCGGACCGGCTGCGCAGGGCCACAGTGTAGCCAGCGAACACGTCGCGGCACCGTGGTTTGGGTGAACTTATCCACGTGATCGTCAATTTTTGAATACAATCGGCGGAACGCTCGGCAAAGCCCGGCCGCCACCACCATGGCCGCCGGGGTGAAACTGACCGATTTGCAACGTGTTTCAGGTTGCCGTCGGCCGCCCCTGCGCGGCCGTCGCCGCCCATGCCCTGGCGGCCATCAGCTCGGGCACCAACGTCTCGGTCAGCAACCGGACGTCGTCGCTCTCGTCGCCCGGATAACGCACGGTGTATGCCGCGCCGGGAACGTCACCGCCGACCCCGACGACGGTGCTGCCCCGTTGCGTAGTCCATTCGGCGAGTTGGTTTTCCCACTGTGAACCGGCGAACACCAGCAGGCGATAGTCGGTCGTCTTGGTCAGGTAGACGTCGACATGGCTCCAATCCCCGGTCTCGCAGCCGACGGCCGGCAAACGTGGGCCTTCGCGCAGCATCAATGCGCCCTGCTGCGCCGAGCTGAACCGGCGTGCGGGAGCGGCCAGGTGTGTTCCGTTGGGCCCCAGCAGAAGACGTGTCACATCCGGGCGCCAGTCCACCTCGGTGTCGATCAGGTGTGCCGTCGCCTCGGCGGCCGCCCGGGCCGCGACCACCAGCGGCGCCGTCCCGGCGCCGGCGAGATGCGCCTCGAGGGCCAGCAGCAGCGCCACGGTGTGCTGGAAGCTTCGGCAGGCGACCCCACCGTCTTCCGGTTCGGCGCCCAGGTGCACGACGGCGTCGCACCGTTCGGCGATGGTCGACTCCGCGGTGTTGGTCAGGGCCACCGTGGTGGTTCTGGCGGGCAGCCGCCGCAGGGCGTCGAGCGTCTCGACGGACTCGCCGGACGCCGAGGTCGCCACCACGACGGTGCCGGGACCCCACTGCGGCAGCAGGGTCGACGACGCCAACTCCGAGGCCGCCACCAGGCCGCGGGCCCGCATCCTGGCCGCGGCGACCCCACCGGCATAGGCCGAGGAGCCCATGCCGAGCAGGACCACCCGTTCGACATGCGGAGGCAGGACCGCCGCCCAGGGATTTCCGGCGGCCAACGTGTCGGCCAGCCTGCCGAGCACCTCCGGCTTGCGCTGGAGGTCGGCAGTGAAGGCGTCGGGATTCATCCAGAGCCCCTTTCGTCGCGGGTCGTCTCGCCGAGCAGGGCGGGCAGTGCCGCGTCTGGTACGTACATCCAGCGGGGCAGATGGCGGGCGGCGTAGATGATTTCGCGTAGTACCTGTTGCAACCGGAACGCGCGCAGCGCCGCGCTGTCGAAGAGCCCCGACAGGCCGAGCGCCGCCAAGCGGTCGACGTACGCGTCGAGAAACATCCGGCGGGTCCGCAGGTCGACCTCGGCGAGCCCAGATGGGTCGAGGTCGGCGTACTTCCGGGCCACGATCGCGACGTGGGCCAGCGACTGGGTCATTCCGGCGACGTCGAGCGCCGCGGGAATGGGTAGCACCCGTTGCTCGGCGGGCAGCACGGGGTTGCCGTCGAAGTCCGTGATCACGAACCGCCCGCCGGCACGCAGCACCTGACCGACGTGCAGGTCACCGTGGCCCTCGAGCACCGTGGTGCCGGCCAGCGCGCCGAGCCCATCGAGGATGTTCTCGATGTCGGTGCGGCGCTCCCGCAACACGTCACCGGCCTGCGACGTCGTCGACGCCGCCGCGGTCACCAGCGTCGCCATCGCCTCATCGCGCCAACGCACAGCATCCGACGCGGTGGCCACCCGCGCGGTGCCGGCCAGCGCGGCATGCAGGTCCGCGACCACGACGCCGACGGCCGCGGCGGCCGTCAGCACCGCTGTGGCGCGCGGCCCGTGCGCACCGGCGGCTTCGGTGATCAACTCCACAGCCCACGTCCACCCGTCGACCGCGCCGGGGAGATATTCGTCGACCGTGACCGCCAGCGTCTCGGCGCCGTCGGGTGGCCGCCACGTCACCAACCCCCACGGCGTGGGCATGGCGTCGAAGCCCGACTCCCGCAGCAGGGCGATCCGGCGGGGCGCCGGGTGGGGACCGTCCTGCAGATGCGTCGCCCACTTGACGACCGCGGCTCCGCCGACGATCACCGACTCGTTGGTCTGGTCGACGTCGATGGCGCGCTCACCGGCCGCAGCGCGCTCGGTCCAGGACACCACCGTGAAACGGCCCCGCACCTGCGAGCCGGACGTTGCGGCCAGCGTCTCGAGCATGGCTTCGGCGGCGCCGTCACCGGGCCGGCCCCGGCGCCAGCCACCGTCGGTGTCACGCACCTGCGGCACCGCCGAGCGGACGGGCGCCCCGGCCGTCCGCTGCTCGAGGATCGCCAGCCTGCGGTTCGGCCCGAGATCGAGAACGTCGAGTGCGTCGCCGTGCTCTGGCACCGAAATCATCACGCGCACATCGGTTTCAGTCTTGCGTTCTGTGCTGCCGGCCCACCTGCTCGATCACATCGGCACCCACCCGCAGGCCGTCGCGCGCCCTGATCGCCTCACCGACCTTGTCGAGCCGGTCGCGCAGTTCGGTGTCGGCCAGCAGCCGATCCAACGCGCCGGTCAGCTCGTCGTCGGCGAACCGGTAGGTGTCCAGCCGCGCCCCGAATCCGAGTTCGTCGATGCGCTGGGCATTTTCGTACTGATCCCAGAACAGCGGCAGCACGATCAGTGGTTTACCGAAGTGCAGCGCCTCGGTGGTGGTGTTGTTACCACCGTGCGAAATCACCAGGTCGACCTGTGGGATGACCTTGGTCTGCGGCAACATCTGCTCGCCGACCATGTTGTCGGCCAACGTGATCCGCTCCGCCTGCGGTCCCTTGCTCACGATGAACCGGTGCCGGGTGGTGCCGAGCACGTCGACGAGTCGCTGCATGAGGTCGACGTCGGCGCCACCGAGCGAGCCGAGTGACAGGTAGACCAGCGCGCTGCCGTCAGGCCGGTCGGCGACCTGTTCGGGCACCCGGTAGTCGTCGTCGGTCTCGCGAACGCTGGAATCCATCCGCGTCCAGCTGTCATCGAGTCGGCGGGCCTCGGTGTAGTCGGCCTCGGCCGGGTAGACATAGAGATTGGCGGCATTTGCGCGCGGCATGAATTCCAGCTCGGGTAGCGCGGGCGCGCCCTGCTGCTGCACCCAGTCGTTGAAGTCCGCCCACATTGCCCGGTGGCTCCGGTCGAATTCGGCACGATAGGCATCCCAGGCGCTGCGGTCGCCGCTCGGCAAACCCGAAAAGGGCGGCGGCACATCAGGTCCCGGGATCTCCAGCGGGCTGCACGACATGATCCGCACAAACGGTGCCCCCGAGGTCACCAACGCCGGGAACAACACCACATTGTCTTCGACGATGACGTCGGGCCGGTGGCGGGCGATGATGTCCCGCAGTCGCGGTTCGCTGTATTTGGCGCCGTCGATCAAGGCCTGGTACGTCGGCTGGATGAAGCTCTCGAGCTGCTCGACGGTGGGCTTGCGGAACTCCGGCGCCGTCTCGGCGATGAAATTCGTCCAGAACGCACCGGCATCCTCCTGACCGGCGTCCGCACCGGCCGGCTCGGGAGGTGCCAGATCAACCAGCTCCTCCACGAACCCCAGCGGCGCCAGCTTGCCCGCCCACGAACTCTCCGCGGCGAACACGATGGTGTGGCCGCGCTCGCGCAGGATCGCCGCCAGGCCGATGCACTGATTGGTGGGGCCGTAGGCCGACTCCGGCCAGAACATGACGGTCAACGGTGTCTGCGATGTCATGACCAACTACCCCTTCAGATCAGTGCGCGGTGACGGGTTCGGGCGCATCCGTGACCGAACTGTCCAGTGGCGGAACTTGGTTGACCCGGCGGTACTCCCAACGGCGCAACGCCTGCCTGCACGGGTTCTCCACCAGCGCGTAGCTCACCGCAGCCATCGCGAACCCGAACACGATGGTGAGCACCAGGATCACCGGCATGGCGCCGTTGAACACGAACTTGCCGACGATCGGGAACGCCATCGCCAGCGCCGCCAGATGCCACACGAACAGACCATAGGACCAGCGGCCCAGCGTCACCATCGGCGAGCTGCCCAGGATCCGGTGCGGTGTGTCGGGCCGGTCCAGCACCAGCGGGGCCAGCAGTGCACCCGCGACAACGGCGCCCATCGCGGTGCGCACCACGAACTGGCTCAGCGAGGCTGGCGTCAGCCCCCCCGGGCCCGCCACCGGCGACGCCGAGATCAGATAGCCCACCAGAGCGATCCCCGCCATCACGAGCGGGCGTCGCGCCAGCCGGTGCGCCCAGCCGATCGGGCTGACGGTCAATTCGGCCAGCAGCATGCCTGCCGCGAACCAGGAGGCGTAGGCCGGCGGCCAGTTGAGGGGGTTCACCCCGGCCATGGTGTGGATCGGCAACAATCCCCACGCCAGGCTGGCCACGGCCACGGCAGCAATGGTCGGGATCCGGGCGCCCACGGGCAGTCGGCGGGCCATCAACGCCAGGATCGGCAACGCGAGATAGAAGGTGACCTCGACCGACAGGCTCCACATCTGCGTCAGACCCGGCGTCAGCGTGAGCGGCACGTAGATCTGCGTGAGGGTGAGGTTGGCCAGCCAGACCGTCATGTCGGCGCCGGTCGCATCAGGTAAAAGCAGCAGGATGACGGTGACGGCCACCAGATACCCGGGCATGATGCGCACGATCCGGGACCGCAGGTAGTGACTGGTGGGCGGGCGCCGCCGCAGCCCGCGCGCCGCCGCGGCGTGGCCGCGCCACAGCAGGAATCCGGACAGCGCGAAGAACACCGCGACGGCGAGGTCGAATCGGTGGAACAGCCGGCCGGAGATGCCGTAGGAGTGCGCAGTCTGGAACGCGACGTGGGTGACGACGACGCCGAGGGCCGCGCAGGCACGCAAGCCTTCCACGGCGGGCAGAAAACTGCGGGTCCCGCCGACCCCCGCGTCGCCGCGATCGTCGTCGGTGGTCTTCACGGGCACCAGTTTGCCCGTACTGTGTGCGTGCGCGCGCGGGTACCCGGGCGACGGCATACGAATAAGTCGCCTGCTTATGGTCTGCTGTTAGGGTCGAACGGGTTTTGCCTACGCTGCCCGGACCGGAAGGAAGGTACGCACGCCTTGAACCGAGCAGTCATGTTGCGTATCGCGGCCTGTGGTCTTCTCGGGCTCGGCGCAGCGATGTTGATCGCCGCACTGCTGCTGTCCACATATACGGCGGGCAAGATCAAGAAGATCCCGCTCGACCTGGACACCACACTGATCAGCGACGGTACCGGCGCAGCTCTGGACCCGGCATCACTGCTCGGGGAACGGTTCATCATCGACAAGAACGTCCCGCTGGTGTCGCAGCAGCAGGTCAGCGTCGAATCCCCGGCCAACGCCGACGTGGTCACGCTGCAGGTCGGCACCACGGTGCGGCGCACCGACAAGCAACAGGACAACGGTTTGTTGCTGGCCATGGTCGACACCGTGACGCTCAACCGGGGTACCGCCATGGCGGTCTCCGATGACACCCACCCCGGCGGTGCGGTACAGAAGCCGCGCACCATCGAGGACACCAAGCCGCCCACCAACATCGCCCTTCCGCACGACGGGCTGTCCTACCGGTTCCCGTTCAACACGGAGAAGAAGACGTACCCGTTCTTCGACCCGATCGCGCAGCAGGCCTACGACGCCAACTACGAGGGCGAAGAGGATGTCAATGGCCTCACCACCTACCGGTTCACCCAGAACGTCGGTTACGACTCCGACGGCAAGCTGGCCGACCCCCTGAAATACGCGTCCCTGTACGACAACGACGAGGACGGCGAGGTCACCGCGCGGGCGTCACTGTGGGGCCTGCCGGGCGATCCCGAAGAGCCGATCACCATGACACGGTTCTACGCGGCGCAGCGCACATTCTGGGTCGACCCGGTCTCGGGCACCATCGTCAAGGCCGAGGAGCACGCGAACCACTACTACGCCCGCGACCCGCTCAAGCCCGAGATGGCGCTGGCCGACTACACCGTCACCTCCAACGAGTCCACTGTCGAGCAGCAGGTGGCGGCCGCCCGCGACGAACGGGACCGCGTGGCGCTGTGGTCGCGGATCCTGCCGATCACCTTCACCGCCGTGGGCCTGGTCAGCCTGGTGGCGGGCGCACTGCTCGGCTCGTTCAGCCTGCGGGCAGAGGCCGCCCTGATCGACCCCGGCCTCGACCGGCCCGAGGGCGGTTTCTTCAGCGGTCTCGGCAGACGCGATGCCGACACCGGCCCCATGCCCGCCGCGGAGGCGGAAACCGAGAAGCTGCCCGCGCAGCGCCCCGATCTCCATCCCGACCAGGGCCCCTGACCGGTCGTCTCGGCGCGGGCACCGCTGCGCCCGCCATCTGGTCTCGGCTCGCCCTGCCCGGGTACGCGCTGATCCTGGCGTTCGTTGTCACCGCGCCCCTCCTCCGACCGGGTTATCTGCTGCTGCGTGACGCAGTGTCCACGCCGCGGTCGTATCTGACGGACGCCGCCCTTGGCGTCGCCGAAGCGGCCCCCCGCGCCCTGCCGCAGGACTTCTTCGTCGCGCTGACCTCCCACGTCGTCGACGGCGGCTTGGTGGTCAAGGCGCTGTTGGTCGCGAGCCTCTGGCTGGCGGGTTGGGGTTCGGCACATCTGGTCGACGTCGCGTTACCGGCCGCGGGGCGGCCCGGGCAGTTCATGGCCGCCACGCTCGCCGTGTGGAATCCGTATGTCGCCGAACGTCTCCTACAGGGGCACTGGAGCCTGTTGGTCGGATACGGCTGCCTGCCGTGGATCGCGGCCACAGTACTTCGCTTGCGCTCACGCGGGCGTCCGGGCGACTGGTATGCGCTGGTGTTCTGGATCGCACTGGCCGGTCTGACACCGACGGGTCTCATGCTGGCGGCCGTAGTGGGCTTGGTCACCATAGCGGTACCCGGTGCGGCCGCGGCGCGGTGGCGCTGCGCGACAGGTGTGTTGGGCGTTGCCCTGGGAACGGCCGCACCGTGGCTCACCGCTGCGGCGTTCACCGACTCGCTGGCGGCATTCCGATCCGGCGGCACAGGGGTGACCGCGTTCGCCGCCCGCGCCGAGCCCGGCCTCGGAACGCTGGGCAGCCTCGCGTCGCTCGGCGGGATCTGGAACGCCGATGCGGTACCCGGTTCCCGCTCAACGCTTTTCGCGATCGTCGGCACGGCGGTCGTGCTGCTCGTGGTAGTCGTGGGGATACCGGCCGTGGCGCGCAACCGCGCCGTGACCCCGCTCCTGATGCTGGCGGTCCTGGCGGTACTGCTGCCGGCCATGATGGCAACCGGCCCCGGCCTTACCCTCGTTCGGGCCGTCACCGAGGCGGTGCCCGGCCTCGGGGTGCTGCGCGACGGTCAGAAGTGGGTGGCGCTGGCGCTACCCGGCTACGTCCTGGCCGCGGCGGGGTCGGTCCTGACGCTGTCCCGGTTGCGTCCCGCCGTGGTCGCGGCGGTGGGTTGTGCGGCACTCGTCGCGGTACTGCCCGACCTGGCGTGGGGTGTCGGCGGGCAGATGACCTCGGTGCACTATCCGCGCGGCTGGACGGCGGTTGCCGAGCACATCAACGCCGACCCCCGGCCCGTCATGGTGCTACCCGCCGATTCGATGCGGCAGTTCCAATGGGCTGGCGCGGCACCGGTATTGGACCCACTGCCGCGGTGGGTGCGCGCCGATGTGCTCTCGACCGGCGACCTCACGATCTCCGGACGTCCCGTCTTCGGCGAGGGGTCGCGGGCCCGCGCCGTGCAGGATGCGCTGCTGGCCGGCGCCGACCCGGCCCGGCTGGCCGATGCCGGCGTCGGCTGGGTGGTGGTCGAACACGGCACATCCGGCGAAACCGGCTCGGCGGCAACGACGCTCGACCGACTACCCGTGGTCTACACCGATCCGGACATGACGCTGTACCGCATCGACGGAGCGCGCCCGACGCCGCCCGCCGGAGCGCGAACGGTGGTGCTGGCAGCACATGTGCTGTGGCTCGGGCTGCTCGTGGCCGGTGCAATGGGCATGGTGGTACGGCGCTTCAAGGACGATCGGCACCGCAATGGTTTCTCGGGGCCGTGATCCGGTGTAGCGGTGGTGCGCCGCGCAGAACGCGACCGATGTTGTCCTGTAACAAACTCATCAACCGTTCCTCGGCTTGCCGGGTCACGCCGGCGACGTGCGGTGAGAGCAGGATGCGGTCGTGCCGTCGGAGCGGGCTGTCCGCGGCCAGGGGTTCGGTGTCGAAGACATCCAACGCGGCGCCGCCGAGGTGGCCACTGTCCACCGCGCGGAACAGGGCGTTCTCGTCGACCACACCACCGCGCCCGGCACTGATCAGGACAGCACCGGCGGGCATCGCGGCCAGTTCGTCGGCGCCGATCAATCCGCGCGTTTCGTCGGTCAGAGGTAGTTGAACCGACAGCACATCGCTGCGCACCAGGAGTTCTGCGGTGCCGACCCGGCAACCCGCGCCCCCGGCATCACGTACGTCGCTGTACAGGACGACCCGCGTGAGCGGGGCGAGTCGCGCCGCCACTGCCTGGCCGATGTGTCCGTAGCCGAGCAGTCCCACCGTCGAGGCCGCCAGCTCTCGGGCGGGAGAGTCGGTAGGCCATGCACCGCTTCGGATCCCGGTGTGTCGCCAGTGAAGGCCGCGGACCAGGGTGTAGACGGCGCCGACCACCCAGTCCGCGACGGCGGAGCTGTTGTATCCCTGTCTCTTATACACATCTCCGAGCCCACGAGACTAAGGCGAATCGCG